>NZ_SNWS01000005.1:0-424106 GCF_004362255.1 Kribbella sp. VKM Ac-2571
TCGTGTACCCCCGAAGGGGCCTTACCGCTCGACTTGCATGTGTTAAGCACGCCGCCAGCGTTCGTCCTGAGCCAGGATCAAACTCTCCGTTGAAAAATATAGACAACCCAGACCCAAAGGCCCGGAGAGTCAACAACATCGAACTGATCCTTTGAATCAGAAACAAAACCATTACTGGCTATTGTTATCCGTATATATTTCAAAGGAATCCGCCACAAACACAGACAACCCACCACCTAAAGCCTCGAAGAGACCAAGGTGAATGAAACTGCCCAATGCCTGTGAACGGGGATACTACAATTTCGGCATTGACTTTCGGCACGCTGTTGAGTTCTCAAGAATCGGACGCACACCGCAGCTTGGCCTTGCAGCCAGGCTCCCGGGGCAACCTGCGTTACTTTACCGGACCAGATCCACCGAGTCAAGACTCAATTTTTCTGACCCTCCACCCGCGTCCAGTCGGCCGACCCGAGTCCGAGGACACGTTTCGGCTGCTCTAGCCTTTGGGGGTTCGGAGCGGCCGGCCACTTTCGCGTCCCGCGCTTCGCTCCAACAAGAAGAACATTACGTGGCCCCCAGGTGACCGGTCAAATCGGCTCCCGGTGGGCTGAATCACAGGCTTGTAATTTGCCTTCGGCAACCCGGTTGTGGGAGTGGAGTCCACTCCCACACCGCAGCGTCAGCCCTGCGTCGGCGCTGCCAGAACCCCTGCGAATGAACGCTTCCCACGGCGCAGCACCAGCACGCCGCCCGGCAGCAGGTCCTCCGCGGCCGGCACGTACTCCGCGTCCTTCACCTTCTCGTTGTTCAGGTACGCGCCGCCTTCGGCGACTGTCCGCCGTGCGGCCGACTTACTCGCCACCAGGCCCGACTTCACGAGCAGGTCGCCGTACGTCGGCATCGGTTCGCCGGCGCCCAGCTCGACGTGCGGTGCTTCGCGTAGTGCTGCCACGAGCGTGGAGCCGTCCAGCGACGCCAACTCCCCCTGGCCGAACAAGGCCTTCGAGGCCTCCTGCACCCGCCGAGTCTCCTCGGCGCCATGGACCAAGGTCGTCACGTCCTCAGCCAGTACCCGTTGCGCTTCTCGTGCCTGCGGCCGTTCGGCAGTCGCCTGCTCGAGGGCGGCCATCTCTTCCGCCGTGCGGAAGGTGTAGAACCGCACCAGCTGCATCACGTCGCGGTCGTCGCTGTTGAACCAGAACTGGTAGAACGCGTACGGCGTCGTCAGCTCGCGGTCCAGCCACACCGTCCCGGACTCGGTCTTCCCGAACTTCGTCCCGTCGGCCTTCGTCACCAGTGGCGTCGCCAGCGCATGCGCCTTGCCGGCGTCGGTACGACGGATCAGCTCGACACCCGCCGTCAGATTCCCCCACTGGTCACTGCCGCCGGTCTGCAGAGTGCAGTTGTGCCGCCGGTACAGCTCGAGGAAGTCCAGGGACTGCAGCAGCACGTAGCTGAACTCCGTGTAGCTGATCCCCTGCTCCAGCCGCGCCTTCACCACCTCGCGGCCGAGCATGCGGTTCACCGGGAAGTGCTTGCCGATGTCCCGCAGGAAGTCGAGCGTGTTGAGGTCTTTGGTCCAGTCGTAGTTGTTGACGATCCGGGCCGGGTTCGGCAGCGACTGGTCGAAGTCGACGAACTTCTCCACCTGTCCGCGGACCTTCTCGACCCACTCGTGGACGATGTCCTTCGGGTTGAGCACCCGCTCGGACGTCTCCTTGGGGTCGCCGATCAACCCGGTGGCGCCGCCAACGAGCCCGATCGGGTTGTGGCCGGCCAGCTGGAGCCGCCGCAGTGTCAGGAGCTGCAGCAGGTTGCCCATGTGCAGGCTTGGCGCGGTGGGGTCGAAACCGACATAGGAGGTGATCGGTCCCGCCGCCATCGAGGCCCGGAGGGCATCCGGATCGGTGGAGTGGGCGATCAGGCCACGGCTCTCCAGGTCGTCAAGCACCTGAGTGCGGCGTTCGGTCACTAGTTCTCTCCTCGAGTACGTCGGTCAGCACTAGTGTCCTGTACGCCGGCGTACGGCGACTCAGGTGGGTTCGGGACGTGTCAGCACCGAGCGGAGCTGTGGACGGAGGGCGTGTCCGTCCGGACCTTGCACTGTCACGGCGGTCGGCCGGTGTGGGTCGTGGGCACCAGGGTCCGGGTTGGGGACCGGTAGACCGTGCGACAGGACCTGCTCGGCCGGGGTGAGCTGGCGGATGCCGATGGCGAGCACGTGGTCGGGGTGCGTCTGCGCGAAGTCGCCGTACAGCTGGGGGTCGTGCTGACCGTCGTCCCCGATCAGCACCCAGCGCACGTTGGGGAACTCTCGCGCCAGCCGGCGCAGCGCGGTCCGCTTGTGTTCCTGGCCGCTGCGGAACCAGCCGGTGTTGGTCGGTCCCCAGTCCGTCATCAGCAACGGCCCCGGCGGGTACCCGTGCCGTGCGAGGAAGCGAGTCAGCGTCGGTGCGGTGTTCCAGGCTCCTGTGGATAGGTAGAACATCGGGGCACCCGGGTGGTCCGCCAGCAACTCCTCGTACAGACCGGCCATTCCCGGTACGACGCGGCGCGCCTGCTCGTCGCGGACGAACGTGTTCCAGGCCGCGATCAGCGGACGGGGCAGCATCGTCAGGATCACCGTGTCGTCGATGTCGCTGACCAGACCGAACGTGGCCTCCGGGTCCGGGACGAAGATCCGCGCACGCGCCTGCCGGTCGCCGTGAACGCCCAGCACGATCTCGTGCCAGCCCGGCGGCAGCACCACCGGCACGTTCAGGTCGATGAACCCGCCGCGATCGGTCACGGCGTCGAACGTCTGCCCGCCGACGGTGACCGTCACCGGCACCTTGGTCGCCGGTGCCGTCACGAACACGCGCCAGCCGCGCATCACCTGGTCCTCGTCGTACCGCGGCTGGTTGCGAGGGTCACGCCCGAGCACCACGCGGGCCAGCACCCGAACGAACTCGGTGTTGCCGTAACCGACCTGCGGGATGATCCGCTCCTGCCAGCCACGACGCCGGAGTACCGCCTGCAACCCGAGGTTGAACCAGTCCTCGAGACGGGACGAGTAGTGCGGACGGGCCATACCAGAAACCTACCCGCAGCCCGGGCCGCTAGTCGCCCTCCCTCGCGGTCCGCGGACACCTTTGACCCGTCCTTCATGAACTGTCGGTGCTCTCCCCTACCGTCTCCCCATGACCGCTATCGGAATGTGCTTCCCGCGTACTTACCCGGCCGCGCTCGTCACCGATGTGGCCCGGCGGCTCGACCGTGGTGGGGCGGACGAGCTGTGGATCATCGAGGACTGCTTCTTCACGGCTGGTCCGTCGCTGGTGTCGGCCGCGCTGACGTCGACCGAGCGGCTGACCGTCGGGCTCGGGATCGTGCCGGCGGTCGCCCGCACGGCCGCGGTGACCGCGATGGAGTTCGCGACGCTGGAGGCGCTCGGGCCGGGGCGGTTCCTGCCCGGTATCGGTCATGGCGTGCAGTCGTGGATGGGCCAGATGGGGGTCCGGCCGAAGTCGCCGCTGGCTGCCCTCGAGGAAGTGACCACCAGCGTCACCCGG
This sequence comes from Kribbella sp. VKM Ac-2571, assembly GCF_004362255.1. Taxonomy (NCBI): domain Bacteria; kingdom Bacillati; phylum Actinomycetota; class Actinomycetes; order Propionibacteriales; family Kribbellaceae; genus Kribbella; species Kribbella sp. VKM Ac-2571. The sequence continues at coordinate 3,552 of NZ_SNWS01000005.1, forward strand.
CTGCTCCGTGGCGAGGAGGTCAGCTTCGAGGGCAAGACGGTCTTCCTCGACAAGGTGAAGCTGGACGCTCCGCCGGCGGAGGTGCCGCCGATCCTGCTCGGTGTCCAGGGTCCGAAGTCGATGGCGCTCGCGGGGCGGGTCGCGGGCGGTGTCGTGCTGGCCGAGCCGGCGACCGCGCCGTACGTGCGTCAGTCGGTGGAGTACGCCGGATCGCCCGAGGGGTTCGTGGTCGCGGTGTTCGCGGCGATGTGCGTGCGCGAAGACCGCAAAACGGCGTACGAGTGGACCGCGCCGTGGCTCGGTTGGCGGATCGGTGAGCGGCCGCCGCAGCTGACCGCTCTGCCGTTCTTCGACGAGATGAAGAAGTTGTACGACGCGTCGGGCGAGGCAGGTCTGGTGGGGATGCCGAGCGACTGGTGGACCGCGATCGGGGCAATCGGCACGCTCGACGACGCGGCGGCGCATGTGGAGACGCTGGAGGCGGCCGGAGTGCAGCACGTCGGGCTGTTCCCGGATCCGGAGGTGGAGCACGGGCTGCCGCAGCTGGACTACGTGCTCGAGCTGGCCAACCGCTAGGCCCGCTTCTTGGGGACGTGCGGGCGGTACGGCGAGACTGTCGGGTCGTTCGGGATCCAGAAGCGCCAGGGACGGTCGGCTGCCTCGCGCAGGCCGACGCGTGGGCCGGTAGCGGGTACGCCGTCGAAGCCGACGCCGTCGAGGAGCGCGATGGGTGAGTTCTTCGCCAGCAGGTCCACGCCGTTGCCCTCACGTCCGATGCCCAGGGCAACACACAACCGAGCCGGTCCGCGCGCAAGATCGCGATCCGTCTTCATCGGGACGGATTGGTTGCGACGGAGGCGGGCCAGTTCGACGCCTTCGATCACCTCGCCGGCGCGGAGCAGGACGGCCGAGGGTGTGCTGTCCGGACCGACGACGACGTTCATGCAGAAGTGCATGCCGTACGTGAAGTACACGTACAGGAAGCCGGGCGGGCCGAACATGACCGCGTTGCGGGCCGTCTGACCCCGGTACGCGTGCGAGCCCGGGTCGTTCGGCCCGTCGTACGCCTCGACCTCGGTCAGCCGGACCGCGACAGTCCCCTCGTCCGTGGTGCTGCGCAGCACCATCCCCAACAGCCTCGGTGCCACCTCCAACACAGGACCGGCAAGCAACGAACGGCGCATGCGCAGCACCCTAGATGACGCGGGGCCGCTCGCTGTCAGGCGAGGCGGGTGGTGTGTTCTTCGGCGCGAGTCCGCAGCTCGGCCAGTTGTTCGGTGACCCGGTCCTGCGCGGTTCCGCCGCGGGTGTTGCGGGACGCGAGGGAGCCTTCGACGGTGAGGACGGAGCGGACCTCCGGAGTCAGGTCCGGCGAGATGGCGGCCAGATCCTCGTCGGTCAGGTCCCAGAGCTCGATGCCGCGCTTCTCGCATTCCTGGACGCACGCGCCGGCCAGTTCGTGGGCGACGCGGAACGGGACCTTCTGGCGGACCAGCCACTCAGCGATGTCGGTCGCCAGTGAGAAGCCCTGCGGTGCCAGCTCCTCCAGACGCTCCGCGTTGAAGCGCAGCGTCTGGATCATCCCGGTGAACGCGGGCAGCAGCACCTCGAGGGTGTCGATGGAGTCGAAGACCGGCTCCTTGTCCTCCTGCAGGTCCCGGTTGTACGCGAGCGGCTGCGCCTTCAGCGTGGCCAGCAGACCGCTCAGGTTCCCGATGAGTCGCCCGGCCTTGCCGCGGGCGAGCTCAGCGATGTCCGGGTTCTTCTTCTGCGGCATGATGCTCGACCCCGTCGAGAACGCGTCGTCCAGCTCGACGAACCCGAACTCCTTGGTCGCCCAGAGGATCACCTCTTCGGCCTGCCGGGACAGGTCGACGCCGATCTGGGCGGTGACGAACGCGAACTCCGCGACGAAGTCCCGCGACGACGTACCGTCGATCGAGTTCGCCGACGAGTTCGTGAATCCCAGCTCGACCGCTACGAACTGAGGATCCAGTCCCAGCGAGCTACCGGCCAGAGCCCCCGAGCCGTACGGCGAATCCGCGGCAACCCGAGCGTCCCAGTCGGCGAGCCGATCCAGGTCCCGGATCAGCGGCCAGGCGTGCGCGAGCAGATGATGCGACAGCAGAACCGGCTGCGCGTGCTGCAGATGCGTCCGCCCCGGCATCGCCACACCCAGATGCCGCTCGGCCTGATCCGCCAGCGTGTTCACCTGCTCCAGCAGCAACCGGCCGATGATGCGGCCGTGTTCGCGCAGGTAGCTCTTGAACAGCGTCGCGACCTGGTCGTTCCGCGACCGCCCGGCACGCAGCCGCCCGCCCAGCTCGGCACCGAGCCGAACGAGCAGACCGTGCTCCAGCGCGGTGTGCACGTCCTCGTCCTCCGCAGCGGGGAGGAACTCTCCGGACAGTACGTCGGCCAGCAGCCCGTCGAGGCCCTCCAGCATCGCGGCCAGATCGTCGTCCGTCAGCAGACCCGCGCGGTGCAGCACCTTGGCGTGAGCCTTCGACCCGGCGATGTCGTACGGCGCCAGCCGCCAGTCGAAGTCCGTCGACTTGCTCAACGCCGCCAGCGCGTCGGCGGGTCCGCCCGAGAACCGGGCCCCCCACAAGGCCGACTCGCGCGCCGCATTTTCTCCTGAACTCACGAACACGTCCTCATATCAGTCATCGGTCAGATCCTTCAGCGGCTGCCGGTCGGGTCTTGCCTCGGCGCGTTGCGCAAGACTCAGGAAGCGGGCGGCCAGGGCCTCGCCGCCGGTCGGGTTCCGGGAGACGACCATCACGGTGTCGTCGCCGGCGATGGTGCCGAGGACGTCGTCCAGTCCCACGTGGTCGATCGCCGACGCGAAGTACTGGGCCGCTCCCGGCGGGGTTCGCAGAATGACCAGGTTGGCGCTGCCCTCTGCCGACACGAGCAGCTCGGACGCCACCCGGGCCAGCCGGGCTTCGAACGCAGCAGCCTCACCGGCACGCGGCGTACGGTCACCGCCTTCACCTGGTACGGCGTACACGAGCTGGCCGGACGAGTCGCGGACCTTCACCGCACCGATCTCGACCAGGTCCCGGGACAGCGTCGCCTGCCCGACCGCCAGCCCGGACGCGGCGAGCAGATCAGCCAGCTCGGTCTGCGACCGCACCGGCTGCCGCCCGAGCAGATCGACGATCCGCTGCTGCCGCGCAGTCTTGGTGGTCGGTACGGCGATGCTCATCCACGTCCTCGCTTCGCTCCGGGCGCGGATGAGACACAAGGTGCGCTGTGCTTGATGATGAACTCGCTGCGCTCGCTCATGCCTCAAAGCTCCTTGCCAGCAGCCACGACAGCAGCGCCTTCTGCGCGTGCAGCCGGTTCTCGGCCTCGTCCCAGACGACCGACTGCGGTCCGTCGATGACGGCCGCCTCGATCTCCTTGCCACGATAGGCGGGCAGGCAGTGCAGGACGATCGCATCCGGTTTCGCCTTGCCGAGCAGTTGCTCCGTCACGGCATACGGCACGAACGGCGCTTCCCGGTCGGACGCCTCGGACTCCTGCCCCATCGACACCCAGGTGTCGGTGGCAACGACATCGGCACCGTCGGCGGCCGCGATCGGGTCCTCCGCCCAGGCGACCGATCCGCCGGTCTTCTCGGCGATCGCCGCTGCGCTCACGAGCACGTCCGGATCGGGCTGGTAGTCCGCGGGCGATCCGATCACGACGTGCATGCCGGCGGTCGCGCCGCCGAGTAGGTAGGAGTGCGCCATGTTGTTGGCGCCGTCGCCCAGGTAGACCAGCTTCAACCCGGCCGTCGAGCCCTTGTGCTGACGTACCGTCTGCAGGTCCGCGAGGATCTGGCACGGGTGGAACTCGTCGGTCAGCGCGTTCACGACCGGCACCGACGACGCGGCCGCCAACTCCTCGATCCGCGATTGACCGAACGTCCGCCACACGATCGCCGCGACCTGCCGGTCCAGCACCCGCGCGGTGTCCGCGATCGGCTCGCCGCGACCCAGCTGCGAGGTCTGCGCGTCGATGATCAGCGGTACGCCGCCCAGCTCCGAGATCCCGACCGCGAACGAGATCCGCGTCCGCGTCGACGTCTTGTCGAAGATCACCGCCACGGTCTTCGGACCCTCGAGCGGCTTGTGCCCGTGCCGATCCCCCGCCAGTTGCGCGGCCAGCGTCAGTACTTCGTCCTGCTCGACCGGCGACAGGTCGTCGTCCCGCAAGAAGTGCCGCACCATCACGCCTCCACCTTGTCGAGCAGCCCCGGAAGGGCCGCGACGAAACTGTCCGCATCAGCCTTGCTGAGGATGTACGGCGGCGCCAGCCGCAACGCGTCCGGGATCGGGTTGTTGATCACGAACCCGGCCTCGAGCGCGAGCGCCGCGACCTGGTCCGACACCGGCTTGGTCAACTGGATCGCGAGCAGCAGACCGCGACCGCGGACGCCCGCGATCAGCGGGTGGTCGAGCGCGATGATCGACGACGCAAGGTGGTTGCCGACAGCATTGACCTGCGCGAGCAGGCCGTCCCTCTCGATGACGGTCAGCACCGCCAGGCCGGCGATCGCCGCGACCGGGTTGCCGCCGAACGTGGTCCCGTGGTTCCCCGGCTGCAGCAGGTCCGCGGCCGCGCCGAGGCCGATGCACGCACCGATCGGGATCCCGGCCCCGAGCCCCTTCGCGACGGTCACCAGGTCCGGCGTGATCCCCTCGGCCTCGTAGCCGAACCAGGTCCCGGTCCGCCCGATCCCGGTCTGGATCTCGTCCATCCACAACAGCGCGCCGTGCTGCTGGGTGATCCGCCGCGCCGCCTGCAGGTATCCGGCCGGCGGTACGACGACGCCGTTCTCGCCCTGGATCGGCTCGAGTACCACGGCCGCGGTCTGGTCGTCGACCGCAGCGGCCAGCGCCTCCGCGTCGCCGTACGGAACGAACTCGACGTCGCCGGGCAGTGGCGCGAACGCCTCCCGGTACGCCGGCTTCCAGGTGATCGCGAGCGCGCCCATCGACCGCCCGTGGAAGGCGCCGACCGTCGAGACGATCTTCGTCCGGCCGGTACGACGGGTGATCTTGAACGCGGCCTCGTTCGCCTCGGTGCCGGAGTTCGTGAAGAACACCTTGCCCGGGACGTCGAACAGGCCGAGCAGCTTCTCGGCCAGCGCGATCTGCGGCGCGGAGGCGAAGAAGTTCGAGACGTGGCCGAGGGTGGCGAGCTGCGACGTCACCGCGGACACCACGAACGGGTGCGCGTGCCCGAGGCAGTTCACCGCGAGCCCGCCGAGCAGGTCGAGGTACTTGTTGCCGTCGGCATCCCACAGGTACGCGCCCTCGCCACGGACCAGCACCCGCTTCGGCGCGCCGAACGTGTTCATCAGCGCACTGGAGTACCGCTCGGTGAGCGCGGCCTGCGTGCCGTCGACGGTCAGCAGTTCGGTCATGAGGGGATCACCTGGGTTCCAATTCCGGCGTCGGTGAAGATTTCCAGTAGCAGCGAGTGCGGCACCCGGCCGTCGATGACGGTGGCTCGGGAGACGCCGGACTCGACCGCGCGCAGGCAGGCTTCCATCTTCGGCACCATGCCGGACGCCAGCGACGGCAGCAACTCCGCGAGCTCGTCGGTGTCGATCTGGGTGATGATCTCGTCGCTGTCCGGCCAGTTCCGGTAGAGCCCGGCCACGTCGGTCAGTACGACGAGCTTCTCCGCGCCGAGCGCCGAAGCCAGCGCCGCGGCCGCGGTGTCCGCGTTCACGTTGTGCGCGAGTCCGTCCTCGTCCGGCGCGATCGTCGACACCACCGGGATCCGGCCGGCGTCGATCAGGTCGACCACCGCCTCCGGCCGGACCTCGACCACGTCACCGACCAGCCCGATGTCGACCTGCTCGCCGTCGACCAGCGCCGTACGGCGTTCCGCGGTGAACAGGCCCGCGTCCTCACCGGACATCCCCACCGCGAACGGCCCGTGCGCGTTCAGCAGCCCGACCAACTCCCGGCCGACCTTGCCGACCAGCACCATGCCGACGACGTCCATCGCCTCGGGCGTGGTGACCCGGAGCCCGCCGCGGAACTCGCTGTCGATGCCGAGCCGGCCGAGCATGTCGCTGATCTGCGGTCCGCCGCCGTGCACGACGACGACACGTACGCCGGCGTACCGGAGGAAGACGATGTCCTCGGCGAACGCCCTCTTGAGTTTCTCGTCGACCATCGCGTTCCCGCCGTACTTCACCACGACGGTCTTCCCGTGGAACTGCTTCAGCCACGGCAGCGCCTCGGTCAGCACAGCGGCCTTCTCTACCGCCTCTGGATAGCTCATCCACGTCCTCGCTTCGCTCCGGGCGCGGATGAGGCACGAAACGAGCTGTGCTTGATGATGAGCTCACTCCGTTCGCTCATGACGAGTACGCCGAGTTCTCTTCGACGTACGCGTGGGACAGGTCCGTGGTGAGGACGGTCGCCGACGCGGGGCCGGCGTGCAGGTCGATGACCACGTCGATCTCCAGACCGCTGAGGTCCGCCTCGGAGCGGTCGACGCCCTTGCCGCCGGCGACACAGATGGCAGCGCCGTTCAGGGTGATGTCGAGCAGCGACGGGTCGAACGCGGTGGGCGCGTTGCCGACCGCCATCGCGATCCGGCCCCAGTTCGGGTCGGACGCGAAGAACGCGGTCTTGCACAGGTTGTCCTCGGCAACGATCTTGGCGGCGGCGAGCGCCTCCGCCTCGGTCGCGGCGCCCTGGACCGTGATGCTGACGTGCTTCGTGACGCCTTCGGCGTCAGCCTGCAACTGCTTCACCAGGTCAGCAGCCAGGGTCGTGAGGGCCGTCTCGAACGCCTCGGGAGTCACCGTGACACCGGACGCGCCCGAGCTGAGCAGCAGGACGGTGTCGTTGGTCGACGTACCGCCGTCGACGTCGAGCCGGTTGAAGGTCTTGCCGACCGCGTTCCGCAACGCGTGGTCGAGGTGCGGCTGGTCGAGGACGGCGTCGGTGGTGATCACGCTGAGCATCGTGGCCATGTTCGGCGCGCACATCCCGGCGCCCTTCGCGAACCCGCCGATGCTCCAGCCGTCCGGGTGCGTCAGCGCAGCCTGCTTCGGCACGTTGTCCGTGGTCATGACTGCAGTGGCGGCAGCTAGCCCGGCGGCCGCGTCATCGCCGAGCGCGGCGACGGCCGCGTCGATCCCGGGGATCAGCTTGTCCATCGGGAGGCGTTCGCCGATCAGCCCTGTCGAGCAGACCCCGACCTCGGCGGCACCGATGCCGAGCACCGACGCCAGCTTCTCGGCGGTCTTGTGCGTGTCCTGGAAGCCCTCGGGTCCGGTGCAGGCGTTCGCGCCGCCGGAGTTGAGGACGACGGCCTTCAGCTTGCCGGCGGTCAGGACCTGCTGCGACCACAGCACCGGCGCGGCCTTCACCTTGTTCGTGGTGAAGACGCCCGCGGCGACGTCGTACGGGCCGTCGTTGACCACGACGGTGAGGTCCGGCGTACCGGCTGGTTTGATCCCGGCGATCACCCCGGCCGCGCGGAAGCCGGCCGGCGCGGTGACCCCGGCGCTCCGATCGACCCAAGAATCCAGCGCAGCGTCCCGGCTGATATCGAGCGTCACGGGGCTACTCCTACGAGGGGCAGGGCCAGGGTCTCGTCGAGACCGGTGGCCAGGTTCATGCACTGCACGGCGGCGCCGGCGGTGCCCTTGGTGAGGTTGTCCATCGCGGCCACGACGACGGCGCGGCCGGTGCGCTGGTCCAGGGCGAGCTGCAACTGCACGGTGTTCGCGCCGAGGGTGGCCTGCGTCTGCGGCCATTGCCCCTCGGGCAGCAGGTGGATGAACGGCTCGTCGGCGTACGCGTCCTCGTAGGCCTTCCGGAGCGCGGCGTAGTCGGTGCCGTCGGCAACCGGTGCGCTGCAGGTGGCGAGGATGCCGCGAGCCATCGGCGCGAGCACCGGCGTGAACGAGACGCTCACCGGCGCATCGGCGTACGGCGTGAGGTTCTGCTCGATCTCCGGTGTATGGCGATGCACGCCGCCGACGCCGTACGCCGAGGCGGATCCCATCACCTCCGCGCCGAGCAGGTGTGCCTTCGGGGCCCTGCCCGCGCCCGACGTACCGCTGACGGCGACGACGACCAACTGGGTGGGGTCGACGAGCCCGTTCTGTACGGCGGGGAGCAGGGCCAAGGTGGAGACCGTGGGGTAACACCCCGGCACGGCGACCCGGTTCGACCCGCGGAGCTTGTCCCGTTGCCCCGGGAGCTCGGGGAGTCCGTACGGCCACGCGCCGGCGTGCTCGCCGCCGTAGAACTCGACCCACGCCTCGGCCTCGACCAGCCGGAAGTCCGCGCCGCAGTCGATCACGGTGACGTCATCTCCGAGCTGCTCGGCAATGACGGCGGACTGTCCGTGCGGCAGGGCCAGGAACACCACGTCGTGACCGGCGAGGTTCTCCGCCGTGGTCTCGACCAGGATGCGCCCGGCCAGGGGCACGAGGTGCGGGTGGTGCACACCGAGCGCCGTACCGGCGTTCCCGCCGGCGGTCAGCGCGCCGATCTCCACCTCGGGGTGGCTACTCAGCAACCGGAGCAGCTCGCCCCCCGCATACCCACTGGCACCGGCCACCGCCACCGTCACACTCATGTGAATGAGTATGCCACGAACCGAATGAATATCCAATCCCCTCGCCATCCCCCTCCTACCCCAAATCCAACTTTGAGAACCCACCAACCACTTTTCCGCCCGTTTCGTGGTTGGTGGGTTCTCAAAGTTGAGGTTGGCGGGTGTGAGCGGGGTCATGTCACAGGGCGGCGGTGGGGCGTGTCCTCGGGGTGACGACGGACTCTGGAGGATGAGATGGCGCGAGTTGGGATGGAGCATCGGCGGTCGTTGGTGGTGCGGTTGGTGGAGTGGGGTAGCCGGCGGAAGTTCCGGAAGGTGCCGGACCCGGTGAAGGTCGCGCTGCACAACCGGCGGGTGCTGCTGTCGACGACCTTGATGGAGGCGACCGCGGAGCGGTGGAAGGCGCTGGACCCGGAGCTGAAGGCGCTGAGCGTGATGGTGGCGTCGGCGCGGATCGGGTGCAGCTGGTGCATGGACTTCGGGTATTGGGAGTTCCACCACCGGGGGATCGACCCGGCGAAGCTGCACGATGTGCCAAAGTGGCGGGACAGCGAGGTCTACACGGATCTGGAGCGCGCGGTGATGGACTACACCGAAGCGATGACGGCCACTCCACCCGACGTCACCGACGAGCAGGTCGAGCGGCTGCGGCAGGACCTGAGCGAGGAGCAGTTGGTCGAGCTGACCGCGATCGCGGCGCTGGAGAACTACCGCTCGCGGATCAATGCCGCCCTCGGGCTCACCAGTCAGGGCTACAAGGAGTACTGCGAATTGAGGCCGGTTCAGTGACCGAGGAGCAACTGGCGCGCGAGTTCGCCGAGCACCGGTCCGTCCTGGTCGGGGCGGCGTACCGCGTGGTCGGCAGCGTGAGCGACGCCGAGGATGTGGTCCAGGAGGCGTGGTTGCGCTGGGCCGCGATCGACCACGACGACATCCGCGACCCGCGTGCGTACCTGATTCGCATCACGACGCGACTGGCGCTGAACCGGTTGCGCGAGCAGAAGGCCCGGCGCGAGCAGTACGTCGGCCCGTGGCTGCCGGAACCGCTGGCGACGGACGACGACCCGGCGGCCGCGGTCGAGCTCGCGGACTCGGTCAGCATGGCGATGCTCGTCGTCCTCGAGACCCTCTCGCCGCTCGAACGCGCCACGTTCGTCCTCCGCGAGGTCTTCGATCTGCCGTACGGCGAGATCGCGGACACCCTCGGCCGGTCCGAGGCCGCCGTCCGGCAGCTCGCGCATCGGGCCCGCGAGCATGTGCACGCGCGGCAGCCGCGGCATCACGTCGACAAGGCGCGCCACGACGAGCTGACGACGCGGTTCATGCAGGCGGCCGGGTCCGGCGACTTCGACCAGGTGGTCGCGCTGCTCGCGCCGGACGCCGTACTGATCAGCGACGGCGGCGGGAAGAAGAGAGCCGCCCTCCGGCCGATCCACGGTGCGGAGAAGATCGCCCGCTGGCTGTTCGCGGTCCTCGCGGACAACCCGGGGTTCGAGATCCGGATGGCGTCCCTGAACGACGAGCTCGCCTATGTCGCGTACTACGACAACGAACCCGACACGGTCACGTTCATGAAGAGCACGGACGGCCGAATCACCGAGCTGTACCTGATCCGCAACCCCGACAAACTCACCACGGTCCCGACGCGTCCCGCAGCCGACTGAGGAACGGCCGGATCCGCGCGACAACCTCGTCGAGGTGCGTCTCGAGCAACCAGTGGCCGCCGTCTTCGAGGAGATGGAGCTCGGCGTCCGGTAGGTCGGCCAGGTACGCCCGGGCGGACTCCGCGGGCATGTAGCCGTCCTGCGGTCCCCAGACGATCAGGGTCGGCGGCTCGTTCTCGCGCAGGTACGCCTGGTACTGCGGGAAGCGCCGTACGCTGTCCGCGATCTCGGCGAAGAACCCGATCATGACGTCGCGGTGCTCGCGCATCAACGGCCAGGCGAGCTGCCAGAGGTCGGGGCTGATTCGCGCGGCGACCTCGGGCTCGACCTCGCCGAGCACCTCCTCGCGGAGGCCGTCGAGGGTGACCGCCTGGGCGAGTTCGTCGCGGCGCTCATGGGTGGGGTCGGCCCAGTACGCCTTCAACGCGTCGTACTTCGGTCCGAGCGTCTCCTCGTACGCGTCACCGTTCTGGATGATCAGGGCAACGACGCGCTCGGGGTTCTTCAGCGCCAACTGGAATCCGGCCTGGGAGCCGTAGTCGAAGAGGTACAGCGCGAACCGGTCGACGTTCAGCGCGGCCAGGAAGCCCTCCAGCAGCTCCGCGTATCCACCGAAGCTGTAGTCGAACCCAGCCGGCGCGTCGCTGTAGCCGAACCCGGGGAAGTCGGGCGCGAGCAGCCGCCACCCGTCGGCGAGGGCGGGCATCAGCGCGCGGTACTGGAAGGACGACGACGGATATCCGTGCGGCAGGAGGACGACGGGTGCGTCCGGCGGGCCGGCCTCGCGGTAGAAGATCTCGACGCCGCCGACGTCGACTGTCCGGTGTGTGACGGTGGCCATGTACGACGGTGTACCCAGCCTCTCCAGGCTTAGACTATCTGCAACTCAGTCGCAGATGGAGGTGCGGTGAAGTATCTGGTGGCGGAACCGGAGGAGGCGCTCGGTGCGGGGTTGCGGGCGGATCTGCTGGACACCTGGGTGGCGGCGACGAACGCGGGCGGCGCGGTCGGGTACACCGCGCCGGCGCCGGTCGAGCAGATCGCGGAGAACCTCGACGGCGCCCTCGGCCGGGTCGCGGCCGGGACGGACCTGCTCGGCGTGCTCCACAACGGTGAGCGGTACGTCGGGATGGGCATGCTGGTGAGCCGCGGCAGCGGGCTGCAGGCGCACTGGCGGACGGTGCTGCGGGTGATGGTTCACCCGGAGTGCCAAGGGACCGGCGCCGGCCGGATCCTGATGGAAGGCCTGCGCGGGTCCGCCGTCGACCTCGGCCTCGAGCAACTGCAACTCACCGTCCGCAGCGGCCTCGGCCTGGAGAACTTCTACGGCCCCCTCGGCTACCGCGTCGTCGGCGCCCACCCCCGCGCTGTCCGCGTCGCCGCCGACGACTACCGCGACGAAATCATGATGGTGCTGGACCTGTAGGCCATCACAATTGCCCGCCCCGGACGCTTCTGAGCGGCGGGGGTCCTCGGCGGGCGCGATCGTGATGGCCTGGAGGTTCACTTCCGGGTGCGGGCGAGGAGGACGAGGGTTGCGCCGAGGGCGGCGAGGAGGGTGCCGACGGTGAGGACGATGGGTGGAGGGCCGCCGGTCGGGGCGAGCTCGGCGCCGTTGAGGGTGCGGGGAGTGTCCGTGGGCCCGGCGCCGACGGTGAACTTGACCGGCGCGGTGACCGTCTCGCCGATTTCGTCGGTCCGCTCGTAGGTGACCTTCGCGGTCCCGGTGAACGCGGCGGCCGGCTTGAGTGTGACGGTGCCGTCCGTGCCGACCGACCAGGTACCCGCGCCGTTCGTGACGCTCTTCGCGCACGTGCCGGCCGGTGTACGCAGGCAGACCGAGCTCGGCTCGATCGTGCCGCTGTCGTTGAGCAACGGGTTCACCGCGACCGGGTTGCCCGGCGTACCGGTTGCCGTGTCGGGTGCAGCCTTCGCGAGCAACGGTCCCGCCACCGTGACGTCGAGGAGCGCGGTGTCCGACGTACCGTTCGCGTCGGTGACGCGGTAGGCCAGCGCACGCGTCGTACCGACGAAGCCCTTCGCCGGTGTGAACCTGACCGCATCGCCGACCACGAACGTGCCTTCGTGCGGCACGGTCACGGACTTCTTCTCCTTGCCGTCAGCCGGATCCCGCAGTACGACGGAACTCGGGAGGAGCGGCGCCGACGGGTCACCGGGCTTGTCGTTGGCGAGCACGTTGACGTCGACCGCCGTACCGAAGGCTGTCTCCGCACTGTCGTCCATGACAACCGGCCGCACCGGCACGACCGTCACCGTGATGGTCGCGCGGGCGGAGTTCTGGTTGCTGTCCTTCACGTTGTAGGCCGCCGGTCGCGCGGTGCCCGTGAACGTGGCGTCCGGGGCGAACGTGACCTTGCCGTCGTCAACGACGTACGTGCCCTGCCCAGGGACAGTGACCTGGTCGACCAGTGCGCCGCCCGGTCCGACGAGCAGCACCGACGCCGGGTCGAGCGTCGCGCCGGGACCTGGCTTGTCGTTGGCGAGCGGGTCGATCGTCACCGCGACGTGCTGCTTGGTCCGCGCCTCGTCCGGTACGGCGATCGGACGCGCTTGCACCGTGATCGTCAGCGAACCGGAGCCGATCGTGCCGTTGCGGTCGGCAACCTGATATCCGACCGGTACGGCCACCCCCGCGAAGCCGTCCACCGGCGCGAACCGGATCGCACCGGACGGTTGCACCGTGAACGTCCCCTCCCCCGGCACGGCTAGCGCTGCTAGCGCATCGCCGTTCACCGGATCGATCAGCCGTACGCCGCCCGCGACGAGCGGCGCGCTCGCATCGCCAGGCTGGTCGTTCATCAGTACGGCAACCGTGATCGCCGCCTCGTACGGCGTGGTCGCGATGTCGTCCTTGATCACCGGAACGACCGGCGCGACGGTGACTGTGACAGAGGCGCTCGCCTTGTTCCCGGTCGTGTCACTGACCCGGTACGCGACCGACACCACCCCACGGAACAAAGGCTCCGGGTCGAACGCAATCTTCCCGGCCTTCACGATGAACACGCCCTGCCCCGGAATCATCGCCCGCTGTCCCCACATCACGCCGTACACCTGGAGCGACGCCGGATCGAACTGCGCGCCCGTCCCGGGCTCGTCGTTCGCCAGCGGATCGACGGTGACCGTCACGTTCTGCTTGGTGCCGACCGGATCCGCGACCGCCTTCGGTCCCTTGCCGACCGTCAAAAGCAGCAAGCCTTCCGCGGTCGTTCCGTTGGCGTCGGCGATCCGGTACGTCGTCGGCGTCGTGACACCCTGGAATCCCTTGGCCGGTGTGAACTTGACCGCGCCGTAAGCATCAACTTCGTACGTTCCCTCACCGGCCCGCGTCATCGTCTTGCCGTACTGACCGTCCGCGTCCTTCAGCACCACGCTCGCCGGCTTCAACGGCGCCGACGCGTCACCGGGCTTGTCGTTCGCCGGCACGTTCACCGTGATCGCATGCCCGTACGGCGTGATCGCCGAGTCGTCGACCGCGACCGGGTCGACCGGTGTCACGGTCATGCTCAACGTCGAGGTCGCGACGTTGCCGTCCGAGTCCGCGACCCGATACTCCAGCGGACTCGCCTTGCCCCGGAACGCGGGCAGCGGATCGAACTCGATCGACCCACTCGGCAGCACCGCGTAGGTGCCCTGCTGCGGAACGGTCACCTTCTTGGATGACCCGTTCAGCCCGACCGAGCTCCGCACCAGAACTGCATCGGTGCCCGGCCGGTCGTTGGACAGCACGTTCACCGTCACCGTCACGTTCTGCAGCGTGGACGCGATGTCGGCGAACGCGACCGGCGGCTGGCCGACGGTGACGGTCAACCGGGCGCTCGCCTTCGTCCCGTTGGAGTCGGCCACCTGGTACGTCACCGGCGTACCAGGACCGCGGAAGGTCGCGCCTGGGTCGACGCGAACCGCTCCCCCGACCGCCGTAAACACACCCTCGTTCGGGATCCGCACTGTTGCCTTCAGCACCCCGTCGGCTGGATCGACGAGCAACAGACTGCCCGGCACCAACGGCGCCGTCGGGTCGCCCGGCTTGTCGTTCGCGAGCACCTGCACCGTGACGCTCTTGCCGTACGGCGTCCGCGCGGTGTCGTCGGCCGCGACCGGGGTGATCGGCGTGATCGTGACCGTGATCGTCGACCGCGCGGTCTGACCGAACAAGTCGGCGATCCGGTACGTCACCCTGGTCGCCGTACCGGTGAAGCCCGGCATCGGGTCGACGGTGACCGTGCCGTCCGGGTTGACCTGGTAGTCGGCCTGCCCCGGGATCTTCACGAGCTTCTTCAGCGAGCCGTCGGCCGGATCCACGAGCGTGAGGCTGCGCGGATCGAGTGATGTCCCGAGGCCTGCCTTGTCGTTGGCGAGCGGCGTGACGCGAAGCGGGAGGTTCTGCTTGCCGGTCGCGGTGTCCGGTGTGGTCGTCGGCGCGGGTGGTTTGGCGACCGTGACGGTCAGCGTTGCCGTGGCCGTCGTACCGTTCACATCCGAGACGCGATACGTGACCGGCGTCGCGGCGCCGGTGAACTTGGGCAGCGGGTCGACCTCGACCTTCCCGTCCGCCTCCGTCGTGTACGTCGCCTGACCGGGGATCACGAGGGTCGCGGTCGGCAGCTTCGTGGTCGGGTCGATCATCCGCACGGTGCTCGGAACCAGCGGCACCGACGGATCGCCGGCCGTGTCGTTCGCCAGCACCGGCACGCTCACGTTCGTGTCGTACGCCGTACCCGTGGTGTCGTCGGACGCGTCTGGCTGCACCTTGGTGACCCGCACGCTCAACGTCGACCTCCCGACGGCGTTGTTGCTGTCGGCAACCTGGTAGCCGACCGCGGTCGCGGTGCCGCTGAACGACGGCAGCGGCTCGAACAGCACCCTGCCGTCCGACTTCACCGAGTACTTGCCCTGGCCTGCGATGACGAGCGACAGCACAGGCTGCGTCGACGTCAGCAGGCGCACGCTGCCGGGCTGGAGCGCGGCACCCGTCGGCCCCGGCTTGTCGTTCCCGAGGACAACGGCGACGACGGGGCGGCCCTGCAACGTGGTGATCGTGTCCGGGTTCGCGACCGGTGGGCCGGGTGCGGCGACGGAGACGGTCAGCTCGGCGCGCGCCGCCGTACCGTTCTTGTCGAGCACCTGATACGCCACCGGCGTACCGACGCCGGTGAACCCGTGCAGCGGCTGGAAGGTCACCTTGCCGGCGGCGACCAGGTAGGTGCCTTGCCGGGCGATCGTCACCTTGTCGACGACCTTCTTGCTGACCGGGTCGACGAGCCGCAGCGTCGCGGGCAGGAGCGGGGCGTCCGGCGAGCCTGGAAGGTCGTTGTCGAGCACGGGTACGACGAGGTCGGTGTCGAACGCGGTCGAGACCGAGTCACCGTTGGCGGTCGGCGTCACGGGTGTGACCGTGACGGCGAGCGTGGACTCGGCGGTCTGGTGAGTGGTGTCGGTGACGCGGTAGCCGATCGACGTACCGACGCCGGTGAACTGCCGCTTCGGGACGAAGTCCACGCCGCCGTCGGGCTTCACGACGTACTCGCCCTCGCCCGCGATCGCGACCTTCTTCTTGAACGCGGAATCAGCCGGATCACGCAGTACTACGGAACCGGGCACGAGCTGCACGCCCGCGGCCGCGTGGTCGTTGGCGAGCGGCTTGACGGCCACGCTGACGTTCTGCGGCGTGGTCGCCGTGTCGGGGGTCGCCACCGGATGATCCGGGAGCGAGACGGTGAGGGTCAGCTTGGCACTGGCCGTCGTGCCATTGCTGTCGGCAACGCGATAGACAACCGGCTTGCCCGGACCGACGAAGCCCGGCACCGGTTCGACGCGGACGGTGCCGTCGGGCTTGGCGACGTACTTCGCCTGGCCGACTACGTTCACCATCTGCACGCACTTCGCACCGTCGACGAGGCAGAGCGTCGCGGGTGCGAGCGGCGTACTCGGGTCGCCCGGCTTGTCGTTGCCGAGCACCGGTACGACGATCGCCGTGTTGAACCCGGTCGTCGCGGCGTCGTCGGTCAGGACCGGCGGTGGCGGCGGCGTGATCGTGACCGGATAGTCCTCGACCTCGCCGGCATCGGCCGCGCCGGTCGGCTTCTCGACCTGCGCATCGGTGTACCCGACCCGCACCCGCGCGTACGACGCTCCCGCCTTCGGAGCGAGCTCGGCCCACCGCAGCGTGACGGTCGTTTGCTTGGCGGCGAACGGGGCGCAGGCCCGCTCGCCCGAGTCGAAGGTTCCGTTGCCGTTGACGTCGATCCACGCACACGCCCGCCCGGCCTTCGCCGTACCGGCCAACTGCAGATCGGCCGTGTACGTCGTCTGGTTGGCGCGGAGCGGTGAGAAAACGACACCGTCATCGGCCTGATCCGGTGTCGCCGGACCGGTCGTGCCGTTCGCGATGCCGGCGTTGTCCTCGGTGACATCCTTGCCGAGCTGTACGTCGCTCAGAACCGACCACGCCGCGCCGTACGACGTCGGTGCGTCACCGAAATCCTCAGGGACGGACGCGACGATCGAGAACGCGTCGCCGGACGATCCGTTGTTCAACGCGGGCAGTTTCGGATGCTTCGTGAACAGCGCCGAGATGTCGAAGCTGACCTTGGTGACCACTCCGTTGACACGGACCGATCCGCAGGCAGCGGTCGCGGAGGTGTCGAGACCGGACGGGGACTTGGTGTTCACGCAGTTCGGGCCGGTGTCGTGGTTCGCGGCGGTGATCGTGTCGCTGGTGACCGTGAGGTTGTTGCCCTGTCCGAGCTTCGTGAGGCTGAGGCCGGCGGTGGTGAGCTTCAGGATCGAGTGCAGTTCGGACTGCGCGGTCGTCCGGCCGTTCACGGTCCGGGTGACGGATCCGCCGAGGCCGCCGAGGTGCAGGACCGGGTTGCGGACGGGCTGGGAGAACGCGATCGTCACCGTGCCGCGATCGCCGCAGCCGCCGGTGGATGCGCAGTCGCCGGTGTTCACCACCACATCCTGCGCCGGGGCGTCCTTGCCGATCGCGGGCTGATAGGTGGTCGGTCCGGCAGAGCGGAAGCCGGCCGTCGTCGGGTCGCCGAGCTCGGTGAGCCCACTCGCGGTGATCGTCTGCCGCAGTCCTGAGGCCGGCATCACGGTGGTCGCGCTGTCGGTGAAAGGTGCCGTCGGCACCTGGTAGGCGGTCGCGGTGCCGGTTCCCAGGCTCAAGAGGCCGGTGGCAAGAAGGATGGCCCCCGGTCGGGTTGCCCGCATGTATCCCGCCCTCCCGAGCAATTCAGGTGCATTGCTGCGGCCGCGTGGCGGGCGGGCCTGCGTAGACGTTAACGGTCTGCGTGGACCCAATGTTACGGGGAAATCACTCTCCGAGGTCGTAGATCCGGACCTTGCCGACGCTGTGTCGTCGTACGGCGAGCTGGTCGAGCGCCGGCGCCACGGGTCCGTTGCGTGTGTCGGCGTACAGCCAGCGAACGCCGTACTCGTCGCGCAGCCTTCGCAGCACCTCGGCTGTCGGTGCGGTGAGGGCCTGGTTGGTGAGGGCGACGCGGTCCGGCCACGGCGACGGCTGCTCGGTGTAGCGGCGGCCGCCATTGCCTTGCTTGGCCATCGCCTGGTTCGTGTACGCCCAGCCCTCGAGCAGCGTGCGGCGTCCGGCGATCCCACTGACCAGGTACCCACGGGCGTCGCATCCTGGCGCGGGCGGGCCTGCCGGACGGCACCAGGTGTTCGTCGCCACCACATCGGTCGGCGCGGAGTGCTCCCCGAGCCAGAGCGCGGCCTCGGCCTCGTCCCGGTACACCCACCACCGCGCGGCCCGGTACGTCGGCGCCTTCTCGGTGTCACCACGTATGGCGCTCTGCAGGAAGGAGCTGATTGGCGCAGTCGAGAGCAGCACCAGTACGACGAACATGCCGCCACCGGCTTGCCGCAACGTCAGACGCCACACGAGCATGAGGAAGAGCGTGATGCCGAGGACCACGAGCAACATCCGGGTGCTCAACCACAGCTGCCGACCGGTCGAGGCTGCCGGCACACCACGAGCCCAGACGATCAGAGCGGCGTACCCGATCGAGAGGACGAAGGCAGCGATTGCGATGGGGACCGAGCGACCTGAGGCGCGCGCACTGGTTGCTGCGAACCAGCCGGCTCCGGCCAGGCTGAACGGTGCCGCGGTGTAGATGAAGTACGACTCGCTCACCGACGGGTGGTCGATCAGCAGGTAGCCCGCCCACCCCGCGATCATGGCTCCGAGCAGGAACCACGCGACCGGGTCCTTCCGCCCGACGACGCCGAATCCGGCCCAGGACATCGCTTGCAGAGTCAGCAGCAGTCCGAGCAGGAGGCTGAGCGTCCCGATCACCTCGCCGTGCGCCAGCGCCGGCAGGATCAACCCACCGTCCCCCGGCTGCGTCTTGTCGCCAGTGGCCGCGGTATAGACGGGCAGCGACTTCAGTACGGCGAGGAACTGCAGCCGCGACCCGCTGGTACTGCCGGCCACGGTCAGGAAGGTGATCGCCCCGACGACGAGCAGCACCGCCGTCGTACCGACCAGGAGCCACGGCACCCGCCGTGTCGTCACGAGTAGGTACAACGCCGCAAGCCCCATCGCTCCCACGAGTAACGGCAGCACGGTCGGCTTGGCCCCACCCCCAACCCCCGCCACGACCACCGCCACGACCCCGCCCCACAACTCCTTACGTCCAAAGGAGTTTGTTCTTCGGAAGAGGAGGTCGATCAGGAGCGTGGCCACGGTGACGGCGGCGACCATGCCGAACGTCTGCGACGGGCTGAGCAGGCTCACTGGTGGTGCGAGGTTGACGCTCGTGTCGACGAGCAGGAACAGCTGTGGTGCAGCTAGCGCGAGTGCTGCGAGTACGCCGGTCCACCAGGTGCGGCTGACGACGCGGGCGAGTGTCGCGCAGACGAGCAGTGAAACGACCAGCCACGGCAGGACCCAGAGGCGGAACAGCACGACCATCGGAGTGAGTCGCGTGACGTCGACTGCCGCGGCCATGTCGGCGTTCGCAAACCAGTGGTATTCGAGCCGCTCGTTGACGACCTGCGGGATCTCGGGCGGCACGGTGCGGGTCAGTTCCTGCACCATCGACAGGTGGTACAGGAGATCGGGGTAGTACGCCTCGCCGTACGGCGGCATCGGGTGGTACGCCATCACGCCGAAGGTGGCTGCGCCGACCATCACCGCCGCAGATACGGCCAACCCGACCGTCCACGCGACCGGTAGCGGTCTGGGCTCGGCGATCCGGAAGTGCTGCCGCCCGACGAGAGCGAAACCGATCAGGACGAGCGCCGGCCACACGATCAACCACTGCTGCCAACCGAGCGCGGTGAAGATCGCCCAGCCGATCAACTGCCACGTCGCGCCGACAACCGACCCGAGCCCAAGATCCTCAGCCCAGTTGCCGGTACTGCGCCACGCGGCCCGCAGCAGCAGTGTGCCGGGCAGCGCGATCGCTCCGGCGAAGTAGGCGGCGTACTTGACGAGCGGACCGATCCCCACGTCGCCGAGCGATATGAACCCACCGACCGCCACCAGGATCGGCAGCAGCCACGGGGCAGCCCGCTTCATCTCTTGGACTGCGAGCTCTCGTGAACGGGGTCCTTGTGCCCGTGGTCCGTGAGGCTGTCGTAGCCGACGAGGAACTGCGGTCTGCGCTGGCTCGACTGGAACAGGCGGGCGACGTACTCGCCCAGCAGGCCGAGACACAACAGCTGGATCGCGCCGATCACGCTGACCGCGAGGACCGTCGACGTCCAGCCGGGGATGCTCCGCCCGGTCAGCTTGATCACCAGTGCGCCGACCACGAACAACCCGGACATCGCGCCGCCGAGCAACCCCAGCCAGGTCGCCAGCCGCAGCGGGGCGGCCGAGAACGCGGTCACGCTGTCGAACGCGAGCCGGACCATCTTGGAGACGCTGTACTTCGTCGTACCGGCAGCCCGCTCCGCCCGGACGTACTTGACCTCGGCGCTCGGGAAGCCGAGCCACGGGATCACCAGACGGAAGACCCGGCCGTCGTCGGGGAGCGCGTTCACCGCGTCCACCACCCGGCGGGTCACCAGCCGGAAGTCGGCCGCGTCGAACGGGATGTCCTTGCCGACCAGGCGGCACATCAACCGGTAGTACAGCCGCGCCGACGTACGTTTCGCCCAGGAATCGCTCGAGCGGTCGGAGCGTACGCCGTACACGACATCGACGTCCTGCTCACGGACGGCCCGCAGGAACTCCGCGATCACCTCGGGCGGATCCTGGAGGTCGGCGTCGATCGTGACGACGTACTGCCCGCGGGCGCGGCGGAAGCCGGCCGACTGGGCAGCCTGGTGACCGCTGTTGCGGAGCAGGCGGACGACCCGGAGCTGCGGCCAGTCCTTGGCGGCGTCGAGGAGCAGCGCCGCTGTCCGGTCCCGGCTGCCGTCGTCGACGACCAGCAGCTCGTAGCTGATCCCCAGGCCGTCGAGCAGTGGATGCATCCGCTCGAAGAAGATCGGCAGCACCTCTTCCTCGTCGTACATCGGTACGACGACGGAGAGCTCGGGGTGGTTGTCCCGCATCGGCTGCCTTTCGGATCTTGGTGGCCTGACCTTACTAGCGGTGTCAGGGGGAGATGGCCACGGCACCGGTTCGGCGCGGGTCGCCGACCGCGAGCAGGCCGTCGGCCGGGTCCCAGAGCGCGGCCGCGACGCCACCGAAGTACATCGAGTGCGGCGGCATCGGGCGGGTCGGCAACGCGGTTGAGCCGGAAACCGGCAGATCGTCCTCGTAGTCGACGACCACGTCCTCGCGCACGCGGACGTGCAGCCGCGGGTACTCGACGGCGTCGCGGAGCCGCAGACCGCCGTGGGTGTAGAGCGCGTACACCTGGGCGAGCGCAGTCGGGATCCGGTCCGAGCCGGGTGAGCTGATCGCGAGTACGGCGCCGTCGCTGTCGCGGCGGGCCACGCTCGGGGCCATGTTCGAGGTGAGCCGGGTGCCGGGCGCGAGGCTGTGCGGGCCGCCGTGCAGGAGCTCCTGCTCGCCGAGCGCGTTGTTCAGCCAGATCCCGGTGCCAGGCGTGAGTACGCCGGCCCCGTAGCCGGACGAGACCGTGATCGCGCACGCGTCACCCTCGTCGTCGACGACCGAGACGGTCGCCGTACTAGGTGAGGTCAACGCGCGAAGGTCGCCGGCCGCCGCGAGGTCGAGCACCTTCTGCCCTTCCAGCTTGCGCACGTCCTCCTCGTCGAGCTCGGCGAGCCGCTGCCCGAGTACGGCGTACTGGACGTCGATCAACCGCTCCAGCTCGGACTGCCGCCAGCCGCCGTCGGACGGTACGCCGTCGAGCAGCGCGAGCATCGCAGCGACGGCCACTCCCCCGACCGCGGGCGGTGGGTTGGTGGCGAGGCGCCAGCCGTTCTGGTTGACGACGAGGGCCGGGCGTACGACGGCCTCGTACGCGGCGAGGTCCGCGGCGGTGAGGATGCCTTCGTTCGCGGACATGTCGTGGATCAGGAGCTCGGCGAGCTGGCCCGTGTACATCGTCTCGGCGCCGTCGCGGGCGATCAGTTCGAGCGCCTCGGCGAGCTCCGGGATCACGACCGTACTGCCGGCCTTGATCACCGCGCCGTCCTCGTCGTGCACGACAGCATGGCTCGGCTGGTGCCAGCCGAAGATGATCTCGTGGGTGTAGCCGAGGTAGTAGCCCGAGGTCCGGCTCAGCGGGAACCCGTTGCGGGCGACGTCGATCGCGGGCTGCACGACCTCGCTCCAGGGTGCCTTGCCGGAGCGGCGGTGGGCGAGGTCGAGGGCCTTCATCCCGCCGGGCGTGGCGACGGAGCCGTGGCCGACCGTGGTCGTCGTACCGCCGCCGTAGTCGGTGGTGATGTCCCAGACGCCGCGCCCGAACCGGTCCGTCGGCAGCCCGCGCCCGGGCATCTCCACCCAGCCGTCGATGGTGACCGCGTCACCACCCGCGACCTGCAACGTGACAAACCCACCCGAGGCCGGCGACACCACTCCGATCTCGTTCACCATCGTGACGAGCGTGGCGGCAATCGCCGCGTCCACCGCGTTCCCGCCCTCCGCGGCAACGCGCACACCAGCCTCGGCCGCGGCGGCGTTCGGCGCGGCGACCGCCACCCGTGGATGACTGCTGCTCATCGCGGGCACCAACCCGACCCCGCTGAGCGCGCCGCGGCGCCCCGGCTCATGGTTTTCAGCCGACCCGTTGGACGGCGCCGAAGCGGTCGACGGTGACCTGGACCGCGGCCTGGCGGGCGTCGGCGACCTCGTTCTCCTTCAGCGTCCGGTCCGGCGCCCGGAACCGCAGCGCGAACGCGAGCGACTTCTTCCCCTCGCCGATCTGCTCACCCGTGTACACGTCGAACAGCCGGACCGACTCCAGCAGTTCACCAGCGCCCTCGGCCAGCGCCGCCTGGACGTCGGCCGCCGCGACCTCGGCCGGGACGATCAACGCCACGTCCTCCTTGGCCACCGGGTACGACGAGAACGGCTGCGCCGTGATCGACTCCGGACCCGCCGCGATCAACGCGTCGAGATCCAGCTCGACCGCACTCGACCGAGCCGGAAGACCGAACGCCTGGCACACCTTCGGGTGCAGCTCACCCGCATGACCGACCACGATGCCGTCTGGGCCTCCGACCGAGAACTCCGCACACCGCCCCGGATGCCACGGCGCAAGCTCCACGTTCTTCACGACCGGCTGGACCCCGACGGCCGACGCGATCAGCCGCGCGATCTGCACCGCGTCGGCCCACCCGGCCGGGCGGCCCTTGCCCCACCATCCGGTCGGCGCCAGCGCACCGGTCAGCACCACCCCGACGTGCAACGGCTGGTCCGGGAGTGCGTCGTACAGCGACTGGACCTCGGCGTCGCTCGGACGGTGTGCGACCGACGGAAGCGGTGCGGGCTTCGTCTCCGCCTTCGGCAGGAACACCAGGCCGGTCTGGAAGATCGCCAGGTCGTTCGCG
The DNA here is from genome assembly GCF_004362255.1 of Kribbella sp. VKM Ac-2571. Lineage (NCBI taxonomy): Bacteria > Bacillati > Actinomycetota > Actinomycetes > Propionibacteriales > Kribbellaceae > Kribbella > Kribbella sp. VKM Ac-2571. Next base: position 26,771 of record NZ_SNWS01000005.1, read on the forward strand.
CCTCGACCGACGTTGCGCTCGGCGGTCCGGAGCAGGGTCGCGAGCAGCGTGGTCTGCATCGACGGCTCTTCGTCGGAGATCGGGTTGACGAGCTTGACCGTCGTACGGCGTGGGTCGTCGGCCGGGAGGCCCATCGCGTCGAAGTCGGCGGCACCCGTGAACGGGTACGACACCACCTCGGTCAGCCCCGCCCCGACGAGCGCGGTCGCCACCCGGCGACGCCGGCGCTGCGAAACGGTCAGGCCCTGCCCACCCGGCGCAGCCGGCAAGACCGACGGCACGTTGTCGAAGCCGAACAACCGGATGACTTCTTCGGCGAAGTCGTTGGGATCCCGCAGATCCGGCCGCCACGACGGCGGAGTCACCGTCAGCAGATCGTCACCCTCCACGTGGGTGGACCCGACAGTGGTGGCGCCGACCTCGGCCAACACTGGAGCGTGCGCACCCGCGGCCAACGGAGCGGCGACCGCATCCGCCGCGGCAGCTTCGACCGTGCAGCCCACCGAAGCCAGGTGCCGAACCGTCTCGTCGAGCGTGATCACAGCACCCGCGACGCGGGCCGCGTGATCGGCGCGGATCGTGACCGGCGTCAGCTCCGGGTGGGTGTCGACGACGGTCTCGTCCACGAGGATCGTGCCGCCCGCGTACTCGGCCAGCAGGTCCGCGACGCGCTGGGCGGCGTACCGCGGCAGGTTCGGGTCGACCTCGCGCTCGAACCGGCGCGACGCCTCCGACGAGAGCTTGTGCCGGCGCGACGCCCGCGCGATGACGATCGGGTCGAAGTGCGCGGCCTCGATCACCACGTCCGTGGTGGCGTCGGAGATCTCCGTCGACGCCCCGCCCATCACACCGGCGACGCCGATCGGACCGGAGTCGTCGGTGATCAGCAGGTCCTCGGCGTCCAGTTCACGCGTCTGGTCGTCCAGCGTCATCAGCTTCTCGCCGGCGTTCGCCCGCCGTACGACGATCTCCCCCGACAGGCTCGCCTTGTCGTAGGTGTGGATCGGCTGACCGAGCTCGAGCATCACGTAGTTCGCGACGTCGACCCCGATCGAGATCGGCCGCATCCCGGCCGCGAGCAGCCGCTTCTGCATCCACCGCGGCGACAACGCCGTCGCGTCGATCCCGGTGACGGTCCGCGTCACGAACACACTGCATGCCTTGGCGTCGTCGACCCGCACCGGGTAGCCGTTCTCCCCGGAGCCGGTGAGCGTCAGGTCGGCCGGATCCTTCAGCGATACGCCGTACGCCGTCGCCGCCTCACGCGCGACACCACGGATCGACAGGCAGTACCCACGATCCGGCGTCACCGCGATGTCGAGTACGTCGTCCCGCAGCGCGAGCAACTCGATCGCGTCGTCGCCCGGCGTGGCCTCGCCCGGCTCCAGCACGACGATGCCGTGCGTGCCGTCGTCACCGAGACCGAGCTCGGCGCTCGAGCAGATCATGCCGTTCGACACGTGCCCGTAGGTCTTCCGCGCCGAGATCGCGAACCCGCCCGGCAGCACCGCACCGGGCAGCACGACGACCACGAGATCACCGACCTCGAAGTTGTCCGCTCCGCAGACGACCCACTGCGGCTCGTCCTTGCCGATGTCCAGCGAGCACCAGCGGATCGTCTTGCCGTTCTTCTGCGGCTCGTTCTCGTACGTGAGCACCTTGCCGACCACGAGTGGGCCGGTCAGGTCGGACTCCTCGACGGTCTCCACCTCGAGGCCGGCCCGGATCAGCTGCTCCGCGACGTCGCGGCCGGTGACCCCGCCCGGCAGGTCGACGTACTCACGAAGCCATGACAGTGGGACCCGCATCAGATCTCCATCCCGAACTGGCGGCTGAACCGCACGTCACCCTCGACCATGTCCCGCATGTCCTCGACGCCGTTGCGGAACATCAGCGTCCGCTCCAGGCCCATGCCGAACGCGAACCCGGAGTACCGGTCGGTGTCGATGCCGTTGGCCTGCAGGACCCGCGGGTTCACGACACCGCAGCCGCCCCACTCGATCCAGCCCTCACTGCCACAGGTCCGGCACGGCCGGTCCGGATTGCCGACGGACGCGCCGCGGCAGACGAAACACTTCAGGTCCACCTCGGCCGACGGCTCGGTGAACGGGAAGAAGTTCGGCCGCAGCCGCGCCTCCAGACCTTCACCGAACATCGACACGACGAAGTGGTCGAGCGTGCCCTTCAGGTGCGCGAGCGTGATGCCTTCGTCCACCACCAGGCCCTCGACCTGGTAGAAGACCGGCGTGTGCGTCGCGTCCAGCTCGTCGGTGCGGAACACGCGACCCGGGCAGATCACGTAGATCGGCGGCTTGCGGGTCAGCATCGACCGCGCCTGCACCGGCGACGTGTGCGTCCGCAGTACCTTGCCGGAGCCGGCCGGCTCGACGAAGAAGGTGTCCTGCATCTGCCGCGCCGGGTGGTCGGGCTGGAAGTTGAGGGCGTCGAAGTTCAGCCACTCGGCCTCGACCTCGGGGCCCTCCGCGACATCCCAGCCGAGCGCGGTGAACACGTCCGCGACCTGCTCGGAGATCAGCGACAGCGGGTGCCGCGCACCGAGCTGCGGGGTGTGCCACGGCAGCGTCACGTCGACCCGCTCGGTGGCCAGCATCCGCTCCTCGTGCTCGGCCTCGAGCACCGCGAGCCGGGACGCGAACCCCTCGTTGATCGCCTTCCGCGCCGCGCCGATCCGCTGACCGGCCTCCTTGCGGGCCTGCGGCGGCAGCGCGCCGATCTCCCGGTTGGCGAGCACGATCGGCGACTTGTCGCCCAGGTGCACGGTCTTGGCCTCCTGCAAGGCGGCCAGATCGGCCGCCTCGGTAAACGCCGTCAGCGCCTCGTCGCGGGTCCGCTCCACCTCTTCGGCATGCAGCGGCGTCACTTCGACCGGGTCGTAATCAGTGTTGGGACCGGACATGGCTCGCTCTCGGGTTGATACGTCTGCGGATTGCAGTCTAAGAACCCAACCCCCAAGACCGTGAATCGCCCGTCCACAACCGCTCCTTCCGAGGGCCTGGGGAGGGTTTTGCGCCCGGACCGGCACGAAAGCCTCCCCAACCCGGCTATCTGGCGAGCGAGCAGGTGGGTGAGCAAGGGCAGGGGGTGCCGGGCCAGCCGCGGAACTGGAGGGCGGCGGCCACCTGGGATGCCGCGAGGCACGGTTCGCTGACCAACTGGTAGCCGAATCGCAGCGTCAGCTTGCCGCTCGTCGCGGCTGCGTTGTCCCTGGTCATGTCCCGCCAGCGACTGGCCGAGTCCAGATGACCCGCTTGACCGTCCAGCTCGACAATCACGTCGTACGGCGGGTACTCGGAGTCCCGGTAGACGACGACACCCTCATCGACGGCGCGAACCTGACGTCGCGCCCGCGGCAACCCATGGGCGCGCTCGACGCGTCGAAGGTACGCCTGCTCGAGAAACGACTGAACGCCTTCGTCTGCCTCAGCCAGGATCCGCTGGAGGATCCTGCGACCCGGCAACTCCGGGAGCGAGTCCAGCTCCGCCAGTAACCGGGACGGCGTCGTACGGCGCTGCCGGCACGCATCGAACAGTACGGCGGCCCGCCGCGAAACATCCTCGCCCGCGGCGGCGGTGATCAGCAGCGCGACCTCCAATCGCACCGTCGGCGGTTCGCGAGACGCCTGTACGAGCGAGGACAGGTTGCGGTGACGCGTGACAATGACCCCGGACTTCGGATCGACACGGCGCGAGTGCGGTAGCGCGACATGGATCCTTTCGTCCCGCCAGTTCCCGGCAACGCCGTACCTGCGGAGCGCAGTCGGACCCGTCAACGCCGCCTCCGGGCCACACGCCAGCCAAGCCGCCCACATTCTGGTCTCCCACGGCAGCGGCCCGGTGAAGTCGACGTACACACCTCTGTGGACCCGCTGCAGCTGCCGGGCCCGGCGCCGCCCGAGCAACACCTTGTCGGTGATTCCATGTGCCACTGCCTGAGCGCGACTGAACGCACCTGCCTGCCAACCACGCAACTCCGCGAACGAACCTCGATCTTCGCTTCTCTCCTCCACGCCCAAGAACATGCACGCGTCCCACTGCCCTCCACACCGCCGCTTCCTAGCCTGTGGACAGCGGACTTGGGGAGGGTTCCTTCCCGATTCGGCACGAAGGTCTCCCCAAGCCGAGGGTTAGCCCAGGCGGTGCCTGGCGCGGATTGCTCCGGCCAGGACGCCGGCCCCCGCTAGAAGCGCGCCTACGCCGATGGGGATGAAGAAGGTCGGGTAGTCGACGACCGCAGCCGGATCGACCCATGGCTCGTGGCCCGGCTTGGGCTCCGCGAGGATCAGGCACACCGCCCCGGCAACGTCGTACGCGGTCGCCAGGACAATTGCCAGGATCGCGAGACCTCGCGCCCACTTCAGCACGAACCGGTTCCCGCGGGACCGGCCGAACAGCATCGTGCCGAGGGCGAGCGGGAGCAGGATGAACAACGCCATCAGGACCAGGTTCGCGATCCCCTGATCAGACACAGGCCCTCCAGCGGAACGCGCCGGCCGCAGTCGTCGCGTGGGAACGGGTCGGCCACCGTCGCGTCATACCTGCATGCTGTCAGCGCACGGTGTCAGTGCACTGCGTCGTCAACCGCTGGAGCTGCCTCCTGCGCCTTCTTCTCGCCCTTCGGGAGGACCGCCAGCGCGACCACTGCCCCGGCCACGGCGCCGATCGCGCCGACCGTCATCGAGATCGACATGGCGTCGACGAAGGCGTGCTTGGCCGCGCCGAAGAAGTCCGGGCCGAGCGCGATGGTGTCGGCGATCGACTTACGGGCCGCCTCCGGTACGGAGTCCGGCAGGGCCGATGAGTAGGCCGCGGCCAGCACACTGCCCAATACGGCGACCGACAGCGCGGCACCCGTCTGCTGCACGGTGTCGTTCATCGCCGAGCCGACACCGCGGTGCTCCGGCGGAACGGCCTGCATCAACAGCGTGTACGCCGCCGGACCGGCCAGGCCACCGCCGATCCCCATCACCAACAGGCCGATGATCAACAGCCCGTACCCGCTCGTGTCGGACACCTGGGTCAGGATGCCGAAGCTGCCCGCGATGATCAGCAGACCGATCGAGATCAGCGTCCGGTCCGCGATCTTCTTCCCGAGCGTCGCCCCGAGGCCGTTGAACAGCGCCGCGGACAGCGCATACGGGATCAGCGCCAGCCCGGCCTTCAACGGTGTGTACCCAAGCGCGAACTGCAGGTACTGCGTCAACGCCAGCAGCAACCCACCCGCGGTGAACGACAGCAGCACAATCGAGAAGCTCGTACCGCTGAACCGCCGGTCCTTGAACAACGCGAGCGGCACCATCGGATGCGCACTGCGCTTCTCCCACAACGCGAACGCGGTCAACGCGACCACACCGACCGCGAGCGCGCCGAGCACCCGTGCCGAGCCCCAGCCGTGCAGTGGGATCGAGACGATCGCCCAGACGATCGACGCCATACCGACGATCGTCAGGACGGCGCCCGCCGGGTCGACGTCGCGCGCCGGGCCCTTCGACTCCGGGATCAGCGCCAGCGTGCCGATGATCGCCAGGATCGCGATCGGCACGTTCAGCCAGAAGATGGAGCCCCACCAGAAGTGGTTCAGCAGTACGCCGCCGACCGTCGGGCCGGCCACCACGCCGACCATCGCGACCATCGACCAGCCCGCCATCGCCTTGCGCTGCTCCTCCGGCGGGAACACCGTGAACAGCAGCGACAGCGTGCTCGGCATCAGCAGCGAGCCGCCGACCCCCATCAGGCCGCGGCACGCGATCAGCTGCCACGGGTTCTCGGCCAGGGTCGCCAGCAGCGACGCCAGGCCGAACACCACCAGCCCGAGCAACAGCATCTTCCGGCGGCCGAACCGGTCCGAGAGGCTTCCGGCGGTCAGCAGCAGCCCCGCGAACGCCAGGATGTAGGCGTCGATCACCCACTGGATGTCCGCGGGCGTCGCGCCCAGATCGCGCATCAGCGACGGGATGGCCAGGTTGAGGACGGTGTTGTCGACCACCAGCACCATCAGGCTCAGACACAGGATCAACAGGATCCACCAGCGCCGGGGGTGGCCCTCGGTGGTGGCTTCAGACTCGAACGGTGTACTAGTCACTCGCACACTGTACGACGATCTCGTACAGTGTGCGAGTCCTGAGTAGGATGGACGCATGAAGGACTGGATCTGGACCCGGGAACGCAAGGCGGCGCCCGCGCGGGAGACGCTCAGCCGGGAGCAGATCGTGGCCGCGGCCATGACGATCCTCGACACCGAGGGCATCAGCGGGCTGAGCATGCGGAAGCTGGGCACCAAACTCGGCTCCGGCGCGACCAGCCTCTACTGGTACGTCGACACCAAGGACGACCTGATCGACCTGCTGATCGACGAGGTCTGGGGCGAGATCGACGTACCCGAGCCGGAGCTCGCCGGGTGGCGGGCCGGTGCGCTGCTGTTCGGGCACAGCCTCCGATCCGCCGTACTGCGGCATCCCTGGCTGCCCGAGGTGATGTACACCCGCCCGAGCATCGGCCCGAACGCGATGTCGATGGGCTCCCGCGGCCTGGTCCTGTTCGGAGCCGCCGGCTTCTCCGAGCACGAGATCGACCTCGCGATGGGCAGCGTGATGTCGTACGTCCTCGGCACGGTCAGCGCCGAGGTCGCCACCCGTGAGATGGTCCGCAAGTCCGGCCGCTCCGAGGAGAACTGGGTCTCCGACATGCTCGAACAGGCCCAGGCTGTGGCCGGCGACTACCCGGAGATGCAGAAGTCGGTACGCCGCCGTACCTCGCTCGACCTCGACGCCGGCCTCACCGAGAACTTCGTCTTCGGCCTCGACGCCCTCCTCGACGGCCTCCAGGCCCGCGTCAAGAAATAGCCGCTCCGCCGGTGCAGCGGCCACCCGATCGTGCGGTCAACCCACGAGATGTCGCTGCGACCGGGGCCGGGTGTCAGCGGGGAGGTCGTGGTGCCAGGTGGATCGGGTTGGTCCAGGCTCGGGCGCCGGATGCGTCTTCGGTGGTTATGCGGCAGTGGGTGTTGCGGAACAGGTGCAGGGGGAAGGTGCACTCGGTGAGGTTGGTGCCTTGGATTACCTCGGCGCCGGGGTGGCCGCCGGTCAGGAGGATCTTGGTGGCTGGCGAGCAGCGGACCGTGATCTCGTCGCCTTCGATGCGTACGTCGTACAGCTCGGGGCCGGTGCTGGAGTAGAAGTGGCCGGCCTTCAACGCGGTCAGGAGGGCGTCCGGGGCGAGGGTTTCGGCGCGGACGTGGATCCAGGCCTGGCAGGGTGGCGGGTCCTGCGGTTGCAGGTGGGCGTCATCGGCGGCGTACGTCGTCAGTCGGTGACCGCGGTTCAGGAGGACATCGGTGAGGTGCCAACTGTCGCCGCGGTTCTCACGGTCGGACAGTGCGTTGTAGACCTCGACCGCGTGGGCCGCGTCCAGGCTCTCGGCGTCGACGGCCGTCAGCAGCGACGCGGACGGATGCGCCATCCCGATCCACGCGCCCGCGGCCCGCGCGCGACGCGCCAGCTCAGGGCCGGTTTCCGTCTCGTCCGGTGCCGCGAAGTCCAGCGGCAGTCCGACCGCCACGATGTGCCACGCCTGGCCGGCCTCGGTTCGCGGCGCGTGCAGCTCGGCGCCGATCAGCGTGGTGAACCCGTCCGTGCGCAGCTCCCGCGTGTCCGCCATCGGGAATCCGTACTCCGCGCGGAAGTGATCGGTGATCGCCACGAAGTCGTAGCCGGCATCCCGGTAGACCTGCGCGGTCTCGGCCGGCGACAACGCCCCGTCGGACAGGTTCGAGTGCGTGTGCAGGTTCCCGCGCCAGAAGCGCCCCGGCAGATCGAAGATCACCGGCGCTGCGCCCGGGCCGAGGCATACAGGCAGATCGCGGCGGCGGTGGCCAGGTTGAGGGACTCGGCGCGGCCGTAGATCGGGACCTTCACCGAGTGGTCGACGAGGGCATTGATGCCGTCCGGCAAGCCGTGGGCCTCGTTGCCGAACAGCCACACGGTCGGCTTCGCGAGGGTTCCGTCCTCGATGCAGGTGTCCAGGTCGGTCGCGCCGTACCCGTCGGCGGCGAGCACCTGCAGGCCGTGCTCACGCCAGGTCTGCACCGCCGCGACGATGTCGACGTCCGTGCTGATCGGCACGTGGAAGATGCTACCGACGCTGGCGCGGACCGCCTTCGGGTTGTGCGGGTCGACGGACTCCGACGTCAGTACGACGGCATCGGCCCCGGCGGCGTCCGCCGTACGGATCAAGGTGCCGACGTTGCCGGGGTCGCGGACCTGGACGCCGGCGGCGACCAGCCTGAACGAGCTGTCCGGCAGCGGAACGGTCACCAGCGAGCAGACCGCGACGACCCCTTGGGATGTGACGGTCTCGCTCAAGCTTTCGACGGCAGCGCGATCGACCTCGAACCACGGGACGCCGGCCGCCACGGCGAGGTCGTAGAGGTCACGATGCCGGGTCGCCAGCGCGGGTTCGGCGTACACCTCGACGACGAGCTCGCGATGTTCGAGAGCCTCCCGGACGGCCTGCGGGCCTTCAACCAGGAACCGACCGGTCTTGCGCCGGAACGCACGAGTGGCGAGCCGCCGGGCCTGTTTGATCCGCGCGGATTGCGCGGTCAGCAGACCGGGACTCGCCACTTCGGGTGTGCTACTCGCGGGGTGGAGCTCAGGCCGCGTCGGTCTTCGGCGCGTTCACGTCGGCCGGCAGGGCGGCCTTGGCCACCTGCACGAGCGCGGAGAACGCGGCCGGGTCGTTGACGGCGAGGTCGGCGAGGATCTTGCGGTCCACCTCGACCTCGGCCAGGCGCAGACCCTGGATGAAGCGGTTGTAGGTCAGGTCCTCGGCGCGGACCGCGGCGTTGATGCGCTGGATCCACAGCTTCCGGAAGTCGCCCTTGCGCGCCTTGCGGTCACGGTAGGCGTAGACGAGCGAGTGGGTGACCTGCTCCTTCGCCTTGCGGTACAGCCGCGAGCGCTGGCCGCGGTAACCGCTGGCCTGCTCGAGTACGACCCGGCGCTTCTTGTGGGCGTTGACTGCCCGCTTCACGCGTGCCATGAGGTGTTACTCCTTGTATTTCTGCGCCGGAGACAGGATTGCCCACGCGGCGGGGGATGTTCGGGAGGGGCGAGGCAGGGGCCTCAGATGCCGAGAAGCTTCTTGGCCTTCTTGACGTACGCCGGGGCGACCTCGACGGTGCCGGACAGGCGGCGCTTGCGCTTCGAGGACTTCGCCTCGGCGAGGTGGCGGACACCGGTCTGCTCACGACGGATCTTGCCCGACCCGGTGACCCGGACGCGCTTCTTCATCCCCGAGTGGGTCTTCATCTTCGGCATGGCTGTGTGCTCCTGGTTTTCTTCGTTGACTCGATCGTCGGTGTGACGGGCTCCGGCTGCCTCGGGCGGCCGGAGCGTTGCGTCACTCCGGGTCGAGGTTGTCGGCCGGACCCTTCGGCTTCTTGGTGACTCCGGCGGCGCGCTCGGCCTCGTGGGCCTGAACCTGCTCGGCACGCTGTGCGCGCTCGGCCTCTTCCTCGGCCTCGCGCTCGGCCTTGCGCTGCGCCTTCTCGGCTTCCACGTCCACGCGCGCTTCGGACTTCTTCTTGTGCGGTCCGAGCACCATGATCATGTTCCGGCCGTCCTGACGCGGCGACGACTCGACGAAGCCGAGCTCGGTCACGTCTTCGGCCAGCCGCTGCAGCAACCGGAAGCCGAGCTCCGGCCTGGACTGCTCACGACCGCGGAACATGATGGTGATCTTGACCTTGTCCCCGGCCTTCAGGAACCGCACTACGTGACCCTTCTTGGTCTCGTAGTCGTGCGGGTCGATCTTCGGCCGCAGCTTCATCTCTTTGATGATGGTGTTGGTCTGGTTCCGGCGGGACTCGCGCGCCTTCTGCGCGGTCTCGTACTTGTACTTGCCGAAATCCATCAACTTGCAGACCGGAGGCCGGGCGGTTGCGGCGACCTCGACCAGGTCGAGATCGGCTTCCTGGGCCAGCCGAAGTGCGTCCTCGATCCGAACGATGCCTACCTGCTCACCGTTCGGTCCGACCAGCCGCACCTCGGGAACGCGGATGCGCTCGTTGACGCGCAAATCAGTGGTGATGGGTCCTCCTGGGGTTGAACTCGTACTGGGTGCCACCTCGCGATCACCGCGAGCCCCGTGCAATCCGCTGGGAAAAACACGAAGGCCCTCGTGCGATCACACGAAGGCCCAATTCCCAGATGTACGACGGTCCAACCTTGCGGCCGGTACGCCGTACTGTCGTTGTGATCCTCCGGATGTCCTCCAGTGGCTCTCAACATGACCGGGACCCGCCGACTGTTCATCGACTGGGTGGGAGGTGGCCCTCCGCTTGGACTCGAACCACGGGCGGTCCTGAACTATTCCGCTCAGGGGTCACCAATGGACCGAGTCGGTCGCCATGCAAGAGTAGCAGCATGACCGACGCAGATGCCACCTCACAGCCCGACCCCCTCTCGACCGCGTCCCGCGACATCGCCGAGGTCCCCGCCGTGGAGATCATCTCCACCGCCGCACTGCACCTGATGAGCGCAGCCGCCGTCAACCTCGGTCTGGCCGCGGACCTCCCGGACCACAAGGACCTCGACGAGGCCCGCTCGCTGATCGACTCGCTGGCCGGCCTCCTGGACGCCGCCGCTCCCGCGCTCGGCCACCACCACGCGGCGCCGTTGAAGGACGGCCTCCGCTCCCTCCAACTCGCGTTCCGCGAAGCCAGCACCATTCAGGACGAGGCCGGCCAGGGCCCCGGCGAGAAGTACACCGGCGCGGTGTACCCGTCAGCCACTCAGAGGTCTTGACGGCGGGGTCTTGAGCTGGAGCGCGGTCCAGCTCCTAGCGTCGGGGAGATGGACTACAAGAATCTCGGAACGACAGGTCTGAAGGTCAGCGAGCTCTGCCTGGGCGCGATGATGTTCGGCGACCGGACGGACGAGCAGGACAGCCGGAAGATCCTGCAGAAGTTCACCGACGTCGGCGGGACGTTCATCGACACCGCCGACGTGTACGGCGCCGGCGCGTCCGAGGAAGTGCTCGGGCGGTGGCTGAAGACGCAGCAGCGCTCCGACTACGTCATCGCCACCAAGGTCTGGGGACGGGTCGGTCCGCGGCCGACGGACCAAGGACTGTCCCGCAAGCACATCCTCGACGCGATCGACGCGAGCCTGCGGCGCCTCGGCACCGACTATGTCGATCTCTACCAGCTCCATCTCTGGGACGACAGCGTGCCGCTCGCCGAATCGCTGTCAACGCTGGACGGCCTCGTGCGGGCCGGCAAGGTCCGCTACATCGGCGTCAGCAACTTCCGCGGCTGGCAGCTGCAGAAGGCGGTCGATCTATGCGCACAGAACGGCTGGGAGCCGCTCTCCAGCCTCCAGCCGCTCTACACGTTGCTGGACCGCTCGCCCGAGTGGGAGCTGCTGCCTGTCTGCAAGAACGAGGGCCTCGGCGTCATCACCTGGTCGCCGCTGCGTTCGGGCTGGCTGTCCGGCGCGTTCCGGCGCGGCATGACCGCACCGCCCGAGGACAGCAAGGTCTCCACGCCTGGCACCCACTCGTGGGACCGCTATGCCAATGAGCACACGTGGCACGTGATCGACGAGCTGACGGCGGTCGCGGCCGAGACCGGTCGCACGCTCCCCCAGGTCGCCGTCCGCTGGCTGATGCAGCGTCCCGGCGTAACCGCACCGATCATCGGTCCCCGGACGCCGGAGTACCTCGACGATCTCCTCGGCGCCGCGGAGTTCTCGCTCGCGCCGGAGCACCAGGAACGACTCGACGTCGCCAGCCGGCCCGCGTCGGTTCCCTATCCCTACTTCTTCGACTGATCTGCCGCGTCGCGGTAGTGAGCGATCTTGTCGTTCAGTACGTCGAGCGCGACGTTCATCTTCGCGATCTCACCGTGAAGGCGGGACCGGTGCTCCTCGAGCAGCTCGACCACACCGGTCGGGCCGCCCGAGCGGTCCCGCAGCCGGCCCATCAACCGCTGCAGATCGCTGATCCCCAGTCCGGCGTTGCGCAGGCACACCAGGAGCCCGACCCACGCCACGTCGTGGTCGCTGTAGACGCGGCGCCCCGCGGACGTCCGACGTACCGGACCGAACAGTCCGAGACGTTCGTAGTAGCGCAGGGTGTCCAAAGTCAGACCGGTGCGCTCGGAGGCCTCGGCCGGTGCGTACGTAGTCATGTGGTCCATCCTGCGACGTGGAGTGCACTCCAGGTCAACTACGGTCAAGCCTTGTGACTCACGACGGCGTACCGGCTCCGGTGGCGAAGCTCGATGCGCAGCAGTTGCTGCGGGAGCTCAATCAGGCGAGCGGCCCCGGGCTGGAGTTCGTCGGGCAGGCAGGCGGAGGCGAGGTCGGTGCCGCGTTCGTGCGCTGGCCCGACGGGCGGGACGGCGTACTGACGCGCGGATTCGGTTCCCTGGCCGACCTTCGGCGTACGGCGGAAGTTCTCGAGGCAGCGCGCCGGGGCGGGCTGCCTGTCCCGCAGTACCAACTGCTGGTGGACCTGCCGGACGGCGTCGGCGTGGTGCAGGAGCGCCTGCCGGGACGGCCGCCGGAGACCGTCGACCGCGCGTTGCTGGAGTCGATGATCGCTCTGACCGACCACTTCACCGGGCTGGCTCCCGACCTGCCGGTCCCGTCGATGTACCTGCTCGAGAGCGGTCCCGGCTTCTGTCTGCACGAGTCCCTCCAGCGGTACGACGACCGCACGCGGAGGCTCCTGGACTGGATCCGCGAGGTCGGTCGGGACGAGCCGAGCGGCATGACCGGCGACGACCTGGTGCATCTCGACTTCCACACCGGGAACGTTCTGACCGAGGCCGGAAGGATCACCGGAATCGTCGACTGGGACGGCATCGGCCGCGGCGACCGCCTGTTCGCACTGGTCACCCTGCGGTTCGACGCCCACGTCCGTCTCCCCGACGCGGACCTGACCTGGTACGACGAACTCCTCGAGAAGACCCTCGACCCCGCCGTACTGCGCCTCTACTGGGCCCACATGTCCTTGCGCCAGGTCGACTGGTCCATCCGCCACCACACCCCCGCCGACACCACCCGCTGGCTGGACTTCGCCGAGACCCGGATGCGCTGATCAACTCTTTTCGGCTCAGGCCGAAAAGGACTCGACCCGGCTTCCGGCGGCCCGGCCCGTTGACTAGCTTCGGTGGTGGGTCTTCACTCGGGGGGCCCTTCAGGTTAAGGGGAAACCATGCGCAAGATTGCGATGACTGCTGCTGGGATCGCTGCCGCTGTGATCGGCACGGGCGTGGCGATGGCGCCGACGGCCAGCGCGGCGACGGAGGCTGTGACGGCGACGGCGTGCCCGTCGGGGGCCGTGTGTCTGCGGGAACCGGACGGAAGCATCCTGAGCAAGAACATCTGGTACAGCTACGGCGCTCACAACCTGCAGAACGTCACCGGGTACAAGGTGACGGTCAACAGCCAGACCGGCGGCGCGGGCTTCAAGATCTGCACGGGCTACAACGGCACCGGCTGCGGCCCGGTCTACCGCGCCACCGGCGAGTACCTGCCGCACGACTACACGCCGATCAACTCGATCGTGCTCGTGCGGTAGTCCAGGCGAAACTGCCGGCTCCGACCTGCACCAGGTCGGAGCCGGTTGCGCTATCCCTTGACCGCGCCTTCCTCGACGCCCTTGAAGAAGAAGCGTTGCAAGGTGGCGAAGACGATCACGATCGGGATGAACGCGATCATCGTGCCCGCCGCGATCAGCCGCGGATTGTTGCTGAACGTGCCGGACAGGTACTGCAGGCCGACGGTCAGCGTGTACTTGTTCGGATCGGTCAGCACGATCAGCGGCCACAGGAAGTCGTCCCACGCGCCGATGAACGCGAAGATCGCGACCACGCTGATCGTCCCGCGCACCGACGGCAGGCCGATGTACAGGAACCGTTGCCAGGCGTTCGCCCCGTCCACGACCGCGGCCTGATCGACTTCGACCGGCAACGACCGGAACGCGTTGTACATCAGCAAGACGTTCAGCGCACCGATCATCCCTGGCAGTGCGACGCCGAAGAGCGTGTTCGCCAGCCCGAACTCCCGGACCGTCACGTACTGCGAAATGATCGTCACCTCACCCGGCAGCACGAGGGTCGCCAGGAACAGCCCGAGGACGATCTTGCGGCCGCGGAACTGCAACCGGGACAACGCGAACCCGGCCAGCGAGGCGCCGATCACGTTGCCGCCGACCACCAGGAACGCGACCACGAGCGAGTTCCGCGCGTAGTCCCAGACCGGGATGGTGTCGGTGACCTCCTTGTAGTGGTCGAAGGTCGGTTGCGCCGGCAGCAGCCGCGGGATCCGGGTGTAGATGTCCTCCCCGGATCCCTTCAGCGACGTCGACAGCTGCCAGAGGAACGGCCCGATCGTGATCAGCAGCACGAACACCAGCAGCACGTACCGCACGACCTTCTCCCGCGGCGACACCGAGTTGAACCCGGACGAACGACGCCGTCGTACCGGCGCTTCAGCCACCACGGCCTGCCGCGGCGGATCGGTCACAGTCGTCATGCTTCGGCTCCCCGGCGGTTGAGACGGGCCAGCACCAGCATCGGTACGACGGTGACGAAGAACAGCACGATCGACAAGGCCGACGCGTACCCGAGGTTGCCCTCGAAGCCCTGGCTGTACTGCTGGATCAGCATCACGACCGAGTTGTCCCGGCCACCCGGACCGCCCTTGCCGCCGCTGAGGATGAACAGCTCGGAGAACACCCGCAGCGCCGACACGGAGATCAGGATCGAGATGAGAATCATCGTCCCCCGTACGCCGGGGATGGTCACGTGCACGAACCGCCGCAACGGCCCTGCGCCGTCGACCGCGGCCGCCTCGTGCAGTTCACGCCCGACGTTCCCGAGGGCGGCCAGGTAGATGATCATGTAGTACCCGAGCCCCTTCCAGATCGTCAGGCTGATTGCGCTGAGCAACAACAGCCACTGGTCGGACAGGAACGGCAGCGGCCCGGAGATGACCCCGAGCTTCTCGGCCAGACCGTTGACCAGGCCGCGGTCGTCCAGGATCCACTGCCAGATCAGCGCCACCACGACCGCGGACGCCACCACCGGGGTGTAGAACGCGGTCCGGAAGAACGTGATCCCGGGCAGCTTCTTCTCGACCAGCACGGCGAGCAGCAGCGGCAGGACGGTCAGGAACGGCAGGCAGACCACCATGTAGATGACGCTGTTCAGCAGCGCCCACCGCAACTGCTCGTCGTGCAGCAGGGTCTCGAAGTTCTTCAGCCCGACGAAGTGGCCGCCGCCGATCGGCTTGGCGTTCGTGAACGACAGGATGACGGTGTTGATCGACGGCCAGAGGTTGAACACGAGCAACCACGCGAGTGCCGGGATCACCAGCACCCACGGGGTGAACCAACGGTTGTAACGCATCACTGGGTAAGTAGCTGGTTGGCCTTGGCCACCGCGGCGTCGAGAGCTGCCTGGGACGAGATCTTGCCGGAGATCGCCAGTGAGATCTGCTGCCCGATGAAGTCGTTGGTCGCGCCGCTGATCACCGGCGGCTGCAGCACCTTGGCCTTGGCCAGCGACTGGAACGCGAGCACCTTCGCGTCACTCTCCGGCGTGCCGTCGGACTTCGAGAAGTACGGGTCGGAGGCGGAGGCCTTGGTGGACGGGAAGATGTTCACGATCTTCGCGAACGCGGCCTGGTTCTCGGCGTTGGTGACGAACCGGGCGAGCGCGATCGCCGCGGCCTGGTTCTTGGTCTTGGCCGAGACCGACAGCCCCTGCACGTACAGCGGCGGGGTGTCCAGCGCCGGCGACGGGACGACCTTGCCCTTCAGCGACGGGTTGTCCTTCACGAAGTCCTGGATCGCGTTGCCGCCGCCGGTGGTCCAGGCGACCTTGCCCTGGGTGAAGAGCTTGGAGTTGCCCAGGTACTCGTTGGTCAGGATGTCGCGCGGCATGTAGCCCGCCTTGTAGGCGTCGCGGTACTTGTCCAGCAGCGCGGCGGCCTCGGGGGTGTTGAAGGTGAACTTCTTGCCGTCGTCGGACAGGATCTTGATCCCGGCGTTGGTGAAGTCGCCGATACCCGGCAGCCGGCTCATCAGGTATTCCTTGCCGCCGGTCTTGTCGTGCATCGTCTTCGCGGCCGCGAGCAGCTCGTCGAAGGTCTTCGGCGGGTTCTTCACGTCCAGGCCGGCCGCGGCGAACTTGGTCGCGTTCCAGTAGTCGATGTCGGTGTTCAGGTACCACGGGTAGCCGAACGTGCCGTCCATCCCCTGGTACCGGTACGCCTGCACGCCGCCCTCGACGTACTCCTCGTTCAGCTTCGGGTCCGCGGCGGCGACGTCGAGCAGCATGTTCTGCTTGGCCAGGCTGAGCGCGAAGTCGGGCGGCAGGTTCGTCACGTCCGGCAGCGAGCCGGCCGACGCCTGGCTCAGCACCTTCTTGTCGTAGCCGTCGCCCGGCTGGTCCAGCCAGGTGACGTGCGTACCCGGGTACTTCGCCTCGAACGCCTTGATCACACCTTCGACGTACGACGTGAACTTGGGCTTCAGCGCCCAGGTCTGGAAGCTGACCTCACCGGTCACCTGGGCTCCCGCGTCGACGGTCGGCTTGGCGCCGCCGCTGCTGCCCGAGTCCTCGGAACCGAGGCCGCAACCTGCGAGGGTGAGGGCGGCGGCGGCAAGACTTGCCACGAGCGCCGAACGGCGTCTACGCATGGGATCTCCTGGAATTGATAAACCGGTATAGCTCCCGAACTATCCACATCGTAGAATCCGCTGTCAAGGGACGAGGATGTCCAGGGACTCTGCGGCGTAGCGAGCAGGTGCTCGGCGGAGTGCAGCGCAAGGCGGAGGACGGGGCTCGGAGTGGGTTTCTCCGTGCCCCGTCCTCCAACGCAGCGATGTGCCCGCCGAGCGCCGCGCAGTAGGCGCAGAGTCCCTGGACATCCTCGAGAGGGAGGTACGACGATGGCGAGACCTACGATCGCGGACATCGCGACCAGGGCGGGCGTGTCCAAGGGTGCGGTGTCGTTCGCGCTGAACGGGCGGCCGGGCGTCAGCGACGCGACTCGGGAGCGGATCCTGAAGATCGCCGAGCAGATGAGTTGGCGGCCGCACAGCGCGGCGCGCGCACTCGGGGCGTCCCGGGTCGACTCGGTCGGCATGGTGATCGCGCGGCCGGCCCGGACGCTCGGGGTCGAGCCGTTCTTCGCGCACCTGCTGTCCGGTGTGCAGTCGGGGCTGTCCGCGGAGTCGATCTCCCTGCAGTTGCTGATCGTCGAGGACACCGCGGCCGAGATCGAGGTGTACCGGCGCTGGACGTCGGAGCACCGGGTCGACGGCGTGATCCTGGTCGACCTGACCGTGCAGGACCCACGGGTCGACGAGCTCAGGGCGCTCGAGCTGCCGGCCGTGGTGATCGGCGGCCGCGGCGGCAAGGGCGCACTGGCCTCGGTCTGGGCCGACGACCGCGACGGGATGCTGTCGATCGTCGAGTACCTGGCCGCCCTCGGCCACCGCCGGATCGCCCACGTCGCCGGTACGCCGAACTTCCAGCACACGCAGCGCCGGATCCGGGCGCTCCGCGACGCCGCACCCCGGCTCGGACTGCTCGACGCCTCCTCGCTGACCACGGACTTCAGCGACGCGGAGGGCGCCGCGATCACCCGGAAGCTGCTGTCCCAGTCCGTTCGCCCGACCGCGATCGTCTACGACAGCGACGTGATGGCGGTCGCCGGCCTCGGGGTCGCGATGGAGATGGGCGTCTCGGTGCCCGGCGACCTGTCGATCGTCGCGTTCGACGACTCGATCCTGACCCAGCTCATGCACCCCGCACTGACGGCCCTGTCCCGCGACACTTTCGACTTCGGCCGCCAGGCCGCCGAGGTCCTCCTCGAAACCATCGCCGACCCCGCGACCGTCGTGAACCGCCGCACCCCCGACCCGGTCCTCACCGTCCGCGAGTCCACCGCGCCTCCGAGCTGATCTGGACCGCAGTTGCTCTTGTGGCCTAAACCGATTTAGCATCCTCGGCATGGCTTCGGAGTCCGTCACGCCCCGGTTCGGTGCGAACTACGTTCCCTCGGCGGGATGGTTCTACAGCTGGCTGGACTACGACCGCGACGCGGTACGGCGGGACTTCGCGGACCTGGCCGGGATGGGTCTGGACCACGTCCGCGTGTTCCCGGTCTGGCCGTGGATCCAGCCGAACCGGGCGATCATCCGCGAGCAGGCGATCGCCGACCTGCTCGACACGATCGATGCCGCCGCGGAGCACGGCCTGACCGTCGCGGTCGACCTGATCCAGGGACACCTGTCCAGCTTCGACTTCCTCCCGTCGTGGGTGCTGACCTGGCACAAGAGCAGCCTGTTCGAGGACAGCACGGTCCGCGACGGTCTCACGGCGTACGTCGATGCCGTGGCCCGAGCCGTCGCGACGAAGCCGAACGTCTTCGCAATCACGCTCGGCAACGAGGTCAACAACCTCTGGCCGGACAGCACCACCACGCCCGGGACCTCGACCGCGTGGGCGCAGGACCTGCTGACGACGCTGAAGAAGGCGGCACCCGACGTACTCGCCCTGCACTCGGTCTTCGACGACGCCTGGTACAAGGGCGACCATCCGTTCCACCCCGTCGACGCGGTGGACCTGGGTGACCTGACCACTGTCCACTCGTGGGTTTTCAACGGGGTCTCACGAGTGGACGGTCCCCTGGGTCCGGCCACCCTCACCCACGCCGACTACCTGATCGAGCTCGCCCGGGCTACCGCAATCGATCCCAGTCGGCCGGTGTGGCTGCAGGAGATCGGCGTACCGGGACCCGACATCCCCGTCGACCTCCAGGCCGAGTTCACCCGACGCACTGTCGAGACGGTGCTCACGAACCAGTCCCTGTACGGCGTGACCTGGTGGTCGTCGCACGACATCGATCGGCGCCTGCTCGACTTCCCGGACCGCGAGTACGACCTCGGCCTGTTCACCGTCGACCACCAACGCAAACCGGCCGCACAGGCACTCGCGGACGTGATCGCCGAGGTGCAAGCAAACGGCGTACAACAGCTAGCAGCCGCCGCCACGCTGACCGCGCCGATCAACCTCCGCACCGAGCCGGAACGTCGCGCGGAAGTTGCCCCCGGCAGCGAATTCCACCTGCACTGGGTCGAGGCCCGCGCGAACGGGCCTGTCCGCATCGCCCTGCCCTAGCTTTTCCGCGTGATCAGTACTTCGATGCCGTCGAGGATGCGAGCCAGGCCGAACTCGAGGTCGTCGTCGAGCTCGTCCTCGTACTCCTGGTTGAGGTAGAGCGACACCAGCGTCGGATATCCACCCTCCATCAGCCGCGGGACGAGGAACTGGCCGACCTGCTCCGCCTGCACCGGCGTGCGATCGCTCGCTCCGAGCTGACGCGCCAGGCCGGCGTAGTTCCGCGCGTACCCGTCCAGGAGCATCAGGCACCCGAGGTTGTCGTGCTGACTGAGCCCAGTCTCGGCCAGCGCCGCCAGCATCACCTCGACCCAGCGCAGCAGGTTCGGAGTGACGGGCGCGCCACGGATCGGTACGTCGAGCAGCCACGGGCGGTCCTCGTACAACTTGACCTGCGCATCCACCCACGCGATCGCCGCCGCACGCCAGCCGGACGGCAGCTCCGGCGGCAGCCCGACCGCCGTGTCGTGGACCAGGACGATCAGCTCTTCCTTGGACCGGACGTAGCGGTACATCGCGTTGGTGGTGACGCCGAGCTGTGCAGCGATCCGCTGCAGCGAGACCGCCTCGAACCCGTACCGGTCGCCGAACTCGATGCCGGTGGCCACGATCTGCTCGACCGACAGCGCCGGCTTCGGGCCGCGCCGCTGCACCGGCTGCACGCCCCACGAGAGGGCGAGCCCCGGCGGCAGGTCCGCGCGGCCCTCGGTCATGCCTCCATCCTGACGCACGCGGTACGCCGGCGAACAGTGGAGCTAGGTCCACCTCGGAAACGGGTCCTGAGCACCGGGATCAGAAACTGTTCAACCCATACGCTGTTTCACATCGGAACCTCCTCAGGAACCAGCCGAAGGGAACAGCTCATGAACACGATCCTCGAACCCCTGCTGACGCCGGACCAGGTCCAGCTCACCGACACCGATCGCCGAGCCGCGATCAGCAAGCTCGACAGCGCCGTACGGCAGGCCGCGCTGACCCCGTCGCAGGCCGGCGACCGTCAGGACCAGGTCCTCACGGCCCGGACCCGCGGCGAACTGCGGACCATCCTGTCGGGTGTCGCGAACGCCGCCCCGCCCCGCGGGCTGACCGTGGCGCTCCAGGCCTTCACCGGCGTCTGGCTGGTCGCCTGCGTGGTCCAGTTCGTGGTCTGGCTGGCGCTGGCGGTCTTCGGTCACTTCGACGGCCCGTGGTGGCTCTGGTCGGACCTCGGCCTCGGCGCGATCGTGGCGATCCTGTGGTGGACCAACGAGTCCTACCACCGCAAGTCCGACGTACTGGTCGCCTCATGAACGCGCCCGTACAGCTGACTGACGTGCGTAAGGTCTACGGCACCGGCCCCGGCGCGGTCGACGCGCTGGCCGGTGTGACCTACGACTTCGCCGCCGGCACCTTCACCGCGGTGATGGGCCCGTCCGGCTCCGGCAAGAGCACACTGCTGCACTGCGCGGCCGGCCTCGACACGCCGACGACCGGTGACGTCCAACTGGCCGGCCGGTCGCTCCGCGGCCTCGACGAGACCGCGCTGACCGAGCTCCGCCGCGAGCATGTCGCCTTCGTCTTCCAGTCCTTCAACCTGATGCCGGCACTGACGGTGCGGCAGAACGTCGTCCTCCCGATGACGCTGGCCGGCAAGCAGCCGGACGACGCCTGGG
Source organism: Kribbella sp. VKM Ac-2571 (assembly GCF_004362255.1). Taxonomy (NCBI): domain Bacteria; kingdom Bacillati; phylum Actinomycetota; class Actinomycetes; order Propionibacteriales; family Kribbellaceae; genus Kribbella; species Kribbella sp. VKM Ac-2571. Next base: position 47,642 of record NZ_SNWS01000005.1, read on the forward strand.
TGACCGACGTCATCCGGCGCGTCGGTCTCGGCGAGCGCGTCAAGCACCGGCCGAGCGAGTTGTCCGGCGGTCAGCAACAGCGGGTGGCGATCGCCCGGGCCCTCGCCGGCCGGACCGCGATCACGTTCGCCGACGAGCCGACCGGTGCGCTGGACACCACCACCGCGCTCGAGGTCCTCACGCTGCTCCGCGATCAGTCCCGCCGGCTCGGTCAGACGATCGTGATGGTCACCCATGACCCGGTCGCGGCGTCGTACGCCGATCGTGTCGTCTTCCTCGTCGACGGCCGGATCGTGTCGGAATTGCCTCGAGGGGCCGTCCACCCCACCGCCGAGGCCGTCGCCGCTGAGCTCGCCCAGCTGAGCGCCGGCCGCCTCTCACCCACGGAGAGCTGACCCATGTTCCGCCTCGCCGTCACCACCCTGCGGTACCGGACCGCTGCCTTCCTCGCTATCTTCGTCGCGGTCCTGCTCGGCGGGGCGCTGCTCAGCGCCGCCGGAGGCCTGCTCGAGACCGGGCTGCGCCTGAACGCCCCACCCCAACGACTGTCCGCCGCCCCGATCGTGGTCACCGGCGACCCGGCGTACCACCCACCGAACGGCAGCGGCTCCGCCGCCTTCCCGGAACGCCACCGCCTCGACCCGGCCCTGCTCGTCAAGCTCAGCAGCGCGCCTGGCGTCGCCAAAGCAATCTCCGACCGCTCCTTCCCCGCCGTCATCACGTCGCTCGAGCCGTCTGGTACGGCGCTTGCGGGTCACGGCTGGACGTCCGCGGCGCTGACTCCCTACACGTTGACCGCCGGCCGGGCGCCCCGGGCGGGGCAGGTCGTGCTCGACCAGCGCCTGGCGGACGGCGCGAAACCCGGCGACTCCGTCAGCGTCACCGTCGGCGGCGAGCCGCGCACCTTCACCCTCGCCGGTATCGCGGTCGTCCAGCACCAGGTCGACGTACCGCCGGTCTTCTTCGCCGACGTGGATGTCCCGGACGGTCTGGATGCAATCGGGGTGTTCCCCAAGGACGGTACGTCGGTACGGGAGCTCGCGAAGCGGCTCGACCTGCCGGCCGGTGTGAAGGCCTACACCGGGGACGAGCGCGGCGTCGCGGAGTTCTCCGGGATCGCGACCGGTCTGCCCCTGATCATCATGTCCGGCGTCTTCGGTGGGATGGTGGCCGTGGTGATGGCGCTCGTGGTCTCGGCCACGATCGGGCTGTCGGTGCGCCAGCGCCGCCGCGAACTCGCGCTGCTCCGAGCCAGCGGTGCGACCCCGCGCCAGGTCGGCAGGATGGTGATCGCCGAGACGATGGTGGTCGGTGTGATCGGGCTCGTGCTCGGGCTGCTGTGCGGCCGGATCGCCGGTACCTGGATCTTCGGAAGGCTCGCCGACGGCGGCATCGTGCCGTCCCAGTTGCGGTTCGACCAGGGCCCGCTGCCGTTCGCCGGGGCGGCCGTCCTCGCGTTCGCGGTACTGCGGGTGACCGTCGGGTTCGCCGCCGGACGGGCCGCCCGGATCCGCCCGATCCAGGCGCTGGCCGAGGCCGCCGTACCGAATGTGGCGCTGAGCCGGGTGCGGATCGTCGTCGGTCTTGTCTTCGCCGGTGCGACGGCGGCGATCGCCTTGTCGACACCGTTCATGGGTCCTACCAACGCTGCGGCGATCGGTGGACCAGCCGGCCTGACCGGGTCGATCGCGGTCGCGCTCCTCGCGCCGCTGGTGATCCAGCGGGCGCTGATCCCCCGCATCACGCGGCTGGTCGAGAAGCGCGGGACCAGCGGGACGCTCGCCGTGATCAACCTGCGGGTCCGCGCGGTCCAGTTCGGCGCGATCCTGGTCCCGATCACCATCGCCACGGCGATTGCCATGGGCAACATCTACTCGCAGAGCACGCAGCAGAAGGCGGCAGTCCACGCGTTCACGAAGAACCTGGCCGGCAATGTGGTCATCACATCCACCTCGGGCGGCATCCCGGCGTCGCTGACGGACTCGGTCCGGTCGATGCCGGGTGTGACGGCGGTGTCGGAGGTGGTCCGCAGCAAGGGCTGGATCGAGGAGCCGTACGACAAGTCGCACACCAGCGACGCCTGGCCGCTGCTCGGCCTGAGCGGTCCGGTCTACACGGGCAAGGTGAAGCAGGGTTCGCTGGACGACTTGACCGGTGACACCGTGGCGCTCCCGCCGGGTACGGCGAAGAAGCTCAAGGTCGGCGTCGGCTCGGAGATCGGCCTGCGTCTCGGCGACAACGCCCTGGTCAAGGTGAAAGTGGTCGCCCTCACCGAGGGACCGTCCGGCTACGAGTCACTCCTGCTGCCCGCGCAACTGCTCGCCGCCCACACGACCAGCGGCCTGCCCAGCCAGCTCCTGCTGAAGACCACCAACAAGCTGCACCCAGATCTGTCGAAGTGGCCGGGTACGACGATCGGTGGACGCGAACTGCTCGGCGAAGGCTTGGACACCGGGCTCGGCGTGGACGCGTGGATCGGCTACCTGCTCGCCGCCATCGCGGTCGCGTACACGGCCATCGCGTCGATCAACACGATCGCCGTCGCGGTGCTGGACCGCCGGCGCGAGTTCGGGCTGCAGCGGCTGACCGGGTCGACCCGGCGTGAAGTGTCCCGGATGCTTCGCCTCGAGGGCCTGCTCATCGCGGCGCTAGGACTGGTCGCCGGGCTGGTCACAGCAGCGTTCACCGTGCTCCCGATCGCGCTGGCGACCCGCGGCTGGCCGATCCCGTCCGGCCCGGTCTGGATCCTGCTGATCTGGGTGGCCGTCGTCCTGCTCCTGGTCCTGCCGACGACCGCGATCACCGGCCGGATCGCGATGCGCTCCAAGCCGATGGACGCGCTCAGCTCCCCCGTCGGCTGAGATTTCCGGAAAGAAACCGTCACCTGGCGACGAATTCTTTCCGGAAAGCCGGCCGGCTCAGCTGGTGGAGGGGTCTGAGCCGGCCGGCTCGATCCACGCGTAGCCGCCGTCTTCCAGGCGCACCACCTGGAGGCCGGCGGCCAAACGCCGTACGTCGTCGGTCTCGATCACGCCCGCGGCCGGGCCGGCGATGTCCAGAACGATCGCGGCCGCGCCTTCCTGGATCGCCGCCGTGGCAACCAACTGCGTCTGGGCCGGCATCGGGCGGGCCTCCGGACTCCACCGGGTCAGGGCCTCGGTGCCGGTGAACGCGAGCAGCGCGTTCCGCCCGTCCTGTCCCTGGAGCAGCGCGACGGCCATGTCCGACGTCTTGTCGTGCGCCAGCCCGCTCTCGTCGTACTCGACCTCGCCCAGCATCGCGACCACCGGCACCAGCAGCCGAGCCTTGGTGAGCGCCGCCAGCACCGCTCCCCCGTCGCCGTCGGTGAGCGCCCGAGCCAGCGCCGGGTCCGCCGACCCGTCGTCGTTGTCGAAACCGGTGAAGGCCAAACGCCGCTCTGGTGGTTGCACGGCGCTCATTCTCCCCGGACCGCTGTTTCAGGGGTGCGTCAGGGCCGTTCCCCTCTTGGATCACGCGCCAACTGTGCGAGCCTGGGTATGTGCCTGACTTCAACGATTTGACGCTGCTGCCGTTCTGCGTAGGCCTCACGCTGCTCGGCCTGATCGGCTCGTGGTTCGCCTGGCGGCGCCGCGGCCTGGCGGCCGGCACGCGCGGTGTGGCGTGGTCCCTGCTGCCGGTCTCGCTGTACCTGACCGGCCTGCTGGAACTGGTCTGGGACGTGGTCCGCTCCTCCGTGAGCTGGGTCACTCACCTGATCTTCTCGCCGACCGTGTGGGCCGGAGTCGCGCTGTTCGGCGTGTCAGTCGTGCTGTACGTCGTCTCCGGTGTGGCCCGCGGCCGCGGTGGGAACCAGAAGGCACAGAAGAAGCCCGCCTCGCCCGCGGGAGAGCTGACTGCCACTGGCCCCGCGCCAGCATCAGCCACCACCGCCAAGGCTGCCAAACCGTCAAAGGGGAAGGCCAAGCAGCCCGAATCGTCGGAGTTCGACGAGATCGAGGACATCCTGAAGCGCCATGGAATCAACTGACAAGGCCCTTGACCAAGGCCCGCACCCCCTGACCATCGACTCGCTGCTGGACAACGTCCAGGCCGATGTATCGCGCCTCGGCCGGAGCAGGCTGATCGGTATCGACGGCCCCGCCGGCTCCGGCAAGACGACCGTCGCCGCCGCCCTCGAGGCCCGGGCCAAGGCCCGTGACCTGAACACCTACGTCATCCACATGGACGACCTGTACGACGGCTGGGCCGGAGCCGAGCGCGGCTTCGCCCTGCTCCGCGACCACGTCCTGCAACGGCTGGCCGACGGCCGCGAAGGACGGTACCGCCGCTACGACTGGTACCAGGGCGTGTACGCCGAGCTCCACGTCGTACCGAACACCGTAGACCTGCTGATCGTCGAAGGCGTCACCGCCTGCGACCGGGACGCGGCGCACTGGCAGGCGCTACGGCTCTGGGTGGAGACGTCGAACGAGGTCCGCCTGGACCGCGGCATCGAACGCGACGGCGAGGCCCTCCGCGACCACTGGCTGGAGTGGATGCGCTGGGAGCGCGACCACTTCGCCGAGCAGGCCACCCGCTCGCGCGCCCACGTCATCGTCGACGGCAGCCCGTCCGTACCATTCGACCCCGCGCTCGAGCTCGTCACGAAGTCGGTGGCGCTACCGCCTCACGACTCAGCTGCTTCCTAGCCCGTCCCACGACCACTGCGGGACGGGCACGTCGTCAGCGATGTCGTCGGAGTTGTGCCGGTACATCGTGTTGAAGGTCGTCCAGGCGAAGTAGTCGTGCAGCACGGACCGGGTCCGTTCATCGTCGATGCCGGCCGCGATCACCGCCTCGTCGAAGCAGGCGATCGCGCGGTGGTTCATTTCGTCGTGCTCGCCGTTCCCGGCGTGCCGGCGCTGCACCGACGCCTCGTCGCCGTACGTCGTGGTGTACGCCGGCGGCCCGCCGAGAGCTTCACCCCAGTACGCCGCGAGCCGCTCGGTGTGATCCGGCTTCGCCCCGCCGTGGAACGCATGGCTGACGATCTCGTCCGCCATCACCCGCTCGTGCCACTCAGCTGCCAGCCGCAACATGCCCTCGGCCCCACCCGCCGCTTCGTAAACGGTCTCCATACGGCCCAACGGTGCCGCAATCGCCACGAACTGACAATGGGCCTGGTCAGATGCTCTCGAGACGGCGGCGGACCAGGTCGCGTTCGGGTTCGGAGCCGGCCAAAGCGAGGGCCTGCTCGTAGGCGGTGATTGCCTCGGGCAAGCGTCCGAGACGTTGCAGTAGGTCGGCGCGGGCCAGTGCGAAGGGGTGATAGTCCTGGAGCCGGGGTTCCTCCGCGAGCTCGGCTAGCAGTGCTAGCCCCGCCTCAGGGCCGTCGCGGAGCGCGATCGCCGCCGCGCGGTTGAGCGCGATCACCGGCGACGGGTCGAGGTCCAGCAGTACGTCGTACAGCTGGACGATCTGCGGCCAGTCGGTGCTCTCGAAGTCGGCGGCCTCGTCGTGGATCGCGTTGATCGCGGCCTGGACGGCGTACGGTCCGGGTGGGCCGCCGGTGAGGGCGGCGACGACCAGGTCTCGGCCCTCGGCGATCATCTCGTGGTCCCAGCGGCTGCGGTCCTGGTCCTCGAGCAGGACGATCACGCCGTCCGGACCGGTGCGGGCGTCGCGGCGGGCGTGGATCAGCAGCATCAGCGCGAGCAGGCCGGTGACCTCGCGCGCCTCGGGGAGCAGGCGGTGCAGGATCCGGGCCAGGCGGATCGCTTCCTCGGCCAGGTCCAGGCGTTGCAGGTACGGTCCGGAGCTGGCGGCGTACCCCTCGGTGAAGACCGAATAGATCACCTGCAGTACGCCGGGCAGTCGCTGCGGCAGCTCGTCCGGGCCGGGGACGCGGAACGGGATCCGCGCCTCCCGGATCTTCTTCTTCGCCCGGACGATCCGCTTCGCCATCGTCGCGGTCGGGACCAGGAACGCCCGCGCGACCTCCGGCGTGGTCAGCCCGGCGAGGCACCGCAGCGTCAACGCGCCGCGGTCCTCGGCGGCCAGCGCCGGGTGGGCGCAGGTGAAGAACAGCTGCAGCCGCTCGTCGGGCAGTTCGTCCCCGGTCGCCTGCGGCGCGGGCCGGTCCGCCTCGAACTGGAGGATCGCGAGTTTGGCGGCGTACACCTGGTCCCTGCGCAGCCGGTCGACCGCCTTGCGCCGGGCGGTGGTCATCAACCAGCCGCCTGGGTTCGGCGGTACGCCGGCGACGGGCCAACGCGTGAGCGCCGCCTCGATCGCCTCCGACGTGACCTCCTCGGCCAGGTCGAGGTCCCCGAACCGCCGGGCCAGCGCTGCCAGCAAACGGCCGCGCTCCTCCCGGAAGACCGCTTCGACCTGGTCCATCGTCACGCTCCCGGGAACTCGGCGACCGGTCGCACCACGACCGAGCCGCCGCCCCGAGATCCCGGGCACCGCGCGGCCCAGTCGAGCGCGACGTCCAGGTCCGGTACATCGATCACGTAGAACCCGCCGAGCACCTCCCGGGTCTCCGCGAACGGCCCGTCGGTCACGGTCCGCTTGCCGTCGTTCGCGACCTGGACGCGGGTCGCGGTGACCAGATCGGCCAGCGACTCGGACGCGACCACCACACCCGCGTCGGTGATCTCCTTGTCGAACCGCATCCAGTCCTCCGGCTCACACCCCACCGGCGTGTCCTGCGGGTCCAGCTCACCGGCATTGATCAGCAACAAGTACTTCACGTCGTACCTCCTGTCAGCGTGTCTACAGCATCACCACGAACGAGGTCGCCCCCGATGGACAGCGCTAAGGACAGGAAGTAGTCCCTTTCCAGGCAGCTACCACCGCAGCAGCCAGGCGAGGAAGGAGTCTCCGCCGCGGACTACCTCCTGTCGTTAGCGTCGTATCGGCGAGGATAGGGACATGAGCGTTCTGCCTTCAGGTGAGCAGTGGGTCCTTCGCGGTGGCGGGTACGAGGGGACGGTGGTGAGTGTCGGCGGCGGATTGCGTGGGCTCACGTACGACGGGCGCCCGGTCCTGCTCGCGTACGGCGAGGACGAGGCGGCGCATGCCGGACTCGGCCAGCACCTTTTCCCGTGGCCGAACCGGATCACGGACGGGCAGTACACGTTCGAGGGGGTCGACCAGCAGCTGTACCTGACCGAACCGGCCCGCCGGAACGCGATCCACGGCCTCACCCGCTGGGCGAACTGGCAGCGCATCGACGACGGATCCGATCCGTCGACGGTGGTCGCCGGACACCAGCTGTTCGGCCAGCCCGGGTACCCGCACCAGCTCGAGCTCCGCCTGACCTATCACCTCACCGACCGCCTGACCGTGACAGCCACGGCCACCAACGTCGGCCGGACGCCGGCGCCGTACGGCTACGGGGCCCACCCCTACCTGAGCGTCGGCCGTCCGATCGACGACTGCGTCCTCGAGTTCACCGCGGCGCAGCGGCTCGAGGTGTCCGCCGACCGGATGACTCCGACGGGCCTCACGCCGGTCGACGGAACGCCGTACGACTTCCATGAGCCCCGGCTGATCGGCTCGACCTCGATCGACAACGCGTTCACCGGGCTGAACGGCGAGTGGTCGGTGTCGCTGACCGATCCGGACAGCGGCGCGCGGTCGGTGCTGACGAGTGACACGCCGTGGATGCAGCTGTTCACCGGTGAGGCGGTCGGGCGTACGGCGCTCGCGGTCGAGCCGATGACCTGCCCGCCGGACGCATTCCGTACCGGTCAGGACCTCGTCGTACTCCAGCCGGGCGACTCACACACGACTAGCTTTCAGGTGTCCGTCTAGACGGACCGGCGCCGTGTTCGCGGGCGACCGCTGCCAGCTGCTTCGCGGCGCGGCTCGCCCGCGCACCCTCGGCGGCCTGGACCGCGAGAATGCCGATCCGGTTGTCATCGGCATCGAACAGCTGCAACCACGCGTCGCCCGGCCGGAACCGCAACGCGGCGACCTCCGACCAGGTCAGCGTGTACGACTTGAACACGTTCCGGATCCGCAGCCGATCCGCGTACGCCGTGACGCGCAGCGTCGACATCCGGTACAGGATCCAGAGCACCGCCCCGAAGAACGCCAGCAGGGTGAGCCGCTGGAACCAGTCGAACGATGCCCGATCGTCCGGCGACAACCGGAACCAGATCACCCCGAACACGGCGATCAACGACAACCCCATCCCCGCAGCCATCGCCGCCACGATCCGCGGGTGGAACACGAACAGTCTGTCTCTCGACGCGGATCCGGGCATGACAGCGGGTTTCAGATCCGGCAAGCGTGGATGTCGGTGGTGAGGATCGCGCGGGCGCCGACCTCCCAGAGCTGGTCCATCAGGCGCTGCGCCTCGGCCCGCTTCACCATGACCCGGACGGCGACCCAGCCCTGCCGGTGCAGCGGCGAGACGGTCGGCGACTCCAGACCGGGTGCGACCGCGGTGGCCGCGTCGACGTCCTCGGCGCGGATGTCGTAGTCCATCATCACGTAGTTCCGCGCGATCAGGACGCCCTCGAGCCGGCGAACGAGCTGCTGCAGGCCGTTCGGCGGCGTCTCGACACCGTTCCGCTTGATCAGCACGGCCTCGGACTGCAGGATCGGCTCCCCGAACACCTCGAGTCCCGCCTGGCGCAGCGTCGTACCGGTCTCGACGACGTCCGCGATCACGTCCGCGACGCCCAGCTGGACGGCCGACTCCACGGCACCGTCGAGGCGCACGACCGCCGCGTCGACGCCGTTCTCGGCCAGGTGGTCCTGCAGTACGCCGGCGTACGACGTGGCGATCCGCTTGCCGGCGAGATCCTTCACGGAGTCCGCGACCCCGGGCCGCCCGGCGAACCGGAACGTGGACGAGCCGAATCCGAGGCCCATGATGACGTCCGCGTCCGCGTGCGAGTCCAGCACCAGGTCGCGACCGGAGATGCCGACATCGAGCGTGCCCTCGCCGACGTACACGGCGATGTCCCGCGGGCGGAGGTAGTAGAACTCGACCTCGTTGGCCGCGTCGGTGAGGGTGAGGTCCTTGGTGGTCCGGCGCTGCTTGTAGCCGGCTTCGACGAGCATCTCGGTGGCGGCTTCGCTCAGCGAGCCCTTGTTCGGTACTGCGACGCGCAGCATGGCGACTGCCCTTTCTGGGAGGTGTGAACCGGTGATCTGCGGGATGGGCTCCTACAGATGTCGGTACACGTCCTCGAGGTCCAGGCCGAGCGCGTGCATCATGACCTGGGCGTGGTACAGCAGCTGCGACAGCTCCTCCGCGGCCCGGTCCTTGCTCTCGTACTCGGCAGCCATCCAGGACTCGGCGGCCTCCTCGACCAGCTTCTTGCCGATCGAGTGCACGCCGGCGTCCAGCGCCGCCACGGTCCCGGAACCTTCCGGCCGTGTCGCCGCCTTCTCACCCAGCTCGGCAAACAGCTCCTCAAAACTCTTCATCGCCCGCCCAGCCTACGGGTCCCGCCCGCGCGCCCCGTCCCCAGGTCCGCTAGCCGGACTGCCCGAGCGCCTCGGAGAGCTGCCGCGGGGGCGGCCGGCCGGGTGCTGCAGCATGTGGCCGACGATAGCTGGATGCAGAGTCCTCGGAGAGTTCGTGAGTTGGGTGTTGTCGTCGGAACACTGCCTACCGGGCCGCTCAACGCGGTCACCGACGTGCCGGGGGTGCGGGTCGGACAGACGACGATCACCGGCGACGGGCTGAACACCGGGGTGACGGCGATCGTCCCGGACGGCTGGGCGGAGACGCTTCCGGCTGCGATTGCTGTCGGCAACGGGTACGGGAAGCTGGTCGGCTCGACGCAGGTGGAGGAGTTGGGCGTCATCGAAACCCCGATCCTGCTCACCGGGACGCTCAGCACGTTCCGCGTCGCGGACGCGCTGGTGACCTGGCTGCTTGATCGCAACCCACGAGCGACCAGCCTGAACCCGATCGTCGGCGAGACCAACGACGGCTACCTCTCCGACATCCGCCGCCGCCCGATCACGCCCGAGCACGTCCAGGCCGCGCTGGACACCGCCTCCTCCGATCTCCCCGCCGAGGGCTGTGTCGGAGCCGGCACCGGGACCTGCGCACTCGGCTTCAAGGCGGGAATCGGCACCGCATCCCGCACGATTCCGGCGGACCCTACCCTCGCCTCAGAGTCCGGTGCACACACCGTTGGTTTACTCGTGCAGGCGAACTTCTCCGGTCTGCTGACCGTGCTCGGCCGCCCGATTCCCGCCCACCCGATCGATGCGGACGGCAACTCCTGCATGATCGTGATCGCGACCGACCTCCCGCTCGACTCCCGCCAACTCGGGCGACTCGCGCGCCGGGCGATCTTCGCCATGGGCCGAGTCGGCTCCGACTACGCCCCCGGCAGCGGCGACTATGCGATCGCCTTCACCACTACCCGTACGCCGAACTTCCCCGACCGCAGCCTCCGCACACCATTCCAAGCAGTCACCGAATCAGTCGAGGAAGCCCTCCTCAACTCGCTCACCATGGCCCGAACCACCACCGGCCACCAGGACCACACCGCCCACGCAGTACCCCACGACCTCATCGCCGCGCCTCGACTTTAAGCACTCGCGAACTATTTTCTGGTCCCGGAAGTGCTCGGCGGGTGACGGCGGATCCGATGAGCGTTCCGAAGGCCAGTAGTGCGGCGGCGGTGCGGATCAGGTGGGCGAGCTGCCAGCGGTCGCGTACGGCGGCCCAGTCGGCCGGCGGGTTCAGCACCGACCACGCGGACTGGTCCGAGTTGATCGGCAGGTTGATCGCCAGCGTCGTAGCGAAGACCACGACGAGCAGCGCGACCGCGATCAGCACCACCCGCCGATCGTTGCCCCGGGCCCAGATCGCCAGCACCACTGTGGTGACGATCGCCGGGATCAAGGTCACCGAGGCGAGCCGGTCCAGCGAGTCCAGCTCGACCAGCCGGACCTGCGTATAGACCGACGCCCCGAACCCCCGCAACGAGTTCTCCAGGACCAGCACACACACCAGGAACCCGGCAAAAACCCCACTGAACAACAGGCTCAGTCCACGAACAACCCGCGACAGCCGACCCGCACCGACGACTCCCGGCTCCACGCTCGCCGTGCCGGCAGTCCGCTCCATCAGTACGCCACCCCAACCGGCTGGCAGACCGTCGCCGGCATATCTAGCGCCGCTAGCATCAGGTGCGCGACGTCCGCCCGCGAGATCGCGTACCCGCGCGTCACTGTGCCGCCGACCTCCGTCCGATAGGTCCTGGTCAGCGCCTTGTTCGTGAGTTTCGGCGGCCGCACGATCGTCCACTCCGTCGTACTGCTCATGATCTCCGCCTCCATCACCCGCAGATCGGCGTACACGTCGGCGGCGAATGCGTTGATCATCGGATAGACCACCCGCCGGTTCAGGAAGCTCTCGTCCGCCGGCACCGGCCCGAGCGGTGCCGCGCTCACCGCGACAAAGCGCCGTACCTCGACGGCTTCCATCGCCGCCAGCATGGACCGGGTGCTCTCCGACGCGACCGGCCCGTCCTTCCGCCCGCGGGCGCCGACCCCGGAGATGACGGCCTCGCTCCCATCGACGGCGTCCCGCAGCGGCTCCGCCTCGGTCAGACCGGGCACCCGAATCACCTCCAGCGCCGGGTGCTCCAGCTCGTACGTCGACGACGTACGCACGACTGCCGTCACCTTGTGCCCCGCGTCGAGCGCCTGCCGTACGACGTGACCGCCGATCCCGCCCGTCGCCCCGAACACCGTGATCCTCATCCCGACCGCCTCCTTCGAATCTTCTCTGTTCTTCATATAGTATGAAATCCGTAAGATATGAACCAGATAGAAAGAGGTGACATGCGCCACCGCCGGCGGACCGGGAACGAGATCAAGGCCGCGCTCCGCGACCTGCGGATCCAGCTCGCCCTGCTCAACCACCAGGTCGGCGGCAGCCTGGCGCTGAAGGACGTCGACCTCGACTGCCTCGACGTACTTGCTCGCACCGGCCCGCTGACGCCGAGCGCCCTATCCCGTCAGGCCGGACTGCACCCGGCGACGCTGACCGGCATCCTCGACCGGCTCGAGCGCGCGGGCTGGATCGCCCGCGACCGCACCGGGGCGGACCGCCGGAGCGTCACGATCCGGGTCCTGCCGGACCGCGGGATGGAGGTGTTCCGCTTGTACCAGCCGATGATGGGCGCGATGGACGACGTACTCACCGACTACACCGACGCCGAGCTCGACCTGATCGCCACGTTCCTCCGGCGGAGCGCGGAGGCCTGCCAGCGTGTGCTGGGGCGCGCAGTTCAGGAGTAGAGGTCGGACAGCGTGCGGCCGAGGTCGGCCAACTCGGCGCGCAAGGCGGCGGGTTCGAGCACCTCGACCGCGTTCCCGAATCGGCAGAGGGAAGCGGCCGCGTTCGGGATCGACTCGATCGGGATCGTCACCACGACGCTGCCGTCGGCCTCGGGTTCGGTGGCGGCGACGGCTTTGACGAGGGCCGGGTACGAGACGTCGTACATCTTCGCGGCCAACCGTGCGGAGACGCGGACGACGGCCTCCGCGGTGAAGCGGACCTGGTCGAAGCCCTCGAGGTGCTCCTGCCAGAACCGTTGCAGCTCGAATCCGTCGTCCCGCTCGAACGTCTCCTCGGTCGGCATCAGGTCGAGGATGTTGGAGACGCGGTACGTACGCAGTCCGCCGGGGGTGGACGCCACGACGTACCAGCTGCCGTTCTTCAGCACGAGTCCGTACGGTTCGAGGATCCGCTCGACCTCGCGCGGTTCCTCCCAGCGGCGGTACCGGACCTTGATGCGGCGGTCATGGAGTACGGCGTCGGCGACTGCGGACAGCTGTGGTGAGGCCTCGGCGTCCTGGTACCAGGCGGGCAGGTCGAGGTGGAAGCGGTTCTTGAGCCGGCCGGCGCGGTCCCGCTGATCGGGCGCTAGCGCTGCTAGCAGTTTGAGTTCGGCGGCACTCGTCTCCGCGGTCAGCCCGAGCGCGGCGGCGGCGCCCGGCATGCCGACGAGGAACAGCGCGGCGGCCTCCTGTTCGGTGAGGCCGGTGAGGCGGGTGCGGTAGCCCTCGACCAGGCGGTACCCGCCTGCTCGGCCTTGGTCGGCGTACACCGGGACTCCGGCCGCGGCGAGTGCCTCGACGTCGCGGTAGATCGTCCGCAGCGACACCTCGAGCTCGTCGGCGAGCTCGCGCGCGGTCAGCTGCCGGCGCGTCTGCAGCAACAGCAGGATCGACAGGAGCCGGCTCGAACGCATACGTCGAGGTTAGTCCTTATCGCTGCCACAGGTTGTCAGGTTTTGCTCGCACGCTTGGACGCATGACGACTTGGACCAAGGTGACCGGCGACTTCGACTTCCTCAACGGGTACTTCGACGTCCACCACCGAACCCTGAAACAGGCCTTCGCGGGCTGCGACGAATGGCTCGAGTACGACGGAACGACGACGGCGCGCACGTACTTCGACGGGCAGATCAGCATCGACGAAATGCGGTTCCCGACGAAGGGGTCGTACGGGCTGTCGCTGCGGCTGTTCGACCCGGTGAGCGAGCAATGGAGCATCTGGTGGGTCAGCAGCACCACGATGCAGTTGTACCCGCCGGTGCACGGCGGCTGGTCTGCCGACGGTTCACGCTGCCGGATGGTCGGCGAGGACACCCACGAAGGGCGGCCCATCCTGTGCAGCTACGAGTGGTCCGACATCACCTCGGAGACCGCGCATTGGGAGCAGGCGTACTCCGACGACGGCGGCGAGACGTGGGAGACCAACTGGACCATGGACTTCACCCGGCGGCACACTCCCCCGCCGGCGCTCGACATACCGAAGCTCACCGACGACTTCGATTTCCTGGTCGGCCGGTGGTCCTTCCACAACCGCCGTCGGCGCCCGGTCCTCGGCGAGCCGTTCGAGTGGTACGAGCACGACGCGACGATGGAAGCGACGACGTACTTCGACGGCGCGATCAGCTTCGACGAGGGTTGGTTCCCGAGCGAAGGCTTCCGCGGCGCGACATTCCGCCTCTACGACCCTTCCGCGAAGGCATGGTCCATCCACTGGATCAACAGCCAACGCGGCCGCCTCGAATCCCCGGTCATCGGCTCCTTCGTGAACGGCACCGGCACCTTCGAAGGCCCCGATGTGTGGGACGGCCAACCGATAGACGTCCGCTTCCTCTGGACCCCCGGCACCGACAAGGCGGCCTGGGAACAAGCCTTCTCCACCGACAACGGCAAAACCTGGACCACCAACTGGTACATGGAACACACCCGTACCGAATGAGCGCATCCCACACGCGAGTTCGCGCTGCCGCGCGGGCGACTGCATCGGGTGCCGGTCGACGCCGTACGTGGTAATCTCGACGTCGCAGGCGCGGGTTCTGACCCGGTCGTAGGGCGCAGCGGCACAGGAGCCGAAAGGGCGAGGCCCACCTACTTCAAGACCGAAGAGGGAGCGCCATGCCCAAGCTCGAAACCTACAAGAAGCATGCGAAACTGCTCGTTCGCTGGCACCGGGAAGGCAACTTCTCGATCGGCGGTCGCATCCGACAGCTCGAGCGCTATCGAACGTTGTCCGACCGCGAAGCACTCGCGCTGAAGTTTCCGCTCACCGAAGCCCAAGAGATCATCGCCCTCGAAGCGGGCTGCGCCAGCTGGGCCGACCTCAAGGCGAGCACGGAAGCGCCCCCGCCCGCCAGCGAGCAGGACGCGGCCTTCGCGGAGGATGGCGACCAGCCGGAGACCCAGGACACGGCAGTCGCGAGCGCCAAACCGGTGTTGTACGTCGCCGACGTCGACGCCTCGGCCAGGTTCTATCGGGACCAGCTCGGCTTCCGGATCGACTTCTTGCACGGCAACCCGCCGTTCTACGGATCGGTGTCGCGCGACGGCGCGACGCTGCACCTGAAGTTGGTAGACGAGCCGGTGTTCGCGGCCGGTGCCGCGGAACGAGAAGGGCTCATCATGGCGTTCGTCGACATGCCGAACGTCCGCGAGCTTTACACCGAATATCGGGCCGCTGAGGCCGAGATCGTGCAGAAGCTGACCAAACAGGCGTGGGGCGGCACCGACTTCATCGTGCGCGACCCGGACGGCAACGCAATCACGTTCGTCGGCTGAGCCTCAGCTTCCTGTCCGGGGCGTCGCACTTACATCGTAGGTTCCGCAGTCTGCGGTGATGTCGGCCGTCGCTCGGGCTGCGGCGAAGAAGTCGTCGGCCAGCGGCGAGGTGCGGGACGCCGCCATTGCGAGGCATACCTGGTCGGGCGGGAGTTCCGGGATGGGCACGTAGCTGATGTCCGGACGTGAGTAGAACACCGTCTCCGAACGCCCCACGAACGAGATGCCGCGGCCTGCCGCGACGTGCTCGAGCTTCTCCTCCACGCCGCGCACCCGGAGCCCGGAGTCCGAGAGCGGGCGCCTGGTCGGCTGCGTGCTCGGGTCGGCATGCCACACCAGCGGCTCACCGGCCAGGTCGGCCTCGGTGACCTCGTCCTTACCGGCCAGCCGGTGGTCCGCGGGCAGCACCACCATGAGCGGCTCGGTGTACAGCGGGATCACGCGCAGGCCGGTCTCGTCGATGGGCAGGCGCACATAGCCGACATCGATGCGGCCGTCGAGCAGCATCGGAGCCTGGTCGTCCCACTCGATCCGCTGCACGTCCAGGACCACGTCCGGATGCCGGGCCTCGAACGCCCGGGCCGCCGGGATGACCGGGATGCCGGTCCGGAAGCCGACCGCGAGCCGCCGGCTGCCGCGGGCGGCCACGGTCACCCGGCGGCGGACCGCGTCCGCGGAGGCGAGCATCGGACCGGCATCGGCCAGCAACTGCCGGCCGGCGTCGGTCAGCACCACGCCGTGGCGATCCCTGGTGAACAGCGAGACGCCGAGATCGTGTTCCAGCGCGCGGATCTGACGGCTCAGCACCGGCTGCGCGATATGCAGCTGTTCAGCGGCGCGGCCGAAGTGCAGCTGGTCGGCGACGGCGAGGAAGTAGCGCAGCTTGCGCAGGTCCAGATCCACGGAACCTCCCGGTCTGGTGATGCCTTCACGGTATCACCACGACTGAAAGAGGTCTTGGAAAAACAGCGCGGCCACTGGCAGCCTGAAGAGGTAAATGAATTTTCAATATCACCTCTGGAAAGCAGGCACATGATGAGTAGCGTCAGCATTATCGGCGTGGGAAACATGGCGAGCACGCTGGCCACCCGGGCGGTTGCCGGCGGCAACAGTGTCGAGATCATCGGCCGCGACCAGGCCAAAACCAAGGAGCTGACCGCCTCGCTCGGCGGCGCCACTGCCGGGACGGTCGGCACAGTCCCGGCCGGGGACATCGTCATCCTCGCCGTACCGTACGCCAGCGCGGCGGCGGTGGTCAGCGAGTACGGCGCTGCACTGGCCGGCAAGGTCATCATCGACATCTCGAACACCTTCAACGCCGACGCCACCGGGCTGGTCACTCCTGATGGCACGTCCGGAGCGCAGGAGATCGCCAAGGCCGCCCCGGCGAGCGCGCATGTCGTGAAGGCGTTCAACACGATCTTCGGTCACGTCCTGGCCCAGGGACATCCGCTGGACGTGTTCTTCGCCGGAGACGACGCGGAAGCCAAGGCCACTGTGTCCGCGTTCATCGAGAGTCTCGGACTGCGTCCGTTCGATGTCGGCGGCCTCGAGATGGCCCACTGGCTGGAAGGCATGGGGCCGGTGCTGATGGGCCTGGCCCGCAACGGCGCGGGCACCTTCGACGTCGCCCTCGGCGTCAGCATTCTCAGCTGAAAGCAGTCGCACCGACTTTTCTCTCGCCGCATCATTCACAAGGAGCAGCACCGTGCGCGTTTTCGGCGCGAACCTGTGGAACGCCGTGCACGCCCGCGATGTCGCCTCGTTGTTCCGCTTGGCGCTGGAGAAGGGGCCGTCCGGCAGGTACTGGCACGCGGTGGCGGACGGGGCCATCCCGCTCCGGGAGATCGCCGAGGCCATCGGCAGCCGCCTGGGTCTGCCCGCCGTGAGCATTCCCGCGGACGAACTGATGCTGCCCGGATACTTCGGGTTCCTCGCGAACATCGTCACGCAGAGCTACCCGGCGTCCAACCTCATCACCCGCCGGACCCTCGGGTGGGAACCCGCTCAGCCCGGCCTGCTCGCCGACCTGGACAACGGCCACTACTTCTCCGCCGACTGACGACTACACCTTCAGTTGGCGGATGGCGGCGAGGGTTGAGAGGGCTGCTTGGGTGGCTTCGTAGCCTTTGTCTTCGCGGCTGTCGGGGAGGCCGGCTCGGTCGAGGGCCTGGGGGTCGTTGTCGCAGGTGAGTACGCCGAAGCCGATGGGGACGCCGGTGGTGACGCCGACCTGCATGAGGCCGTCCGTGGCCGCCTGGCAGACGTATTCGAAGTGGGGAGTGTCGCCCCGGATCACCACACCGAGGGCGACCACCGCGTCGTACCCGGACTTCGCCGCGTGCAACGACGCGACGGGAAGCTCGAACGAACCGGGGACCCGGATGACGGTGTGGTCGGTGACGCCGGAGTCCTCCAGCGCGCGGAGGGCTCCGGCGAGCAGGCCGTCGGTGACCTTCGGGTGCCACTGGGCCGCGACGATCGCGACCCGGGCGTCCTCGACGCGGGTTACCTCGATGGTGGGTGCTCCACTGCCCGACATCAGCCGGCTCCGTTCTCTTCGGTCAGCAGGCCGCCCGGCAGGTGATGGCCCATTCGATCGCGCTTGGTGCGCAGGTACCGCAGGTTGTGTTCGGTCGGGTCGATGGAGATGCCCCGGCGCTCGACCACGTCGATGCCGTACCCCTGCACGCCCGCGAGCTTGTCGGGGTTGTTGGTCAGCAACCGCACCTCCTTGACGCCGAGGTCGGCCAGGATCTGTGCACCGGTCCCGTAGTCGCGCGCGTCCGCCGGCAACCCGAGGTCCAGGTTCGCGTCGACCGTGTCCCGGCCAGCGTCCTGCAGCTCGTACGCCTGCAGCTTGTGCAGCAGCCCGATCCCGCGCCCCTCATGACCGCGCAGGTACACCACGACACCGCCCTCGGCCGCGACCTGCCGCATCGCCTCGTCCAGCTGCGGCCCGCAGTCGCATCGCAGTGACCCGAACACGTCACCGGTCAAGCACTCCGAGTGCAGGCGCACCAGCGTCGGGCCGTTCCCGATCTCGCCGCGCACCAATGCGAGCTGCTCCGATCCGTCCACCGTGTTGCGGTAGCCGTGCGCAACAAAGTCGCCGTACTGCGTCGGCAGCGTCGTCGTCGCGACCTTCTGGATCTGGGATTCGGTACGGCGCCGGTACCGGATCAGGTCGTCGATCGACACCAGGACCAGCCCGTGCTCGTCCGCGAACGTGCGCAGTTCGAGCCCGCGCTTCATCGTCCCGTCGTCGTTCACCAGCTCCGAGATCACCGCGGCCGGCGTCAGACCGGCCATCCGCGCCAGATCGATCGACGCCTCCGTGTGCCCGGGGCGAACCAGTACGCCGCCCTCGCGACCGCGCAACGGGAACACGTGCCCCGGCTGCACCAGGTCGTACGGCTCCGAGGCCGAGTCGGTCAGCACCCGGATCGTCCGCGCCCGGTCGGCGGCCGAGATCCCGGTCGCGATGCCGTCGCGGGCATCGACCGAAATCGTGTACGCCGTGCGCATCTTCTCCCGGTTGTGCGGCGTCATCAACGGGATCCCGAGCCGGTCGAGCTCCGCGCCTTCCATCGGCACACACACCACGCCGGAGCTGTACCGGATCAGGAACGCCAGCAGCTCCGGCGTCGCCTTGGACGCGGCAAAGATCAGGTCGCCCTCGTTCTCGCGGTCCTCGTCGTCGACGACGATCACCGGCCGGCCGGCGCGGATCTCGTCGATCGCGTGCTCGATCGTGTCGAGCTTCAGTACGTCGCCCATCTAACCCACCACCACAGGCTCAGGAGCTTGGACCCGCTCACGATTCTGGATCTTCCACCACGACACGAATCCGACGACGCAGAACAGCCCGTACACGATGTACATCGTCGCCGACGGGTAGAACTTGGCCTGCACCAGCAGCGGTACGCCGACCACGTCGACGGCGATCCAGATCAGCCAGAACTCGACGAAGCCACGCGCCATCCCGTACGTCGCCAGGATCGACCCGGTGAGGATCCACGCGTCCCACTGCGGGCCCCACGATCCGAGCTCACGCAGCACGAAGTACGAGATCGCGTACAGCACCACCGCGATGCCGCCGAGCTCGAGCCGCTCGCGGGCGGTCGCCCACCGCGGCTGGACGCCCGTGGCGGCGCCGCCGTGACGGGTCTGGTACCAGCGGTACCACCCGTAGAGGCTGACGATCGCGAAGAACACCTGGCGGCCGGCCTGCCCCCAGAGGTCCTTGTCCTGCGGGGTGTCGAAGATTCCGCCGACGAAGACCGTGAACAGCAGGACGTTGCCGACGATGCCGACCGGCCACGCCGACACCAGCCGGCGCATGCCGAACAGTGCACTGGCCAGACCGAACACGTTGCCGACGATCTCCCGGACCAGGACCTCCGAGCCGGCGATCGTCACCGTGGAGTGCAACAGCCAGTCGATCGGGTTCACCGCACGCCTCCGTTGTCGTTCACGATGCTGTCCTTCACATTGCCTGCGGTAAGAAGTCTTTCGACGTACTTCGCGATCACGTCCACCTCGAGGTTGACGGTGTCGCCGACCGAGCTCCCGCCCAGCACGGTCAGCTCCAGCGTGGTCGGGATCAGGCTGACCCCGAACGTCCCGGAGGCGTCGTCGACATCGGTCACGGTCAGCGAGACACCGTCGATCGCGATCGAGCCCTTCTCGGCGACGTACTTGAGGATCTCCGGGGACGTCGCGATCCGGACGTCCTCCCAGTGCTCCCCCGGCGTCCGGCCGGCGATCGTGCCGGTGCCGTCGACGTGGCCCTGGACGATGTGCCCGCCGAGCCGTTCGTGCGCGGCGACGGCCCGCTCGAGGTTGACCGGCGAGCCCTTCTGCAGACCGCCGAGGCTGGTCCGCTGCAGCGTCTCGCGCATCACGTCCGCGGTGAACACGCCGCCGCCGTACTCCACCACCGTCAGGCAACAGCCGTTGACCGCGATCGAGGCGCCGTGCGCGGCGTCCTCGGTCACCTTCGGTCCGCGGATGGTGAGCCGCGCGGCGTCGCCGTCGAGCAGGTCCAGGGACTCGACGGTGCCGAGTTCTTCGATGATGCCGGTGAACATCTACTTTCCTCCCAGAGGAACCAGGGTCAGCCGGACGTCGTCGCCGAGGCGGGTGACATCCGCTAGCTTGAACCGCCGCAGGTGGTCGATCGATTCCGCGCCGAGGTCGCCGACCGCGGCGTACCCGGAACCGAGCACGGCCGGGGCGACGTACGCGACGATCTGGTCGACCAGACCGGCGCGCAGGAACGCGGCGGCCAGGGTCGGGCCGCCTTCGAGCCAGAGGTGCCGGATCTGCCGGTCGTCCAACTGCCGGAGCACCTCGGCGGGATCGTGGGTCGGCAGCAGCAATGTCTCCGCGCGGTCGTTGCGGACCCGCGCGGTGGGTGGGATCTCACGGTCGCCGACGACCACCCGCAACGGCTGCCGCGCCGCGGGTACGTCGTGCTCGTCGCGAACCGTCAGCTCAGGGTCGTCGACCAGCACCGTCTGGGTGCCGACGGCGATCGCGTCGCACTCGGCCCGCTGCCGGTGGACGTCGGCGCGCGCGATCGGACCGGTGATCCACTTACTGCTCCGGTCCGGGGCCGCGGACCGTCCGTCGAGCGTGGTCGCGAACTTCCAGGTCACGAACGGCCGCCCCATCCGGACGCTGTGCAACCAGACGTGGTTGACCGCCTCGGCCTCGGACTGCAGAACGCCTTGAACGACGTCGATGTTCTTGTTCCGCAGCTTGTCCGCGCCGCCGGAAGCGGTCCGGTTCGGATCGGGTACGGCGTACACGACCCGAGCGACCTCGGCCTCGATCAGGGCGTCCGCGCACGGACCGGTCCGGCCGGTGTGGTTGCACGGCTCGAGCGTGACGTACGCCGTACCGCCGCGGGCTCGTGCCCCGGCCATCCGGAGCGCCTCGATCTCGGCATGCGGGCCGCCGGCCACGGCATGGAAGCCCTCGCCCACCGGATGCCCGTCGCGGCCGGTGATCACGCACCCGACCACCGGATTCGGATGGGTGCTGCCGGTGCCTCTCGCAGCCAACTCGACAGCACGCCGCATCCAGGCGATGTCGATCGGCGACGCGTCGTTCACTTCTCGGGCCCCTCGTCGTCACGGACGCACTCCGGGGCCTCGACCGGCACGTCTGCTCCGTCGCCCTCACCGTCCGGACCACTCGTCCGGCCCGGTCTCGCGGTCCGTCGCCGGACCTCTCGCCGCCGCGTCCCGTGGGCTGTGCAGTCCACGCTCCGCGCCGTCGGGCGCCAGAGCACACCCGCCGACCGCGTGCGCCTCCCATCCGGACTTTCACCGTCGGTCCTGGAATTCCACCAGGTCAACCGATCGCCGAACCGCAGCGACCGGGTCGCGGACTGTAACCGCCGGCTCGGAATTACACCGACCCCGGAGCACGCGAGTGGGTTCACTCGTGCTTCAAGTATGCCCCTCCCCGCAACCCGCACCACGACCCAGGTCACATCGTGAGCTGATATAGCACGATTTGAGTAGACATTCGGCGCTGTCTCAGGCTTTGTCGGCGGGGAATGTGGGTCGCTCGCCTGGTGTTGGCTTGCTGCGGCGGGGCGAACCGTCCTGCCTTCGTTGACGTTGTGAGGAGACAGTCGTGCGCGCGTTCGGCGCTTTTCGGCGGGTTGTCGCAGTGGTCGGGGCCATCACCTTGGCGAGCGCGATGGTTGCCTGTGGCAGCAATCAGGACGATGCCGCGGCCGGCGGCCAGGATCTGGGGCTGATGAAGGCGGGGACGCTGCGGATCGGGACCCTGACCGACGCGCCGCCGAACGTCTACGTGAAGGACGGGAAGTTCACCGGGTTCGACAACGACCTGATCACCGCGGTCGCGGCGAAGCTGAACCTGAAGCCGGAGTTCGTCGGGACCGACTTCTCGGCGCTGCTGTCGCAGGTGAACGGCGGCCAGTTCGACCTCGGCAGCTCGTCGATCACGGTCACCGAGGCGCGGAAGAATACGGTTGCGTTCAGCAACGGGTACGACTTCGGCTACCTCGGCCTGGTTACCACCAAGAACGCTAGCTCTAATTCTTTGGCGATCACGTCGTTCGACCAGCTCACCGGCAAGCGCGTCGTGGTCGTCCAGGGCACCGTCCAGGACGACTACGCCACGCAGAAGAACCTGAACCCGGTCCGCGTCCCGAACTACAACGCCGCGCTCGGCCAGCTCAAGGCCGGTACGGCGGACGCCTGGGTCTCGCCCGCCGAGATCGGCGAGAAGATGGCGAAGGAGCAAGGCGGCGGCACGGTGATCCTGGCCGCGAAGGAGCTGAGCGACGCGCCGATGGCGTTCGCGGTGGCGAAGAGCAACGACAAGCTCCGCGAAGCCGTGAACAAGGCGCTCGACGAGGTGATCGCCGACGGCACCTGGACCAAGCTGGTCGAGCAGTACTACCCGGGTCGCGCCGTACCGGCGAACTTCAAGCCGGGCAGCGGATCGGTCAAGTTCACGGCTCCCAAAGCCTGATGGACATCTGGTCCACCCTGAACGACACCTTCCTCGACTGGGAGTCGATGAAGGCGGTCCTGCCCGAGATGCTGAAGGTAGGACTGGTCAACACCCTGATTCTGGCGGCCGCCTCGGTCGTGCTGGGCACCCTGCTCGGTATGCTCGTGGCGGTCCTCGCCCTGTCCAGCAAGCGCTGGCTGCGCTGGCCGGCGAAGCTCTACACCGACATCTTCCGCGGCCTGCCCGCGATCCTGACCATCCTGCTGATCGGCCAGGGCCTGTCCCCGATCACCCGGCACTGGTGGGGCCCGAACCCGTACCCGCTCGGCATTCTCGCGCTCTCCCTGATCGCCGCGGCGTACATCGGCGAGATCTTCCGTTCCGGAATCCAGAGTGTGGAGAAAGGGCAGCTCGAGGCCGCCCGTGCACTGGGCTTCAGCTACACGAGCGGCATGCGGCTGGTCGTCATCCCGCAAGGGGTACGTCGGGTGCTGCCGGCGCTGGTGAACCAGTTCATCGCGCTCGTGAAGGAGTCGAGCCTGGTGTACTTCCTCGGTCTGCTGGCGAGCCAGCGCGAACTGTTCCGGATCGGTCAGGACGCGGCCGCGACCAACGGCAACCTGTCCCCGTTGCTGCTCGCGGGCATCTTCTACCTGGTGATCACGGTCCCGCTGACGCACTTGGTCAACCACTTCGACAAGCGGCTACGCGAAGGACGACCGGTCGAGTCGGAGGACGTACAACTGGAGGAGCTCGCGCATGCGAACCGTTGAGGCAGCCAGCCTGGAGGTGAGCGGTGTCGAGCTCGCGTTCGGCACCAACAAGGTGCTGCGCGGCGTCGATCTCGTCGTACCGGCCGGGCAGACCGCCTGCGTGATCGGCCCGTCGGGGTCCGGGAAGTCGACGCTGCTGCGTGCGATCAACCGGCTGCTCGAACCGGACGCGGGTGATGTGAAGCTCGGCGGCGAGTCGGTACTGCGGGGCGATGCCGACGTACTGCGACGGCGCATCGGCATGGTGTTCCAGCACTTCAACCTGTTCCCGCACAAGAGCGTGCTCGACAACATCACGCTTCCGCTGCGCAAGATCAAGAAGCTCGACGCCGAGGCCGCACAGGCGGCCGCCCGCGCGCAGCTCGAGTTGGTCGGCCTGGCGCACAAGGCCGGAGCGCGGCCCGGGAACCTGTCCGGCGGTCAGCAGCAGCGGGTCGCGATCGCGCGGGCGCTGGCGATGGAGCCCGAGGTGATGCTCTTCGACGAGGCCACGTCGGCGCTGGATCCCGAGCTGGTCAAGGGCGTGCTGTCGCTGATGGCGGACCTCGCCGAGGCCGGGATGACGATGGTCGTGGTCACCCACGAAATGGGGTTCGCCCGCGAGGTCGCCGACCAGGTGGCCTTCATGGACCACGGCGTCGTCGTCGAGTCCGGCGTACCCGAACAGATCTTCGACGCCGCCGAGTCGGCTCGGTTGCGCCAGTTCCTCTCCCAAGTGCTCTGAGACCGTCCGCTCTGGCCCCAAGAGACATCTGGGCGCACGATGGAAGAACCCCGTTCGGGGGTGGAGCAGCAACTGGGGGTAGTCATGTCTCCGTATCGTCGGTCGGCCGGGCGGTCCAGCCGGTTCGTGATCGCAGCAGTCGCCATCGCACTCTCGGCTGCGCTCGGCCTGGTGGCGACGGCCGCGCCGCAAGCCACGAGCCGAGCAGCCACCAGCTCGGTCGCGCAGGCCAGTGCGACGAGCAAGTACGTGTATCTCACCTTCGACGACGGCCCGAGTTCGCGCTACACCGCGCAGATCCTGAAGATCCTTCGCGCATACGGGGCGAGAGCGACCTTCTTCGAGATCGGCCAGAACGTTGCGCGCTACCCGTCCCTGACCCGACGGGTCTATCAGCAGGGCAACAGCGTGCAGAACCACACCTGGTCGCACCCGGACCTCCGGCACGTCTCCGCGAGCGCGTTCAGGTACCAGGTCCAGAAGACGGACCGGTACATCCGGGCCCAGACGGGGTACACCCCGCGCTGTCTCCGGCCGCCGTACGGCGGGACGAACAAACTGGTCTCGCGGAGGGCCGCCGCCCTCGGCAAGAGCATCCGTGTGTGGACCATCGACACCCGCGACTGGTCCCGCCCGGGAACGTCGGTGATCGTGCGCCGGGCACTGGCGAACGTACACAGCGGTTCGGTGATCCTGATGCACGACGGCGGCGGCAACCGCAGCCAGACGGTCGCGGCGCTGCCGACGATCCTGCGGACCCTGAAGGCCAGAGGCTACGGCTTCACCACGATGTCGTGCACCTGATGCGCGTCCGCTATCCGTGACTTGTTGACGGGGAAGCGGCGTGGTGCCTGGCTTTCGCGGCCGTCGCACCCAGGGTTGACCGCAGGAAGCGAACCACCCACCGCCCTGGGGGGATGCATGGATGTTCGTTTGACGCGGTCCGGTCATCGCATGATCGGGCTCGCGATGATGATGCTGGTGAGCGCGGTGATCGGCTCGGTGGTCGTCGCTGCGGCGAAGTCACCGGCCGGACAACCCACGCCCACGCCCACGTCCACTCCACCCGCAGCGGCACCGGCGACGCCGACGAAGACGCCGCTGCCGACCAAGTACGTCGTACTGACGTTCGACGACGGGCCTGATGCCACCTACACCCCGATGGTGCTCGGCATCCTCGCGCAGTACGGCGCCAAGGCGACGTTCTTCGAGGTCGGGCAGAACGTCCAGAAGCATCCCGAGCTGACCAAGCGGGTCCACGAGGCCGGCCACAGCGTGCAGAACCACACCTGGACGCACGCCGACCTCCGCAACCTCGGCGCGGCCGCGTTCCGGCAGCAGGTGACGTCGACGGATACGACCATCCGGACACAGATCGGCAGTACGCCGGCCTGCCTGCGACCGCCGTACGGCGGGGTGAACGCAACCGTCCGGCAACGGGCGAAGGCACTCGGCAAGGACCTCGTCGTGTGGACCGTGGACTCGCGGGACTGGACCAAGCCCGGTACGGCGGCGATCGTGCAACGTGTGCTGAAGAACGTGCACAGCGGCTCGGTGATCCTGATGCACGACGGCGGCGGCAACCGCACCCAGACTGTGGCGGCATTGCCTGTGATCCTCAAGGCCCTGAAGGCCCAGGGCTACGGTTTCCGCGTTCTGACCTGCTAGGACATCGCGGTCACGAGCGGTACGACGTCGGCGATCGACTGGACCACGCGGGTCGGGCGGTACGGGAAGCGCTCGACCTCGTGGTCGGCGGTCGATCCGGACAGCACGAGCACGCTCCGCAGGCCTGCCTCGAGACCGCTGATGATGTCGGTGTCCATCCGGTCACCGATCATCACGGTGGTCTCGGAGTGCCCCTCGATCCGGTTCAGGGCGCTGCGCATCATCAGCGGGTTCGGCTTGCCGACGAAGTACGGCGCGACGCCTGTGGCCCGGGTGATGAGCGCGGCGACCGAGCCGGTCGCCGGCAGCGGACCCTCTTGTGACGGGCCGGTCGGGTCCGGGTTGGTCGCGATGAAGCGGGCGCCTTCGGCGATCAGCCGGATCGCCTTGGTGATCGCCTCGAACGAGTACGTCCGGGTCTCGCCGAGGACGACGTAGTCCGGGTCGCGCTCGGTCAGCACGTACCCGATCTCGTGCAGCGCGGTGGTCAGTCCCGCCTCGCCGATCACGTACGCCGTTCCGCGCGGCCGCTGGTCGTCGAGGAACTGCGCGGTGGCGAGCGCGCTGGTCCAGATCGACCGCTCCGGGATGTCGATGCCCGCGGCAAGCAGGCGGGCGCGGAGATCGCGTGGGGTGAAGATCGAGTTGTTGGTGAGGACCAGGAACTTCTTGCCGGACGCCTGCAGCGCCGCGATGAACTCGCTGGCGCCGGGGATGGCGCGTTCCTCGTGCACCAGCACGCCGTCCATGTCGGTCAGCCAGGTGTCCACCGGTTTGTGCTCGCTCACCGGCCCATCGTAGAGGCCTGACTGGTCTGGGCCGGACTTATCCGCCTTACCGGCCGGCGGACTGCTCGGCGAGACCGCGGAGCTGCTCGACCATCGCGTTCGGGTCGTCGGCGGCGTACACGGCCGAGCCGGCCACGAACACGTCGGCGCCGGCCTCCGCGCAGCGCTCGATGGTGTCGGCCGAGACACCGCCGTCGATCTCGATCCACAGGTCCAGGCCGTGCTTGTCGAGCAGTTGGCGGGTGCGGCGAATCTTGGGGAGGCAGACGTCGAGGAACTTCTGCCCGCCGAAACCTGGTTCGACGGTCATGATCAGGATCATGTCGAGCTCGGCCAGCAGGTCCTCGTACGGCTCGATCGCGGTTGCGGGCCTGAGCGCCATCGCGGCCCGTGCGCCCTTGGCCCGGATCTCCCGCGCGGTCCGGATCGGCGCCCGGCAGGCCTCGACGTGGAACGTGACGCTCGACGCGCCCGCCTCGACGTACCCAGGCGCCCAGCGGTCCGGGTCCTCGATCATCAGGTGACAGTCGAGCGGCAGGTCGGTCGCCTTGGCCAGCGACTCGACCACCGGCAACCCGAGGGTCAGATTCGGCACGAAATGGTTGTCCATCACGTCGACGTGCAGCCAGTCCGCATTCGACACGGCGGCCGCCTCGTCCGACAGTCGCGAGAAGTCGGCGGCCAGGATGCTAGGCGCGATCTGAATCCCCATGGCGTCAATCTATCGACCCACTTGCCGCCGACGGTCAGGGCATGCCCCGGTACTGGTCGGGCGTGCTCTACGCGGTGAGCTCGGCGGCGAGGACCTCACGGAGCGTCGTGGCCGGGCGGCCGAGGAGTGCCGGCAGCGTGGGGTCGACGACGGCGAACTCGCCGCGCCGGGCGGCCGCGAAGATGCCCAGTGTCAGGTCGACCAGGAACTCCGGCATCCCACGGCCGAGAGCCGCCCGCTTCCACTCCTCGTCCGGGACAGTGACCCGGACGATCTTCCGCCCGACGAGCTCCGAAGCGATCGCGGCGATGTCCGCGTAGTCGAGCAACTCCGGCCCGGTCAGCGCCGGCGTGAGGCCGTCAAGGCGTCCCGGCTCGGTGAGCGCGAGCACCGCCGCGTCGGCCAGATCCCGGTGTGCTGTCCAGGAGAACGGCCCATCCTCCGGCAGGATCAACTCCCCCGTCTCCAGCGCGGACCGCAGCAGGAAGACCGGCGTACTGGCGTAGAAACCGTTGCGCAGCGCCGTGAACGGTACGCCGGAATTCATCAGATCCTGTTCGGTCGCGGCGTGGCCGCGGGTCGCGAGGAACAAGGAGTCCGGGTTCGCGGCCTGGTGGCTGGTGTAGAGGATGCGCTCGGCGCCGGCGGACTTGGCGAGGTCGATCGCGACGTGGTGCGGCTCCGGGTCGGCCGGGCCGGAAACGATCAGTACCTGCGTGGCGCCTTCGAATGCGTGCGCGAGCGAATCCGGGTCGCCGAAGTCTCCGCGCCGTACCCGGACGCCGCGGGCGGCAAGGTCCGCGGCCTTCTCCGGGTCACGCACGCTGACGCCGAGCTGACCGGTGGGAACACGGTCGGCGAGGCGGTCGACGACAGCACCGCCGAGGCGACCGGTAGCTCCGGTGACGATGATCATCTACAGCTCCTTGTTATCGATGGATACAGAATGACGCTATCACTGTTAACAGGTCGAGCCAACCGCTACCGTTGGGCCCGTGGAGGAGCCGCAGACCGACCAGACGCCAGACGACGCGACCATCGGCGACGGCACGAGCGACGGCGTCAGTGGGCGGGATCGGATGCGGGCTCACATCGTCGAGGTTGCTGCCGGATTGCTCGCGGCGGGTGGGCGGGAGGCGGTGTCGACACGGGCGGTCGCGGCCGCGGCCGGTACGCAGGCGCCGACGATCTACCGGCTGTTCGGCGACAAGGACGGGCTGCTCGCGGCGGTGCTCGAGTACGGGTTCTCGACGTACCTCGCGGACAAACCACCGCTCGATCCGACGGCCGACCCGATCACGGACCTCCGCGCGGGGTGGGACCTGCACATCGGGTTCGGGCTGGCGAACCCGGCACTCTTCCTGCTGATGTACGCCGACACGCAGCCGGGCCGGCGCCCCGCGGCAGCCGAGGCCGGGCTGGCGATCCTGCGCACCCGGATCCGCAACATCGCAGCCGCCGGACGGTTGCGCGTCGACGAGGACCTGGCCGCGGAACTGGTACAGGCGGCCGGTTCAGGCGCCGTACTAGCGCTGCTAGCCGTCCCCGAGGAGCGCCGCGATCCGCGACTGGCAGACGCCATGTTCGACGCCTTGATCACAGCCATCGCGACAGACCACGAAACCGCAAACGGCGGGACCACGCACGATGGGCTCGCGGACGACGGACGGCCCGACGGCGGGTTGGCGGACGGCAGGGCTCGGGCGGGTGTGGCGCGGAGTGCGGGAGCAGTGACGGCTGCGAACGCGTTGCGGGCGCGGTTGCCGGAGCTTGAGATGCTGACTGACGGCGAGCGTCACGTGCTCGGTGAGTGGCTCGCTCGCATCACCCACTGAACGGCCCCCTCGACCGTCTCGACCACCTCAGGCCCTGCAGGTAGAGGTGGGCGGCGGATCACGATGACAGGAATCGCCAGTCCGCGGGCCGCGGTGAGTTTGGCGGCTGTGGCGGGTCCGCCGCTGTCCTTGGTGACCAGTACGTCGATGGTGTGGTCGCGCAGGATCCTCTCCTCGTCGGCGAGGGTAAAGGGACCGCGGGCAAGAATCAGCGTGCACCAGGTGGGAGGAGGTTCAGGCGGGTCGACGCACCGAGCCAGCGTCCACAGCCCCGTTCCAGCGAAAGCATCAAGCCCCTGCCGTCCGATCGTGAGAAACGCCCGCGTCCCGAGCTCCGGCAGCAACTCAGCAGCCGCGGAAGCGGTCTCGACCCAATGCCAGTTGTCGCCAGGCTCCGCGGCCCAACCCGGCCGCCGCAGCACCAGCAGCGGCACACCGACCTCGCGCGTGGCGGAAAACGCATTCGCAGTGATCATCGCCGCAAACGGATGCGTCGCATCGATCACCGCATCAACCGGATGCTCCCGCAACCACCCCGCCAGCCCGGCGGCCCCACCGAACCCACCGACCCGCACCTCACCAACCGGAACTCGCGCATCGGCCGTCCGCCCCGCCAACGACGACACCACCTCGACCCCGGCCCCAGCCAGCAGACCCGCCAGCTCGCGGGCCTCCCCCGTCCCGCCGAGCAGCAGAACCTTCATCGAGACCGATCGGCCGAGTAGAGATGACTGTCCCGAAAAGCCGTTGCCGACAGCACCTTTCCGGCGATGATGACGGCGGTACGGCGAACACCGGCAGCCTTCACCTGCTCAGCGATATCGGCGAGCGTGCCGCGCAGGACGACCTCGTCGTCGCGAGAAGCTCGCGCGACGACAGCGACCGGGCAGCCCGCGCCGTAGTTCGGGACGAGTTCCTCGACCACGCGTTCGATCTGCTGCACCGCAAGATGCAGGACGATCGTCGCCTGGCTCGCGCCGAGGGTCGCGAGATCCTCACCGGCCGGCATCGCGCTGGCGCTGCCTCCGATCCGGGTGAGGACGACGGTCTGCCCGACCTCGGGGACGGTCAGCTCACGGCCGAGGGTGGCGGCGGCCGCGGCGTACGCCGGTACGCCCGGTGTCACGTCGTACGGGATCTCGAGGGTGTCGAGGCGGCGCATCTGTTCGGCCATCGCGCTGAACACGGACGGGTCGCCGGAGTGCAGGCGAGCGACGTCGCGGCCGGCGGCGTGCGCGGTGGCGAGCTCGGCGACGATCTCGTCGAGGGTCAGGTTCGCGGTGTCGACCTTGCGGGCGCCGGGCGGGCAGTGGTCGAGGAGTTCGACCGGGACGAGCGCACCGGCGTACAGACAGACGGGTGACGACGCGATCAGGTCGCGGCCGCGGACGGTGATCAGATCCGCCGCGCCGGGTCCGGCACCGATGAAGTGCACCGTCATGAGTCGATGCCCCCGCGGAGGCCCGGCCTCAGGATTGTCACTTGGTCACGCTCCAGATCGTCACCGGCATCGCCGGGCGCCAACCGGTCATCGTGCCGACAGCCGCGGCACGTTGCACTTCGAGGCGGATGAGGTCGCCGCCGACGGCCTTGTACCACTGGGCGATCAGGGACTCGGTCTCCAGCGTGACCCCGTTGGCGACCAGGCGACCGCCGGGGCGGAGCGCGTTCCAGCAGGCGTCGAACATGCCGGCGGCCGTCGCGCCCCCGCCGATGAAGATCGCGTCCGGCGATTCGAGACCGTCGAGCGCTGCCGGGGCTGCACCTTCGACCGTCTCCACGGCCGCACCCAGTGCGGCCACGTTGCGTTCAAGGCGTTTCGCGCGGTCGGGGTCGCGTTCGACAGCGATCGCGTGGCAGGTCGGGTGGTGCCGGGACCACTCGATCGCGATGCTGCCCGCGCCGCCGCCGATGTCCCAGAGCAGTTGTCCGGGGACGGGTGCGAGACGGGACAGGGTGACCGCGCGGACTTCGCGTTTGGTCAGTTGGCCGTCGTTCTCGTACGCGTCGTCGGGCAGGCCGGGTGCTGTTGAGAGGACGGGGGCGTCGTGTGGACAGAGTACGGCGATGACGTTGAGCGGGTCGACGTCGTCGGACCAGTCGGTGGCGTTCGTCGTACGGACGCGTTCGGCTGGGCCGCCGAGCTGTTCGAGGACGGTGAACTCGCTGGAGCCGTAGCCTCGGGCAATTAACAGATCCGCGACCTCGGCCGGGGTTTGGGCGCCTCGGCTGAGGATCAGGACCCGTCGGCCGGGCTGCAGGTGCGGGTGGAGTCGCTCGACCGGGTTGGTCACCAGGCTCACCACTTGCACCTGATCCTGCGCCCAGCCGAGTCGCGCACACGCCAACGAGACGCTCGACGGCTGCGGGATCACGTGTACGGCGTCAGCGCCGAGCAACCGGACCAGCGTCGTACCGATGCCGTGGAACGTCGGGTCACCACTCGCCAACACACAGATCCGCCGCCCTCGGTGCTCCGCCAACAACCGCGGAAGCGCCTCCGACAGAGGCGAAGGCCAAGGAACCCGCACGGCACCGGACGGGTCAGCCGCCCCATCCGAGGTGGGTGGGGTGGAGGTGGTAGATGGGAGGAGGGCGAGTTGGCGGGGGCTGCCTAGGAGGACTTCGGCCTGTTCGATGGCGTGGCGGGCTGGGGTTGTGAGGCCGGTCCAGCCGTCGGCGCCGAGGCCTACGACGGTGATGGGGTCAGGCATTGCCGAGGACCTTCGTGACAGCAATCTCGATGACTACGCGCTGCGGGTTGACCCGTGGCTCCTTGTAGCGCTTGGCGTACCGCCGTTCGGCCTCGTGCACCCGCGCAGGGTCGTCACTGACCACAGCACGCCCTTCGATCGTGCTCCAGCGCCGGCCGTCCACCTGTGTCACCGCGACA
This sequence comes from Kribbella sp. VKM Ac-2571, assembly GCF_004362255.1. Lineage (NCBI taxonomy): Bacteria > Bacillati > Actinomycetota > Actinomycetes > Propionibacteriales > Kribbellaceae > Kribbella > Kribbella sp. VKM Ac-2571. The sequence goes on from NZ_SNWS01000005.1 coordinate 79,604, forward strand.
GCCGCCTCTCCGAGCCGCCGGATCGCCCGGGCCTTGTACGACGTACCGGAGCAAATCACCCGCACCAGCCCCGCCTCGACGTCCAAGGTCGCTCCAACGGGCGTCGCGTGCACCGTCCCGTCCGACCGGACCGTACTCAGCACACACAGGTGCCGCTCGCTCCAGAACTCCACCAGCTGCTCACTGAACACCCAGCGATCGTAGACAGGCCCGCCCGGTGACGTGCCGGGCGGGCCTGTGCCCTCAGACCAGCGCTGATCGTGGTTAACCGATGTCGCGGCGGCGGAATGTGGTGAAGCCGGCGATGGTAAGTGCGGCGGCGATCGCGGTCAGCCAGAGCACGGGGGCGACGGAGAAGTCACCGCCCGGCAACCGCGGCGTGTGGCCGTACGGGCTGAGGTTGATCATCCACTGCGGCAGGTTGAAGATCTCACCGAACTGACCGATCAGCAGGAACACGCCGTACAGCGCCCACCCGCCGGTCACCAGCTTGGGCGCGAGCCCGAACAGGACGACGACCAGAGCGGTCACCAGCCAGATCGCAGGCAGCTGTACGGCGGCCGCACCGAGCATCCGCGGCACCTGACGGCCCATGTTGCCGAGTGACGCTCCACTCGAGATGCCAGAGCCCAGCCCGGCGACCAGGATCAATGCGCCGGTGCCGAGCAGTGCCATCAGCACGTGGCTAGCCAGCCACTGCGCCCGGGTCACACCGGTCGCCAGCAGCGGCTCGGCCCGGAGGGCGGTCTCCTCCGACCGCAGCCGGAGCGCCGCCTGGATACCGAACGCCGACGCGAGCAGCCCCACCATGCCCATCTCGGTCGCCAGGAACGCATCGGTGATGCCCTCCACACCACCGAGCTTCTGCACCATCTCCTTGGCACTGTCGCTCGTGACGAACCCGTCGACGTTGCTGGCGATGTTGCCGACCAGCAGCCCGAGTAGCAGGAACGCGAAACCCCAGGCGTACAGCGAGCCCCGGTGCAGCCGCCACGCCAGTGCGAGCGGCGAACGCAACGACTTGGCCGCCCTGGGCGGTCCGGGACGTGGCGGCACCAGACCGGCGCCTAGGTCACGCCGCCGGATCAGTGCGGTCGCTGCAGTGATCAGTAGCGCGAGGAACGCCAGCGGTAGCAGCAGTACGACCCACCGCTCACCGGCGTACGGACGGACCTGCTGGGCCCAGCCGATCGGTGACAGCCACGAGACCCACTGCGTGCTGCCGTCTGCGGACGAGTCGCCGATGGCGCGCAGTACGTACGCCACGCCGAGCACTACCGCAGTGAGCCCGTTCGCAGCCCGGGCGCTCTCGCTGACCTGTGAGGTCACAGCAGCCACACCAGCGAACGAGAGCCCAGCAGCCGCCCACATCAACCCGAACGCGAACGACCCCTTCGTGTCCAAGCCACTGCCCATCAGCGACAGCGCAGTCAGCAGCCCGAGCACGATCACAGTCGCCCCGGACACGATCAGTGCGGAGGCCAGAGCGGCGTACCGACCGAGTACGCCGGCACTCAGCAACTCGAGCCGCCCGGACTCCTCCTCACTGCGGGTGTGCCGTACGACGAGCATGCCGCCGAGCAGTCCGACCAGTAGCGCGCCGAACGCGGTGAGCTTGAACAGCGAGACCTCCCCGAGCGAGGACTCGTCGAAGATCCGGCCGTACAGCGAGACCAGCGCCGGCGACGCGTTCGACGTCCGCGCAGCCTCGACCAGGGCGTTCTGATCGGAGTACAGATCGATCGACGCCTTGGCCGATCCGGCGGCCGTGATCACGAAGACCAGGATCCAGATCGGGATCAGGATCCGGTCCCGGCGCAGCGCGAGCCGCACCAGTGTCCCGATTCCGACGAAGTCGTTCATCGCACGGCCGCCTCAGGCTCAGTTGAGTCCTGGGCAGGTACGTCGTCCTCGTAGTGCCGCAGGAACAGCTCCTCGAGCGTCGGCGGCTGCGCCACCAGGCTCTTGATCCCGCTCGCGGACAGCTGCCGCATCACAGCGTCGAGCTGGGCGGTGTCCACCTCGCAGCGGACCCGGTTGCCCTCGACATCGAGACCGTGGATCCCCGGCAGCTGGGCCAGCCCGTTCGGCGATGCGGCCAGCTCGGCCTGGATCGACGTACGGGTGAGGTGACGCAGGTCGGCCAGCGTCCCGGTCTCGACCACCTGGCCGCGGCGGATGATGCTGATCCGGTCACACAGGGCCTCGACCTCGGACAGGATGTGGCTCGACAGCAGCACGGTGCGGTCGCGCTGACGCTCCTCCTCGATGCACTGCCGGAACACCTCCTCCATCAGCGGGTCCAGACCGGACGTGGGCTCGTCCAGGATCAGCAGCTCGACATCACTCGCGAGAGCGGCGACCAGGGCGACCTTCTGCCGGTTGCCCTTGGAGTACGTCCGGCCCTTCTTGGTCGGGTCCAGGTCGAACCGGCGCAGCAACTCGTCGCGCTTCTTCTCGTCCACCCCGCCACGGAGCCGGCCGAGCAGGTCGATCACCTCGCCGCCGGTCAGGTTCGGCCACAGGTTCACGTCGCCCGGGACGTACGCCAGCCTGCGGTGCAGCTTCGCGGCGTCGTGCCACGGGTCGCCGCCGAGCAGCGAGACATCACCGGAGTCACCGCGCAGCAGTCCGAGCAGGACGCGGATGGTGGTGGACTTCCCGGCGCCGTTCGGCCCGAGGAAGCCATGCACCTCACCGGTCGCGACCTCCAGGTCGAGACCGTCGAGGGCGTGCGTACTTCCGTACGACTTGTGCAGTCCAGAGACCACGATGGCTGATGTCATGATTCATAACGTACACTTCATTCAGAAGTTTGTGAATCTTGCTAACACGTTTCTCATACGTCAGGTAATCGAGTGACCCAGAGGGGATGATGGGGCGGTGAGTGCACTTCGAGACGACGACGCCGTCCGGCGATACACCGAGCAGTTCGGCAACCTGCTGGCCGAGACCGGCTGGCCGCGGATGGCCGCCCGGGTGTTCGCCGCGATCCTGTCCAGCGTGGACGGCCGGATGACCGCCGCCGAACTGTCCGACCAGCTGCAGGCGAGTCCCGCCGCGGTCTCCGGCGCGGTCAACTACCTGCTGCAACTGCGCCTGGCGACCCGCGAGCGGGAGCCCGGCAGCCGCCGCGACGTGTACGTCGTCCAGGACGACGCCTGGTACCAGACGATGATGAGCGAGGACGCCTCACTGGCCCGCTGGTCCGAATCCCTCCGCAAGGTCCTCGACGCCGCCGGCGAAGGCACCGACGCCCACCACCGCATCCGCATCTCACTGGCTTTCATCGACTTCATCAGCGAAGAGGTCAAGGGCCTCACCGAACGCTGGGTAAAACGCAAAGCCGAACTAGACGCCGAAATCGCCGCCGAGTACAACCCCCTCAACCCCTAACCCGCCGTACGCCGAGGCACTCGAAGCCGTACGCCGGGGGCTTGAACAGGTTCTGGTGGCGCGGCACAGGTTATTTCCTGTGCACCGACACCGGATGGGGTGCACCGGCCCGTCTTGTGGTTGTCCACAGGGGGTGAATTCGCAGGCGCACAAGGGGTGTGGTGACTGCATCTTGCCTGTATGAATCCAAAGTTGAGCGTGTTGGCGGACGCCCGTGGGGGCTGGTTCACCCGGGCGGACGCTGTGGATTGCGGCTACAGCGACAGTGAGCTCCGGCGACGGCTGCGGATCGGGCGGTGGTCGCGGCTGTCGCGTGACGTGTATGTCGAACCAGGCGCCTCGCCCGCGAGTGAGGCCTCCTGGGATCGCGCCAAGCGCCTGCACCTCCTGAAGACCCGAGCTGTCGTCAGCCGCTTGGGACCGGGTGCAGTGGTGAGTCATCAGTCGGCGGCGGTGCTGCACGGGTTACCGACCTGGGGCCTCGACCTGTCCCAGGTGCACGTGACCAAGGCCAGTGGCCGGACGCGCTCCGATTCCATCGCCGACGTACACCGGTCACGCTTCGACCCCGGCGAGCTCACTGTCGTCGACGGTTTGCAGGTCGTGACGCCGTCCCGTGCTGTCGCCGAGACCGCGTGCGTCTCGTCGTACGAGGTGGGAGTCGTGCTGGGCGACGCCGCGCTGCATAACCGCCTGGTCAGTCCGGAGGCGCTCGTGGCGACGGCGGATCGGCACAGGGTGTGGCACGGTTCGCCGGCCGCGCGGGCGGCGGCGCGGTTCGCGAACGGGCTGAGCGAATCGGTCGGCGAGTCGCGTCTCCGGGTCCTGCTGGCGAACCACGGCCTCCCGGAGCCGGAGTTGCAGGTCGAGATCCGGGACGCGACCGGGCGGCTGATCGGGCGGGTCGACATCCTGCTCGAGCGGGTAGTGATCGTCGAGTTCGACGGCGCAACGAAGTACGGGAACGCCGATGATCTCGTGGCCGAGAAGTGGCGGGAGGACGACCTCCGCTCACACGGGTACCAGGTCATCCGGGTCGGCTGGTCGGACCTGGATCACCCGCTCACCACAGCCAACCTCATTCGACAACGCCTGCCATCTAGTGGGGGTGCGCCGGCGTGGCGGGGGCGTTGAACAGGTTATTCAGCCTGCACTCGCCCCATTTCCTGTGCAACGGGCTCAGCGAGCAGGCGCGGGGGCGGCGTGGGGGCGGCGTGGGGGCGGGTTAGGGGTCGTGGATGGTGAAGATGGTGCAGTACAAGGGCGGGGACTCCAGGCCTGGGTAGTACAGGCGGCCGGCTTCGTCGGTGAGTTTGAAGTAGGCGGTGGAGGCGCCTACCTGGCAGGGGGCCTGGAGCTTCATGGTTACCGTGACGATGTCGCCGGGGTCGGCGTCGGGGACTGCGGCGCGCGCTGGGGAGCGGAGCCAGCCGGGGGTGCCGGCGGCGCCTTGGCGGGTGAGGTAGCGGTTGCGCCACGGGCGTTCGCCGCTGTTGCGGAGCTCCCACGTCTTCTCGAACACCTGCTCCCGGCACACCCGCGTACCGTCCGGCACCGTCTCCCCCACCAGTTCGGCCCGGTCGTCGGGGTGATGATCGATCGGCACGGATCCGCCAAGCAGCACCGGTTGCACATGCCTGCGCATGTCCCGTTGCGACATGTCCCGGCCGGCCCGTACGGCGGCGTCGAGCTCCATCAACTGGTTGACCAGAGCCTGGTTCGCTCCGAACGAGTCGTCGTACCACTCGATCAACTCGCGGCTCGGCTTGGTGTGCCCGCGCTCGACCCGGGACAGATGCCCCTTGTCCCACCCGGACTCGGAGGCGGCGCGGGTCAAAGCAACCCCGGCAGCCTCGCGTAGCTCGCGCATGCGAGCTCCGATCACGTATCGAGCCTGGGCTGGGCGCACGGCGCACTCTCCGCTCTCGCCGTCACTTATCTACACAAAATACCAAACCGCAGTGAATCAACTCCGTTGCCCACTGCGACAACGCCGTCACTTTCTGATTCCCTGCGAGTACAACTCCAGAAGGGAACACCACCATGCGTACCGCCCTCATGCGCATCACGTCCCGTCTCACCGCTGTCGCCCTCCTCAGCGGCGCCGCCCTCGTCGGCACCGGCGTTCTCCCCGCCAGCGCCGCCACCGGAACCGTCGTCACCGACAGCGGCGCCGGCGTCACCATCCGGTCCGGCAACGCGACCAGCTTCGGCTCGGTCGGCACCCAGCCCGACGGAGCCGTGGAGATCGACTGCCAGATCTACGGCGAGCCGGTCACCGGCAAGTTCGGCCGCAGCCTGATCTGGGACCACATCCCCGGCAAGGGCTTCATCACCGACGCCTACGTCAACACCGGCAGCAGCGGCCTGATCGCGCCACTGTGCGCGAGCAACCCGCGCGCCGACAAGGCCGTCGCCTGGTACGCCGCCCGCAGCGGATCGACCGCCTACCAGGGGTACTGCGAGATGGCCGCCGAGAACTCGTACGGGAAGACCGGCATCTGGGCCTCGGCCATCGCCGACTGGAACGACGCCGTGGCTCGTGGCGCCGCGCACCGCGGCGACCTGAACCCACCGAAGGGCGCCCTGGTCTTCTGGAACATCAGCGCCTACGGCCATGTCGGGGTCGCGAAGGGCGACGGCACGTTCTGGGCCACCAGCGTCAGCGGCGCGATCGGCACCCGCGCGCTGCCCTACTTCAACAACTACCTCGGCTGGGCCTGGCCGAACTTCTGACCCACCCCTGGACGAGCACCCGGACGCGCGTTCCGCCCCTCACGCGTCCGGGTGCTCGATGCTCTGCTCGATTCTCTGCTCGACTCCGGTCAGCCAGTCCGTCACCAGCGCGCGATACAGCGCCGATCCAGGTCCGGGCAGGAAGTGGTCCTCCTGATCCAGTACGGCGAACGTCGCGCGCGGGTAGTCGTCGAGGATCGACCACGTGTCGGCGTACCCGGCTGTGGTGTCCTGCCGGCCGGTCACGATCAGCGTCGGCCGCTCGAAGCGGACCGCCGGGTCTTCCCGCAGGCCGTACGTCGACACGTCGCGCTGGATCGCCCCGAGAAAGGCGAGGTTCGCCTGCGTCTCGGCCGCGTCGTAGTACTGGTGCTGGCGTTCACGTGACGCCGACGGCATCAGGTACTCGTCGGTCGGGAGCGTGCGCTGTGAGCGGTCGATGACGATGCCCGGCGCGCGCAGCAACAACCCCAGGACGCGGGCCGGGTCGCGTTTGACGATGCCCCGCGCGTGCAGGCCGCCGGCCGAGGTACCGGCGAGGGCGAACGGCGCGTCGCCGGCCAAGTCGTCGATCAACTCCGCGATGGCAGAAAGCATGCCGTCCTGGTCGGTGATCGACGCAACAGCAGGCGACCGCCCGGTGCCTGGCGGGTCCACGTAGATCCGGCGCCACCCCGGCCGCTGCTCGAAGACCGGCTCGTGGACGTCGCGCCCTTCACCGGCGTCGCCACCCCAGCTGGGCAGGAAGAAGATCGGCCGACCGGCTCCGAACGACTCGTAGTACACGCGTCGACCCTAGCCAGCGCGGCGAACTGTCACCGCGCTTTTCTCTTGCCAGCAGAATCCGGCGGGCGCTCCCCCGACCCGCGCTCGATCAGTGCGCACGGCAGCACGATCCGCTGCGGCGGGCGGGTGTCCGCACCGGACGCGCGATCGAGCAACAACCGCGCCGCGCTCCGGCCGAGCTCGGCGATGTCGGAGGCAACGACCGTGACCGGCGTCGGCAGCATGTCGGCGAGCCGGAAGTCGTCGAACCCGACCACTGCCGGCCCGTTGTCGAGCTCACTGCCGCGCTCACCGCCGAGCTCACCAAGAGCACGCAGCACACCCTCGGTGAGGAAGTTTGTCGATGAGAAGATCGCGGTCGGCGGATCGGGCCGCAGCATCACCTCGCGGGTCGCCTTCGCCGCGGCCTCGGCGTTGCCCTCGGGAAGCTGGATGACGAGCGATTCGTCGACCTCGATCCCCGCGGCCCGGTGCGCGCGCCGGAACCCGCGCAGTCGCCGCCCGATCGTGTAGTACGACGGGGCGAGGATGATCGCGATCCGCTCGTGGCCCTGCTCCAGCAAATGTTCGGCCGCGATCCGCCCGCCACCCTCGTTGTCGACCATCACGATGTCCGCGTCGATCCCGGTCGCCGGCCGGTCGACGAACACGACCGGTACGCCGGCGCCCTGCAGGAACGCGTGATCGCCCTGGTCGGGCACGATCATCAGACCGGCCACCTGCCGGCTGACCAGCTCCTGAATGGCCCGCTTCTCACCCTCCGGGTCCTCGTCCACGCTGCCGAGCACGACGGCGAAACCGGACTGCCCGGCGACTTCGAGCGAAGCCTTCGCAATGCTCGCGTAGAACGGGTTGGTCAGGTCGCCGAGCACCAGCGCCAGGCTGGTCGACTTCTTGCCCGGCCGCAGCGCCCGGGCCACCTCGTTGCGCTGGAACCCGAGCTCGTCGATCGCGGCGCGGACTCGCTGCGCGGTCTCGTCGCGGACGCCATGGCCACCGTTCACCACACGCGACACCGTGCCGAGGCCCACACCGGCCCGCCGGGCGACGTCGATCATCGTCGGCCGGCTGACCTCTGGCTGGCTTGGAAACGTTTCGGACACGGGGTTGACTTCCTTTTCGCGACACGGCATCGTCACCCAACAGTAAAACGTTGGAAACGTTACCGTCCAGGAGGCCGGATGAATTTCGTTCCCGAGCGGAGCGAGGGAAGCGGGAGTGCAAGTTCTCGAGGCGGATTGACCGCGCGGCGAAGCCGCGGCCGCGGTGGGATGAGCCGGAACGCCGGCTCCGACGTGAGGGCGGCGTACCTGTTCATCGCACCCGCGGTGATCGGGTTCTTGGTCTTCGTGGGGTATCCGCTGATTCGATCGTTCTATCTCGCGCTGACGAAGTACAACGGGTTGACCGACCCGGTCTTCGTTGGCCTCGGCAACTTCCGGAGGCTGTTCAGCACCGACCCGGCGTTCTGGCCGGCGTTGCGGGCGACCGGCTATCTGGTGCTGCTCTATGTCCCGTTGTCGCTGATCCTCGGTCTGGCGCTGGCGATGTTCTGCAACCAGCGCTTCGCCGGCGTCCGTGTCGTCCGGACGCTGGCGTACCTGCCGGTCGTGCTGCCTGCGGTCGCGACGATCACGCTCTGGAAGTTCATCCTCGACCCGCAGGTCGGGTTGATGAACACGATCCTCGACCGCCTCGGCCTGCCGACGAGCCTGTGGTTGCAAAGCTCCACGATGTCGATGCCCTCGGTGGTGCTGGTGATGCTGTGGGGTGTCGGCGGGACGATGATCATCTTCCTGGCCGCGCTGCAGTCGGTGCCGACCGAGCTGTACGAGGCCGCGAAAGTAGACGGCGCCGGGCCGTGGTCGGTGTTCTTCCGGATCACGATGCCGATGATCAGCCCGATCATGCTGCTGCAGGTGATCCTGCAGACCACCGCCGCGCTGCAGACCTTCAACCAGCCCAAGATCCTGACCAACGGCGGACCGGGGTTCAGCACCAAGGTGCTGATGCTCTCGATCTACGAGAACGGCTTCCCGACCCTGGGCCGGATCCCGCAACTGGGGTACGCGTCCGCGCAGGTGTGGGTGCTGTTCGTGATCATCATCGCCGTGATCGCCCTGACCGCGAAGTTCTCCTCGCTCTGGACGTACAGTGACAGCACTTCCGACTGAGACCACCGTCGCCGGCGCAACGCAGAGCGTCGCCCCGGCGAAGAAGAAACCACGCCTGGTCGGTACGACGGCCTGGTACGTCGTCGCGTTGTTCATCTGCGCGGTGATGGTCGTACCGCTGCTGTGGATGATCACGATCGGGCTGAAGAGCCGCACCGCGGTGTTCGACATTCCGCCGAAGCTGCTTCCGCACGAGTGGACGTGGAGCAACTTCATCAACGGGCCGAAGGCGATCCACTTCCCGAAGCTGCTGCTGAACTCGTTCGTGATCACCGGGTTGAGTGTGATCGGCGGCGTGATGACCGCGATGATGGCCGGCTACGCGCTGGCCCGGTTGCGGTTCCCCGGCCGCAAGATGTGGTTCTACCTGTTCGTCGGCAGCATGCTGCTGCCAGGCGTCGTCGGACTCATCCCGTTGTTCCAGATGTACAAGAGCATCGGCTGGTACGACACCTGGCTGCCGCTGATCGTGCCGGCGTTCCTCGGCGGGAACCCGTTGTTCATCTTCCTGGCCCGGCAGTACTTTCTCGCGATCCCCTATTCCATCGATGAAGCGGCGAAGATCGACGGCGCAGGGCATCTGCGGATCTTCGTCAGCGTGATGCTGCCGTTGACCCGGCCGGCCTGGCTGACGATGGCGATCCTCGCGTTCCAGGCGTCCTGGAACGACTACCTGAATCCACTGGTCTACCTGTACTCGTCCGGCAAGTGGCCGTTGTCGGTCGGTATGGCGTCGTTCATCTCCCCGTTCGCCGGGAAGACGCCGGACTGGAGCTACTACATGGCCACCAACCTGCTCTACATGCTGCCGCCGCTGATCATCTTCTTCGCCGCGCAGCGCTATTTCATCCAGGGTCTCGGCGCTCTCGGCAGCACGACCCAGAAATGAGGATTGTTGTGAAGAGGACATTGGGTGTAGCCGCGTTGGCGTGCGCGGGGTTGCTGACGGCAACGGCCTGCAGCGGCGGCTCGGACGGCGGCTCGAGCGACGGGCCGGTCACCGTCAAGGTGATGACGTGGGAGTCGGCCGAGACCAACGCCGCGATCAAGAAGGCCTTGGCGGACTTCAAGGACGACAAGGTCAAGGTCGAGCTGCTCGAGACCCCGAGCGGTCAGTACGGCGACAAGCTCGCATCGCTGACCCAGGCGAAGCAGCTGCCGGATCTGTTCTGGTGCGGTAACGACACCGAGCAGCAGTACACGTCGCAAGGCCTGCTGGTCGACTGGGCCGACAAGCTCAACAACGGTGACGGCGACTTCAAGGCCGACAAGTTCGTGCCGTCCGCGATCGAGAACTGGAAGACCGCCGACGGTCAGATGGGCGGTCTGCCGTCGCTGATGAACACGTACGGCGTCTGGTACAACGCCGACGCGTTCACCGCCGCCGGGATCCCGCTCCCGAAGGCCGGCTGGACGTGGGACGACATGTACGCCGCGGCCGCGAAGCTGGCGAACAAGAACGGCGCGAAGTACGGTCTGGTCGCCGACCAGCTGACCGGTCCGGACGGGCCGTTCACGATGAGCATGTACTCCGTGTCGGCCGGCGGCGCGCCGTTCACCGACAACGTGAACCACCCGACGAAGGCCGAGGCCGACGACAAGTACAAGGAAGGCGTCGAGAAGCTGACCGCCGCGATCAAGAACGGGTCGGTCGCGCCGCCCGGGTACGACGCGGCGAACGTGCAGTCGCTGTTCGCGGCCGGCAAGGTGCCGATGACGTTCGGCGGGCAGTGGCTGGCGGCCGGGTTCCAGACCGACAAGCCGAAGATCAAGTACGGGTTCGCGCCGTTCCCGCAGGTGCAGACGCCGACCACGCTGTACGACTCGGTCGGGATCTGCACGCCGCAGTACACCAAGGACAAGGACGCGACGTACAAGGTGCTGCAGTACATCAACACCAAGGTGTGGGACGCCGTACTGCCGGCCTCCCCGGTCGCGCCGCCGGCGTACACGCCCGCACAGACGAGCTACTTCGACGCCCTCACCAAGGCGCAGCAGCAGACCGTCGTCGACACGGTCAAGGCTGACCTGTCCGCGGAGAAGACGGTCGGCGTCCGCTTCACCACCCAGTGGGCCTCCCAGGTCGGCGACCTCACGACCGCCAACTACCAGCCCATCCTGAGCGGCAAGAAGCCGATCACCGACCTCCCGGCCTACGTAGACAAGATCAACGGATTGATCAAACAGGGCAGCTGACCCATTTGCCTGGCTGACCCAGCAATTTGCCTGGTTGACCCACGAAATGAGGGGTTCCCCACCCGCAACACGGGTGGGGAACCCCTCATTTGCTGGGTCAACCAGCCAAACGGGGACAACACGAGACGCCGCGGCGAGGCGCGGGATGCGGTCGGGGGCGGGTGCCGGTCGGGGTCGGGTGCGGGTCGGGGGCGGGTGCGGGGCTCGGCCGCGGGTCAGGGTGCGGGTGCGGGTGCGGGGCGCGGGCGCTGGGTGTGCGTTAGGTGGCTTGCCAGAGGGAGAGGGCGAAGCGGGCTTCTGTGTCGGTCCACCAGGCGGCGGGGGTGAAGTCTGCTTTGTCGAGTTCGGCTTCGACGCCGGAGCGGTGGAACTTGGCGGAGATCTCGGTGCTGATCTCCTCGCCCTGGTCGAACGTGATCTCCAGGTGGATCTCCGGGATCAGCACGCGCATCGCGCGGGTGGCGCGCAGATGCATCTCAATCCACTCGTTGTCCGCGTCCCAGAGCGCGACGTGCTCGAACGCGTCCACGTCGAAGTCCGCGCCGAGCTGCCGGTTGATCACCCGCAGCACGTTCTTGTTGAACTCGGCGGTGACACCGGCGGAGTCGTCGTACGCCGCAACCAACGTGGCCGGATCCTTCACCAGATCGGTGCCCAGCAGCAACCACTCCCCCGGCTCGAGGACCTCGCGAACGGAACGGTAGAACGCCTCCCGCTCGGCCGGGATCAGGTTGCCGATCGTGCCGCCGAGGAACGCGACGACCCGCGGCGGATCGCCCGGGAGCTTGTCGAGGTGCGCGGTGAAGTCGCCGACCACACCATGGACGTCGAGACCCGGGTAGTCGGCGTTGATGGCATCGGACGCGTCCCGCAGCGCGGACTCCGACACGTCGAGCGGGACGAACGACGTGAGCGTGCCGTGGGCGCGGAGCCCGTCGAGCAGCAGGCGGGTCTTCTCCGACGACCCGGACCCGAGCTCGACCAGCGTGTGCGCATTCGTGATCGCCGCGATCTCGCCGGCCCGCGCGTGCAGGATCTCCCGCTCGGCCCGCGTCGGGTAGTACTCCGGCAGCCGCGTGATCTCCTCGAACAGCTCACTCCCCCGCGCGTCGTAGAACCACTTCGGCGGCAGCCACTTGGGCGTCGCCGCCAACCCCGCCCGAACATCGTCCCGCAATGCCCGAGCCGCATAGTCCGGCGTCAGATGTACGTCGATGAGGGTCACTCTCGTCCTTCCATCGGGGTGAGCTGCAGTGTTGTGGCGGTGGCCACGAGAAGTGAGTGGTCTGGTACGGCGGACCAGCCGTCGGCACCGAACGGTTCGGAGGCGACGGTCACGGAGTCCTCGGTACGGCGGACGTGGAGCGAGTGCGTCCACGCGGTGGCGACGAGCTGTTCACCATCGGTCAGCAGGATGTTGAGTCGCGATCCCGGTGCCGCTGCCTCGACATCGTGCACAACCTCCGCGACTGCGTCGGCCGGCGGCACGCCGTCGCCGAGGCGGCGAGCGATCAGGGTCCACAGGAAGACGGAGTCGGTAGGGGCGTCGAGACTCAGCAGGTCGGCGACCGGCAACTGCTCGGCCAACTTGAGCGTGGCGTCCGGCCAGCCGGGGATGCGTCCGTTGTGGCTGAACAGCCAGTGTCCCGACGTGAACGGTGCAACCGCCGACAGACCGTACGGCATCCCGACGGTCCCGTTCCGGACGGCCGCGACGACCGCACCGGACCGGATCGCGCCGGACAGGCCGGGCAGGTTCTCGTCGGTCCAGATCGGTACGTCCCGACGGTAACGGACCGGCCCGCCGGACACGGCCGCGTCTCCTTCGGGGTACCAGCCGATCCCGAAGCCGTCGGCGTTGACCGATCCCCCGCCGCGCATGTCGGCGGGGGCCCAGCTCTGCTCGTAGAGGGAGTGGTCCGGATCCAGCACCAGAGACGCGAGGGTGACGGGCGGGCCCAGGTAGGCCAGGTGGCGGCACATCAGGCGTGCAGTTCCTCGGCGTGCATTTCTTCAGGGCGAGCGTCCCTGGCGCACCGGAAACCGGCGAAGATCTGCCGGCGGATCGGGTAGTCCCAGTTCCGGAAGGTGCCGCGGGCAACGACCTCGTCGGTGCCGAACGAGCCGCCGCGGAGCACCTTGTAGTCGGGCCCGAAGAAGACCAGCGAGTACTCGTCGTACGGCCACGCACGGAACCCCGGGTACGGGCGGAAGTCGCTCGACGTCCACTCCCACAGGTCTCCGATCAGCTGCTCGACGCCGAGCGGCGAAGCGCCCGCCGGGTACGCCCCGACCGGTGCCGGCCGGAGGTGCCGCTGACCCAGGTTCGCGTGCTGCGGGCCCGGCGACTCGTCACCCCATGGGAACCGTCGCGTCCGGCCGCTCGCCGGATCGAACCGCGCCGCGAACTCCCACTCCTCCTCGGTCGGCAGCCGCTTGCCGGCCCACTTCGCGTACGCCTCCGCCTCGTAGAAGCAGACGTGCATCACCGGCTCGTCGAGCGGCAGCTGATCCCGGTGCCCGAACCGAAGCCGCCACCACTCGCCGTCGACCTGCGACCAGAACCGCGGCGCGACCAGCGAGGCCTTCTGGACGTGGGCCCACCCGGCCTCGGACCACCACTGCGGATCCTGATACCCGCCGCCGAGCACGAACCGCAGGTAGTCCCCGTTCGTCACCGGCACGGTGTCGATCACGAACGGTTTCACGTGGACGCCGTGCGCGGGCCGCTCGTTGTCCAACGCCCACGGCTCGATCGACGTACCCATCTCGAACACGCCACCCGGCACGAACACCTCCGCCGACGGCAGCGGCCGGCCCGCGGGAGGCGGCGGCGCGTCGAGCACCGGCGCACCCTCCCGCAACTGGTGCGTGGCCAGCATCGTCTCGTCGTGCTGTTGCTCGTGCTGCGTGATCATGCCGAACGCAAATGCGTTGTCCACCAGCTCACGACCGGCATCGAACTTCACGTGGTCCAGCACATCCAGCACCTTGTCGCGTACCTCAGTCACGTAGGCACGCGTTTCCACCGGACCGAGCAATGGCAGCGAAGGACGGTCCGCACGCGGGTGCTGGAACGCGTCGTACAGCTCGTCGATGTCCTGGCGCAGGGGCTCGCGGCCGCCGACGTCGCGGACCAGCCAGAGCTCCTCCTGGTTGCCGATGTGCGCGTAGTCCCAGACCAGCGGCGACATCAGTTTGGAGTGCTGCTTGACCAGGTCGTCGGTGTCGACCGCATCGGTCAGCTGGACCGTCCGCGCCCTGGACCGCTCGAGCTGCTCACCGACGAAGGTGCGCAGACCCTCCGGCGACAGATCGGACAGTTGGTGATTCATGGGGCCTCCCGGCCTGGACTGAGGAGTGGAGGGAGCGAAGCGACCGGAGCGACGAGGGAAGGCCGGGAGTCACAGCCCCATGAACCCGCCGGCGCCGGAGGCCCGGCAATGTGCACAGTCATGAAGCTCGCCTTCCGTGGGTGGTGTCGACGACGCGCTGCAGCCGGGTTGCGACGGCAGCGATGTGTTCGGGATCCGCACCGGTCCGGTCCAGCACCTCGATACCCAGCGCGACCACATCGCGCGCGGCACGCAGTACCAAGGCGTCGTCCAACCCCTCGCGGGCGGCCGGGAACCAGCGGCCCGCAGCAGGCTCGGCCGCGGCCAGCACCTGGTCGATCGGAGCGGACATCAGTGCGGTGAGCAGCAGGGTCGGGGCGATCCACCCGTCCCCCGGCTGTGCGTCGAGGTAACGCACCTCGAGGTACCCGCGCGGCCGGACCGGCGGGAACAGCGTGGACAGGTGGTAATCGAGATCGTCGTACGTCGGTCTGTCGCCGGGCAACTGTCCGTCCGCCCAGGCCCCGAACGTCAGCCCGGTGGGTGCGTCCCACGTGTCGCCCCGTCGCAGACAGAGGACCGGCGCCTCCATCGCCGTCCGGGCCCAGGCTGCGGCCGGGTCGGCGTCGAGCGGCGGCGGCTCGGTGAACGGGGCACACGTGCCGAACGTCGCCTCCGTGCGGGCCGAGGCCCAACCGGTGTCCGCACCGGCACGGCGGCGGGAGTTGGCGAACAGGCCGACCAGAGCGGGACCGAGGTCGTGCAATGCGCGCCAGCGGAATGCGGTCTGGTCCGACTCACCGGCGTCCAGGCAGATCTGCAGGCCTGCGGTGCTGCACATCATCCGCGGCCCGTGCGGTCCGAGGCGCTGGAAGGCGCGTTCCATCGCGGCGTACCGCGGGACGGTGAGGATGCGGCGGGGTGTTCGGAAGGGGTCGAGGCCGTAGTCGCCCGGGACCAGATCCGCATCCAGCAGCAGAGCCGTCAGCTCGGCCGCGTCGGCGGCGGTGTCGTCGATCAGCTGCGGGATCGAGTCCGACGCGGGGCCGGAGATCTCTACCTGGCCACCCGGCTCCACGGTGACCACCGCGCCCCGGCCCAGCGGCAGCTGCGGACTGCCCCTGACCAGGCTCGCGGGGGCGTGCACGCCCAGGGCTTTGCTCAGTCGGCCGGCGTCGAGGGGCCGGTGCGGATCATCCGCATGATGCACTGTCCACTCGAGCTCGACGCCGTACAGCCGAGGTGGACCGTGCTTGAAACAGACCATCGCGACGTAGCCCTCCGCCTCGGCCCGGGAGCCGATCGGAGTCGTCGCCGGAGAACCACCGGACGAGGTCACGTCAGCGAACCTAGCTCCGGCCCAGGGGCTGGACAACCGACCAGAAATTACCTGCCGGAGACGTCTGGGGTGTGTGTCGACTCATGCCGACCATGCTTCCCGAGGCCACCGACAGTTTCTGGCCGGATCCGGACCAACGCAGCCCTGGTTCAGCTCTCAGCGAAATCAGGTCAGCGGAAGCGCGGACAGGTGGTGCACGCAGCCACGTTCGGCAGGACGTAGAAGTAGCAGCACGACGTACGCAGCTTCGCCTCCAGCGACACCCCGAACGCCGTCGCGGCGCGGTCGGCGTACGGCGCATCCTCCGGCAGCCGGATCGCCGCCCGTACCTCGTCGTCCACCGCTCCGAACCGCTGCAGCGACCCCAGCTTCACACCGGGTTCGTAGCTGTCCAGAAACGCCTTGGTGTGGTCCTTGATCTGTGTAGCCGCCGTAGCCACCGGGACGACCTCGTCCGACAGCAGCGCCACCGCGGCCGGGTAGTGCGCAACCGGGTGCCGCTTGAACGCCAACGCCGCCGGTGACACGTCCGGTGACATCCCGGCGACTGCACTGGTCACACCTGCGACCAGCGACGGCACCTGGACGTACCACATGAGCGTGAACATGGCCGCGACCTGCACTGGCGGCTCGATCGAGTAGTCCCGTGCGTAGTCAGCTGCCGCGGCCGCGCGCCACGAGTACGTCGGGTCACCGCCGGCCTGCTGCTCCGCGATCAGGTCCGCACACGAGACCCAGTCGGGCCCGGGCACCGCGTCCGCGGTACGCACGGACAGCCAGCTGACCGAGTCAGCCAGGACCTCCGCCAGACGGCTCGCGGTGTAGCTCATCCAGCCAGCCTACGATCCGGTACGACGACCGGTGCGCCGCCGACCTCCACCACGGTGGCCTTCAACCCGAACACCTCGTCCAGCAACGTCGCCGTCAGTACGTCGACCGGACGGCCCTGCGCAGCGATCTGCCCATCCCCCATGACCACCAGGTGGTCGGCGTACTGCGCTGCCAGCGTCAGGTCATGCAGCACCGCCACGACGGTCCGTCCCGTCGTTGCGGCCGCGTGGACCACATTCATCACGTCTACCGCGTGTGCGAGGTCCAGGTACGTCGTTGGCTCGTCGAGCAGCAGGTGCTGCGTCCCTTGCGCCAGCACCATCGCGATCCACACCCGCTGCCGCTGGCCGCCGGACAGCTGGTCGACTGGCCTGTCACGGAGCTCTGTCAGCTCTACTGCCTGCAGCGCCTCGTTGATCGCGACATCGTCGTCACTTGTCAGCCGCCCGAACAGACCGCGATGCGGATGCCGTCCCCGCGACACCAGCTCGGCAGCAGTGATCCCCTCCGGCGTCACCGGCCCCTGCGGCAGGACACCGAGCTTGCGGGCCAGTTCCCGCGCAGGCAGCTGGTGAATGTCCTTGCCGTCGAGCAGTACCCGTCCACTCGCCGGAGTGAGCAGTCTGCTCATCCCACGCAGCAGCGTGGACTTGCCGGACCCGTTCGGCCCGACAACTGCAGTCAGCTGACCAGGCGGCACTTCCAGCGTCAGTCCGTCGACCACTGGCGCGTCAGCGCCGTACGCGAGGGTCAGGTTCTCGACGTGCACGGTTCAGCGTCCCTTCTGCTGACGGCCGATGAGGTGAAGCAGGTACGGCGCTCCGCACGCAGCCGTGACCACGCCGACAGGTAACTCGTACGGACCGACTTGCGCCCACTGCAACCCATTCCGCGCCAACAGGTCAGCCAGTACGACGAACAGCGCGCCCAGCATCGCAGTGGTCAGCAACGGAGGTCGTTCCATCCGGGTCAGGCGCAGCGCGACCTGTGGCGCCACCAACGCGACGAACGCGATCGGACCGGCCCCGGCAGTAGCCATCGCGGCCAGCACCGTCGCGATCACCAGCAGCGCCACCCGGATCCGTGCCACCCGGACGCCGAGCGAGGACGCCACATCGTCACCGAGAACCAGCGCGGACAGGTCCCGGTTGAACATCATTGCTACCGGCAACAGCAGCACAACCGCGATCAGCACGGGAACGGCGTCACTCCAGGCCCGTGAGTTCAACGACCCAGCCAGCCAGGCAGCCGCCCGGCCGGCGTCGTTGACGTCGCCGATCACCAGCAGCCAGGCGACCAACGAGTTCGCCGCGGCCGCGATCCCGACGCCGATCAGTACGACCTTGCCCGCGTCCACCACTCCGCGCTGGATCGACAACGCCCCGACGATCAGCGTGGCCAGCAGCCCACCGAGGACCGCGGCCAGCGGGATCCCGACCTTGGCCGCGACGCCCGAGATGTTGCCGCCACCGGTACCCGCGAGCACGATCACCGCGACGGCGCCCGCGGACGCACCGGAGTTCACACCGACGATGTCCGGGCTGGCGAGCGGGTTGCGGGACAGCGTCTGCAGGAGCGCGCCGGACACGGCGAAGGCGATACCGACGAGCAGACCGGTCGCGATTCGCGGCAGGCGCAGTTCCAGCACGACGAGCCGGGTGCCGCGACGGCCGCCACCGAGCAGTACCTCGACGACATCCGCGAGCGGGAGTTTCGTCGTACCGACGCTCAAGGAGACCAGCGCGACGACGATCGCAAGGGCCGCGAACAGGACGCTGAGGACAACCGTCCGGGACCTCACAGGGCCACCGCCCGGCGACGTACGACGAGCACGAACATCGGGGCGCCGACGATGCCGAGGACGACCCCCGCCTGTACCTCGCCCGCGCCGCCGACGAGACGGCCGACGAGATCCGCGAGTACCAACGCCGTCGCACCGATGACGCCCGCGGCCGGGATCAGCCAGGTGTTGCGTGCACCGAAGATCCGTCGCGCGACATGACCGGACAGCAGGCCCAGGAACCCGATCGGGCCGCATGCCGCGACACCGGCAGCGGTGAGCAGCCCGATCGCGCCGAGTCCGAGAAGCCGAGCCCGGCGGATCGACAGCCCGAGACCCGCGGCCACATCGTCGCCCAGAGCAAGCATGTCGAGATCACGGGCATTGACCGCAGCGAGCAGCAATCCGATCACCGCGAACGGCAGGACCTGGCCGGCGACATCCATCCCGCGGCCGGCCACGGACCCGACCGCCCAGAACCGGTAGCTGTCCAAGGTGTCCGCATCGAGGAGCACGATGGCGGACGTCAGGGCACCGAGGAGCGCTGCGACGGCCGCGCCCGTGAGCGCCAGGCCGACCGGAGTCGAGCCAGTGCCCCGCGACGCCAGTTGCTGTACGGCGAACGTCGCGATCAACGCGCCCAGCAAGGCGGCCCAGACCGTCGACGAGACGGACTCGACCAGGCCGACCTGGAGTCCGAGAACGACCGCGAACGCAGCGCCGGAGCTCACACCGAAGATGCCCGGCTCGGCCAACGCATTGCGGGTGTGCCCCTGCATCAACGTGCCGGCGATCCCGAGACACAGCCCGATCAGGACCGCGACGACCGTCCGCGGGAAGCGCAGGCTGCGCACGATCACGTCGGGATCCGAGCCGGTGTTCGCGGTCAGCGCGTGCCACAACGCCCCCGGTCCGAGCCAGCGTGAACCGAGCGCAAGGCTCGCCGCGAACGCGAGCACCAGGACGGCAACCAGGGCGAGGAGTGCGGCGGCCCGGCGTACCGGTCGACTCGCAGTGGGAGTGGCGGAGCACATATGGTTAGGTTTGCCTTACTTCGCTGTGGTCGTGAGTCACCTTATCCCGTCGCTTGTCCCGTCGCTTGGAGACACCAGTGCGCCTGCCCCGCATCACCGCTCTGCTCGCTGTCGCCGCCCTCGCCCTGTCGGCCTGCGGCTCCTCGGACCCTGATGATTCCGGCGATTCGGCTGATTCGGGCGGTGCCGCGAACGCCGGGTTCCCGCGGACGATCGAGCACGCGATGGGCAAGACCGAGATCAAGACCAAGCCGAAGCGGGTGGTCGCGCTCGACACCAGCTACGTGGACGCGACGCTGATCCTGGACACCCCGGTCGTCGGGTACACCGACTACCGCACGATCAACGGGAAGCTGCCGGACTACCTCGGCGACGACCGGACGACGTACGGCTCCGAGGCCCAGTCGGTCGGCACGCTCGCCGAGCCCAACCTGGAGAAGATCGCCGCGCTGGACCCGGACCTGATCATCAGCGCGAAGGTCCGGCACGAGAAGCTGTACGACCAGCTGTCCGCGATCGCGCCGACGATCATGTCCGAGACCACCGGGGCGACCTGGAAGGACAACATCCGGTTGGAGGCCAAGGCGGTCGGCGCGGAGGACCTGGCCGAGAAGGAGATCTCGGCGTACGAGCAGGCCGCGAAGACGGTCGGCGCCGCGATCAACGCCAAGGCCGGTGATCCGACCATTTCCGTCGTGCGGTTCGTCGACGGCCCGACCCGGCTGTACCAGAACGCGAGCTACTCCGGGATCGTGCTCAAGGACGCCGGCCTGAAGCGGCCGAAATCGCAGGACGTCGCCGGCTTCGCGCTCGAGATCAGCCCCGAACGGATCAAGGACGCGGACGCCGACGCGATCTTCGTGGCGACGTACGCCGACGACAAGGGCCTGAGCAAGAAGACCGAGGCCCAGTTCAAGGCCAACCCCCTCTGGAAGCCGCTCGCCACCAAGGTCCACGACGTCCCCGACCTCACCTGGATGACCGCCGTCGGCCTCCAAGGCGCCTGGTCCATCCTCACCGACCTCGCCAAGACCTTCGACGTACCAGGGCCCGTCAAGCCCGCCTGATCAGCCGGTTATGGTGCGGGTATGACGGCTCTGACGCGGTGGCATGTCGGTCCGTGGACCGCTCGGGGGACGCGGGTCGGTGAGGTTGCGGTGCCGGGGCGGCGGCGGACGAATGACGAGTTGAACTTCGATGTCGTCGGGCTGGCGCGGATTCTCGGACGGCGGTTGTCGGGGCGGGACGAGCTCCAGGTGCGGCTGTGGCAGAACGAGTTGCGGCCGACGCATACGCGCCAGTGCGGGGTGCACACGCTGGCGGATCCGGACAACGCCCGGTTGCTGCGCGAGACCGCGCAGGAGGCGCTTGCCTGGTTGGGCGAGCGCGCACCGACCGGCTACGAGTTCGTCCTAACGGACGCTGTCGAGCTGCGCCCGCTCCTGGACCTTTCCGCCCCGGTGGTCGCCGTCGAGGCAGTCGTACAACTCGCTGGTTTCCCTCTCCCGGCGGCTCGTCTGGCAACAGCTCACGTACGTCGGTCAACCACAGGTGACTGGTACGCCGGGGACGCGGTGTGCAACTGGTCCGGCCCGCACACCACGCCCGACGAGGCGGTAGCCGCCGTACGCCGTGCCCGTCACGAGTTGGTCGAGCAATTATGCGCCGCGGGACGTGACGACCTCGCCGACACCGCGCCCCGCTGGCCGGATGTCCCGGTCGAGTCCGACTAAGCGCTGGTTTCCGGAAGTTTTTCGGCAGCAGGTGACTGTTTGTTTCCGGAAAGCGGCGTTGCCAGGTGTCGGTTGAGGAAGGCGAGCTCTACGTCGACCACCTGTTCGTGGGCGTCGAGGAAGGGCGCGTAGTGGTTGCCGGGGACCTGGAGTACGTCGGCGTTCGGGGAGCTGGCGGCAGCCTTGAGAGTTGGTGCCGCCAGGGCGGACTGGTCGTTCTCGCAGACGACGTACAGGATCGGGCATCGCACCTTCGCCGCGTACTTCAACGGGCGGTAGAGCGCAGCGGGGAAGACCGAACGGGCTGCGATCGCCTGCTGCCAGTCGGGGTAGCGGTTGCCGGGGTTGAGGGTCGCGTTGCTGAGCTGCGCGTCCGGGGTGTTGAGCAGCGCCACCGTCCCAGGCGGGCCGGCGAGATCGACCAGGCGAGGCGGGCGGCCGAAGAGACCGCCGGCCAGGTCGAGCAGGCTTCGGCCGATCAACCGGAGCGCGCTGCCGGGCGTCTGATAGCGGGAGGCGTTGCGGGTCACGGTCGGGCCGTCGACGTTGGCCGACTGGGCGATCGCCGCCGAGATGCCGAGGTCTTCCGCGGCGAGCTGCACGATGTACCCGCCGGGTAGCGAGAACGCCCAGATCGCCACCCGTTCGACGCCCGGGAGCGTGTTGGCGTAGGCGATCGCGGCCCGCCAGTCGGCCAGCTGATCGGACACGCGGGCGACCTGCCGCGGTTCACCCTCGCTCTCGCCGAGGTTGCGGTGGTCGAAGGCCAGTACGCCGAACCCGGCCGCGGCGAACCGCTCCGCGAACCGGTCCGTCCCCGGTTCCTTCGTGACGCCGAAGCCGCCGGTCATCACCACGCACCCGCCGTTGGTCCCCGGGTAGTGCCAGGCCGCGCACGCAACGCCGCCACTCGTGAAGCTCACCTTCTCGCGCATACCGGAAGTGAACCACGTGGTTCGCAAAACGTCTAGGCCCGCTCTTCACGCTCCAAGGCGCGTACCAACGCTGCGAACCCGGCCTCGATCCCGGCCGCGTCCCCGCTTGTCCGCCACTCGATCAGGAAACCGCGCAGGGTCGCCAGGATCAGCTCCGCGACCTCGGCCTTGCGCTGCTCGTCCCACTCGTCCGGACACAACGACAGCAACGTCGGCAGATACTGCCGCGACGCCGAGCGCGCCAGGTCGGCGTACCGCCCGGCGTCGTACATCGCCAGCCCGATCGCCTGATCCAGCACCCACGACTCCGCGCCGATCAGCGTGGGCCACATCGAGCGGACCCGCTCCGCCAACGACCGGTCGCCCTGCTCGGTCGCGGCCGCAAGAGCCCGGCTGATCCGGCGTTCGCGCAGTTGCAGCACCGCCTGCGTGAGCAGGTCCTCGGGTCCGTCGAAGTGGTACAGCAGCACCTTGTGCGTCGTACCGGCCGCACGCGCCGCGCGCCGGAGCGAGAAGTCGACCAGCCCGTTGACCCCGAGGTCGTCCGCCACCTTGTCCAGCAACTCGCGCCGCCGCGCCTCACCCCGCGGCGACTTCGCCGACCGCCGATACCCCGTACGCTCCTCCGTCACCCGGCCAGTATCTCTAGCTGAAGCCAGCGACGATGTAGCCGACGCCGTACGGTGCTGCTTCGTAGGTCAGGTCGCCGGAGAGCGACGTACCTTCGAGGGCTCCGGCCAGCACCTGCCACGGCGCGCGTCCGGCTGCTTGCAGCTCGGCCGCGAGGTCGGGATCCAGGGCTTTGAGTACGTCGAGATCTCTGTGGTGCAAGGCGTTTGCGACGGTTGTGTCGAAGATCTCCGCGCGCGGGTGGAGGTGTACCGGCGAGTGCTCGCTGCGGCGGGCCGAGCCGTCGCCCATCACCAGCAGGCCGACACGATCGTTGCTGTCAGCAATCTCTCGCCCGAGTCGTACGCACAAATCGGGCGCGGTGTCGGCGGGGACCGCACGATAGGTGCGCGGTAGCTGCGCGGCCTTCGTCTGCTCGAGCAGCCAGCCGCCGATCGCCAGCGACAACGGGAGGACGGGCGGGCCCGAACCGATCCGAACGCTGGGCGCGCCATAAGCACCAAAGGAGCCGCTGGCCGAAGCGTCGAACGTGCGCGGGCCCGAGTCCGTGGCGGCGCCGATCACCAGGATGTGGTCCGCGGTGGCGAGTGATTCGACAGCTGCCAAGCAGGCGGCGCGCAGGTCGTCGAGCTCGGGTGCCGCTCCGGACGCGACCTCGGGCACGAGGAGCGGCGGATGCGGGCACACCGCGGCAGCGACGACAGACACGACTCAGGCCTCCCGGACGTAGCGGAAGAAGAAATAGTCATCCTCCGCCGACAGCGCCCTCTCGAGCTTCATCCGCCGGGTGAGCGTCGACGGAGCGCCGGCGATGATCCGGCTGGATCCAGGCCCCGCCAGCAGCGGCGCCAGCGCGAGGCACAGCTCGTCGACCAGATCGGCCGCGGTCAACGCACCGAGCAGATGCGGCCCGCCCTCGGACAGGATCTGCGTCATGCCGCGCGCGGCGAACTCCTCGACGACCGCCTTGAGATCGACTTCGGCCTCCCCGAGGACGAGCACCTCGGCCACCTCCGCCAGCGCTTCCCGGCGGTCCTCGGGTGAGCTCGCATGCGTGACGACGATCGGCTGGACGGCGGACTTGAACACCGGATTCACCGGACTCAGCTCGAGCCGCGACGACACGATCGCGAGCGTCGGATTCTCGGCGATCCCGGCCGCCGTACGCCATTCGCGCGCCTTCGCGGACAGCTTGAGCGGGTTGTAGCCCTCGTCGCGGATCGTCCCCGCGCCGACCAGGACGACGTCCGCCAACCGCCGGATCATGCTGAAAACCCGGCTGTCGGAGTCACTCGACAGCGCCTTCGACTGGCCGTCGATCTCGACCGCGCCGTCCAGGCTGCTCACGAAGTTCGCGCGCAGGTGCGGCACCGCACGGTCGGCGACCTCGTAGGCCGCGATCAGTTCCTCGTCGCTCAGATTGTCCAGGTGGCGCATCAGGCCAGGCTCCTTCGGGTTCCAGCGGGCTGCGCGGTTCCACGCAGTACGGCAATGAAGTCGAGGGCTTGCCGCGCGGCCGGTACGT
The DNA here is from genome assembly GCF_004362255.1 of Kribbella sp. VKM Ac-2571. Taxonomy (NCBI): domain Bacteria; kingdom Bacillati; phylum Actinomycetota; class Actinomycetes; order Propionibacteriales; family Kribbellaceae; genus Kribbella; species Kribbella sp. VKM Ac-2571. The sequence continues at coordinate 104,034 of NZ_SNWS01000005.1, forward strand.
CGTGCACGCGGAAGACGCGGGCGCCCAACCAGGCCGAGACACTGAGCGCCGCGAGGGTACCGTTGCCGCGCTGTCCCGGCGGCAGTTCGAGGGTCTCGCCGATGAAATCCTTGTTCGACACCGCGACCAGGACCGGCCAGCCCGTGGCGGCGAGTTCGTCCAGGCGGCGGGTCAGCTCGAGCGAGTGCAGCGTGTTCTTGCCGAAGTCGTGCGTCGGGTCGATCAGGATGCCGTCCGGCCGGACGCCGGCGGCGAGCGCGCGGTCCGCGAGGGCGGTGGTCGTCCGGATCACATCCGCGACCACGTCGTCGTATGCCATCCGGTGCGGATCGGTGCGCGGCGAGAGGCCGCCGACGTGACTGCACACCAGCCCGGTGCCGGACTCGGCGGCGGCGTTCACCAGGTCGGGATCGGCACCGGCCCAGGTGTCGTTGATCAGGTCGGCGCCGGCCTGCGCGACCTGCCGGGCGACTCCGCTGCGGTACGTGTCGACGCTGATCACCAGGTCCGGGTGCCGAGCGCGGATCGCGGCCACGAAGTCCACGGTCCGGCGGAGCTCCTCGGTCTCGCTGACCGGTTCGCCGTACCCGGCCTTCACGCCGCCGACGTCGACCAGGTCGGCGCCCTCGGCGACGGCCTTGTCGATCGCCGCGAACGCCGCGTCGGTCGCGTACGTCGCCCCGCGGTCGAAGAACGAGTCCGGCGTCCGGTTGACGATCGCCATCACCGCGAATTCGCCCGGACCGAACGACCGGTTGCCCAGGCGCAGCACTCCATCGCTCGTGGTCACGCGACCGACTGTACGGGGCGGACGTGCAGGCAGGCACAACCCCCACGCGGAGCACCGGAAGGGGCCGTTTCCGGCAGTTCTGCCTGCCTGGGCGGCCACCCACCTACCCCGTCGCCCCCATATCCTATAGGATTCGACCGTCAGACCGCCCACCGCAGCAGATCGGGTCCTCGATGCCACGATTCACCGAGTTCGAGACGTACGACGTCCGCTTCCCCACGTCACTGGACCTGGACGGCTCCGACGCGATGAACACCGACCCGGACTACTCCGCGGCGTACATGATCCTGCGGACCGACGCCGGCGACGGCCTCGAGGGGCACGGGTTCGCGTTCACGATCGGGCGCGGCAACGACATCCAGACAACCGCGATCGAGGCGCTCCGCGAGCACGTCCTCGGACTCGACGTGGACGCCACGCTGAACGACCTCGGCGGGTTCTGGAAGTCGCTCGTGCACGACTCGCAGCTGCGCTGGCTGGGCCCCGAGAAGGGCGTCATGCACATGGCGATCGGCGCGGTCGTCAACGCGGTGTGGGACCTGGCCGCCAAGCGGGCCGGCGTACCGCTGTGGAAGCTGCTGTCCGACCTGACCCCGGAGCAGATCGTCGACCTGGTCGACTTCCGGTACCTGACCGACGCGCTGACGCCGGACGAGGCGCTCGACATCCTGCGCAAGGCCGAGGCCGGTCGCGCCGAGCGGGAAGCGGTACTGCGGGAGCGCGGCTACCCGGCGTACACGACGACCCCCGGCTGGCTCGGGTACGACGACGCGAAGCTGGTCCGGCTCTGCCACGAGGCGATCGCCGAGGGGTTCACGCAGATCAAGCTCAAGGTCGGCGCGAACCTGGACGACGACATCCGCCGGATGCGGCTGGCCCGCGAGGCGGTCGGCCCGGACATCCGGATCGCGGTCGACGCGAACCAGCGCTGGGACGTCGCCGAGGCGATCACCTGGATCGAGGCCCTGAAGCCGTACGACGTCTGGTGGGTGGAGGAACCGACCAGCCCGGACGACATCCTCGGGCACGCCGCGATCGCTCGCGCCATCGCCCCGATTCGAGTGGCGACCGGTGAGCACGTGCAGAACCGGATCGTGTTCAAGCAGCTGCTCCAGGCCGAGGCCCTGTCGATCCTGCAGCTCGACTCGGCCCGGGTCGCGGGCGTCAACGAGAACATCGCGATCCTGCTGCTCGCGGCGAAATTCGGCGTACCGGTGTGTCCGCACGCGGGCGGGGTAGGACTGTGTGAGCTGGTCCAGCACCTGTCGATGTTCGACTACGTCGCGGTGAGCGGTTCGCTGGACGACCGGGTGATCGAGTTCGTGGACCACCTGCACGAGCACTTCCTGGACCCGGTCGTGATCCGGGACGGGCACTACGTGGCACCGGTACGGCCCGGGTTCGGCGCCGAGATGGACGCGGAGACGCTGACCGACTTCCGGTTCCCGGGTGGCAAGATCTGGACAGACCTGGCAGAGGAGAAGAAGTGACGGATTTCGCCGGCCTGCGGGCCGTGGTGACCGGTGGTGCCTCGGGGATCGGCCTCGCGGCGGCGCAGCTGCTCGCGGCGCGCGGCGCCCAGGTGGTCGTGTTCGACCTGAAGCCTGAGGTCGACGTGCCGCTGACCGGGATCGCCGCGGACGTCAGCGACGACGGCTCGGTGCGGGACGCGGTCGCCGCGGCCGCGCTGCAGCTCGGCGGGATCGACGTCGTGGTGAACAACGCCGGCATCGGCGCGCAGGGCAACGTGACCGCGAACGACGACGCCGAATGGCACCGCGTGCTGGACGTGAACGTGGTCGGGATCGCGCGCGTGACCCGGGCCGCGCTGCCGCACCTGCGGAAGTCGGACGCGGCCGCGGTCGTCAACACCTGCTCGATCGCCGCCACGGCCGGCCTGCCGAACCGGGCGCTGTACTCGGCCAGCAAGGGCGCCGTCCTGGCGCTGACGATGGCGATGGCCGCGGACCACGTCCGCGAGGGGATCCGGGTGAACTGCGTGAACCCCGGTACGGCGGACACACCGTGGGTCGGACGTCTGCTCGACGTCGCGGCGGACCCGGCCGCGGAGCGTGCCGCCCTCGAAGCGCGCCAGCCGATGGGCCGCCTGGTGTCGGCCGACGAGGTCGCCCAGGCGATCGCGTACCTGGCCAGCCCGCTGTCCGGGTCCACCACGGGTACGGCGCTGGCCGTCGACGGCGGGATGCAGAACCTGCGGATTCCGGCGGCCCGCTGATGCGGATCTTTCCGGAGGGTCAGCGCGTCGGGCTCGGCAGTGCGCCGCTGGGCAACCTGCTCGGCGAGGTGCACGAGGCGGATGCACTCGCGGCCGTGAACGCCGCGTGGGACGAGGGGTGGCGGTACTTCGACACTGCCCCGCACTACGGACTCGGGCTGGCCGAGGAACGACTCGGCAAGGCCCTGCGGGACAAGCCGCGGGACTCCTATGTCCTGTCGAGCAAGGTCGGCCGGATCATCTACGAGGCCTCCGACGCCGCGACCGACGACGAGGGTTTCGAGATCAGTACGACGCGCCGGCGGCGGTGGGATTTCTCGAGGGACGGCGTACTGCGGAGCATCGAGGACTCGTTGCGGCGGATCGGGACCGATCGGCTGGACGTGGTGTTCGTGCACGACCCGGACGACCACTTCGAGGAGGCGGTCGCGACGGCGTTCCCGACGTTGATCGAGCTGCGCGAGCAGGGCGTGATCGGCGCGATCGGGTCCGGGATGAACCAGTCGGCGATGCTCACCCGGTTCGTGCGGGAGGTCGACATCGACGTGATCATGCTGGCCGGCCGGTACACGTTGATCGATCCGGACGGTCTGGACGACGTACTGCCCGCCTGCCTGGACAACGACGTGCAGGTCGTTGCCGTGGGCATCTTCAACTCCGGGCTGATGTCGCAGCCGCGACCCGCGGCGGGAGCCACGTTCAACTACGAGCCGGCGGCGCAGGCGCTGATCGACAAGGCGAACAAGCTCGCGGACGTGTGCGAGTCGCACGGCACGACGCTTCCGGCGGCGGCCATCGCGTTCCCGTTGGCACACCCGGCGGTCGCTGGGATCGCGGTCGGCTGCCGCACCGCGGAAGAGGTCCACACCAACGCGGCCCTCGCCCGCACCGAGATCCCCCCGGCCCTCTGGTCAGACCTCAAGTCGGCCGGCCTACTACGCGAGGACGCACCTACTCCCTAGGCCCACGGCGCCGGCCGGCTCGCTACTCTTGTCGCGATGGCCGGTCGCATGCTGCGGTTGCTCGGCGTACTCACTGTAGTCGCCGGGGTGTTCGCCATGCACGGACTCACGTCTCACCACGATGCCGCGATGGCCGCGCCGGGGATGGTGATGACACATACCCAGCAGGCCGGGGCGCCGGGCGGGGTGCATGTCGATCCGTTGGACGAGATGCACGACATGGGCGGCGCTTGTATGGCGGTGTTGACCGGGCTCGTGCTGTTGCTCGCGTTGGCGCTGGGACTGCGGAGTCAGCTGGTCTGGCGGGCAGTGTCGCTGCCCGCCACGAGTGCACGGTTCGTGCTGGGAGAACGGTCGCCGCCCCGGTCGGTGCGGTCGTTGGGTGTACTGCGGATATAGGCCGACGTGCGCCTGTTCCGCCGTACCCGATTTCGACGCCCCCTAGGAATGTGATGACGCACGTCTACCGTACGACCGCGGCTTCTGCCGCCCTTCTCGCCGCCGTGTTCGGCCTCGCCGGCTGTGGTGACTCGGATGCCGGCTCGATGCCGGGGATGAGCCACGGCAGCCCGAGTACGCCGGCATCCGCCGCGGCTGCTTTCAACAACGCGGATGTGGCGTTCGCGACGCAGATGATCCCCCACCACCAGCAGGCCGTGACGATGGCGGACCTCGCGTTGCGGAAGGCAACGACCGCGGAGGTGCAGAACCTCGCGACCGCGATCAAGGCCGCGCAGGCGCCGGAGATCCGGCAACTCTCCGGGTGGCTGACCGCCTGGGGCAAGCCGGTGCCGACACCGAACGAACACAGCGGTCACACCATGACCGGGATGATGAGCCCGCAGGAGATGGACGACCTGAACCGGGCGACCGGCAGCATGTTCGACCGGATGTGGGTCGAGATGATGATCAAGCACCACCAGGGCGCGGTCGCGATGGCCAAGACCGAGCAGACCAGCGGCAAGGACGCCGCCTCGGTGGCCTTGGCGAAGAAGATCCAGACCGCCCAAACCACCGAGATCGCCACCATGCAAAGGCTCCTGGGCCGCCTCCCGGCTGCCTGATCGTTCGCTGATGGGCCGGGTTTCGCGACCCGGCCCGTCAGCCGTTCAGGCCGGCTGCCAGACGACCTGCAATCCGTCGCGTCGGGCGATCTGCTCGACCCGGTGCGCTACCCGGGCGCTCTGCTGGTCGAGCTCGGCCGGGTCCTCCGCATCGAGCCGCAGCACCAACTCCTGAGGGCCGGCACGCACCGACCAGGTCGCCGTACCGAGGTCGACGACCAGCTCGTCGGCGGACGTGGACAGCACCGTCAACCCACCCGGGCCGTGCGCCATGTGGCTCGTCAGCTGGGCGAGATACCGATCCGCACGCGCCGTACCGAGCCGGGCTTCGAGAGCCGCCACGACATCCTCCTTTTTCGAGACACTGTGTCTCGATCATAGGCAGACTGTCCCACTAGAATCCAGCCATGCCGAAATTGTGGAACGACAGCATCGCCACCCACCGCCAGGCGGTCCGGGAAGCGATCCTCGATGCCACCGCCGCGCTCGTCGCCGAACGCGGACTGACCGGCATCACCATGGCCGAGGTCGCGCACCGCGCCGGTGTCGGGCGGGCGACGCTCTACAAGTACTTCGCGGACGTCGACTCGACCTTGACCGCCTGGCACCAGCGTCAAGTCGCCGGGCACCTGCAACAGCTCTCCGAGATCTGGGAGCGGACCCATCGCATCGACGACGTGCTGGAGGCGTACGCGTTCATCTGCCACGAGCACCCGCCGGCCGAGGCCGGCGCGTCACTGCATCGGTCGGAGCACGTCGGTCACGCCCGCGAGCATCTGGTGGAGTTCATCGCGGAGCGGCTGGGTGCGGTGCGCGACGACGTACCGCCGAAGGAGTTGGCGACGTACTGCGTGCACGCTCTCCAAGCAGCAGGCGCCGTACCGTCGAAAGCGGCGGTACGGCGCCTGGTGCGGGTCACGCTGTACGGGCTACGAAGCCAACCGGGTGGGTGAGAGGTCGAGGCGGCGGAGCAGTTGGGCGTTGAGGGCCACGACGATCGTGGAGATCGACATCAGGAGGGCGCCGACGGCGGGTGAGACGACCACGCCGGCGAAGGCGAGGACTCCGGCGGCGAGCGGGACCGTGATCACGTTGTAGCCGGTGGCCCACACGAGGTTCTGCCACATCTTGCGATAGCTCGCCTTGGACAGCTCGATGACCGAGAGGACAGCGCGCGGGTCGTCGGCGGCGAGGACGACGCCGGCGGACTCGATCGCGACGTCGGTGCCGGCGCCGATCGCGATCCCGACCTCGGCGCGAGCCAGCGCCGGAGCGTCGTTCACCCCGTCACCGACCATCGCGACCTTCAGCCCACGGGACTGCAGCTCCGCGACCTTGGCGTCCTTGTCCTGCGGCAGCACCTCGGCGAACACCTCGTCGATGCCCAGTTCCTTCGCCACCGCTTCGGCGACCTGATGCGCGTCACCCGTGATCATCGCGACCTTCACTCCACGCTCGTGCAGCGCGGCGACTGCCTGCCGGGACTCTTCGCGGACCGCGTCCTCGAGCGCGATCGCACCCAGCACCTGCCCGTCCCGAACCACATGCAGCACCGCGGCCCCGCGAGCTTTCCAGTCCGCGACCTCCGCGTCGAGCGCGTCCGGCTCGGCCAGGCCGTTCTCCCGCAGGTACGCCGGTCCGCCGACCGCAACCTCCGAACCGTTCACGACCGCCTGTACGCCGCGACCGGTGAGCGACCGGAAGTCCGTCGCCGCCACCCGCCCGCCACCGACCGGAACCCGGTCGGCATGCGCACGAACGATTGCCTTCGCCAACGGATGCTCGCTGTCGGCCTCGACAGCAGCGGCCAGCTCCAGCAACTCGTCCTCCGATACCGCGTCGGCAGTGGCGACCCCGGTGACAGCCGGCTCGCCCTTGGTCAACGTGCCGGTCTTGTCGAACAGGACCGCGTCGATCGTCCGCATCCGCTCCAGCGCCAACCGGTTCTTCACGAGTACGCCGGCCCTCGCCGCACGCTCCGTGGAGATCGCGATCACCAGCGGGATGGCCAGCCCGAGGGCATGGGGGCAGGCGATCACCAGGACGGTGACGGTTCGCGTCACGGCCTCGTCGAGCTTGCCCAGCAACGCCCAGACGACGAACGTGATCAGACCGGCGATCGACGCGAAGTAGAAGAGGAACGCGGCGGCGCGATCCGCGAGTGCCTGCGCACGGGAGGACGAGGCCTGCGCCTCGGCCACCAACCGCTGGATGCCGGCCAGAGCCGTGTCGTCGCCAACCGCGGTGATCTCGACCCGCAGGGCGTTGTCAGTGGCAACAGTTCCCGCAACCACCGCGTCACCGGCCGCCCGCGACACCGGCCGCGATTCACCGGTGATCATTGACTCGTCGACCTCGGCCTGCCCGTCGACCACAGTGCCGTCGGCCGGCACACGTCCGCCGGAACGCACCAGGACAACGTCACCGGCCTGCAACTCGTGCAACGACACCTGGACGACCCCGTCGTCGGTGACCTTCTCAGCCGAGTCCGGAAGCAGGGCGGCCAACGCGTCGAGCGCACCGGATGCCGCGCCCAGCGCCCGCATCTCCAGCCAGTGCCCGAGCAGCATGATCACGATCAGCAGCGCGAGCTCCCACCAGAAGTCCAGGTCGAACCCGCCGATCCGCAGCGTGGTCACCCACGAGGCGACGAACGCGACGGTGATCGCCATCGAGATCAGCAGCATCATCCCGGGACGCCGCGACTTCAGTTCGCTCCAGCCACCGGTCAGGAACGGCTGACCGCCGTACACGAAGATCACCGTGCCGAGCACCGGCGCGATCAGCCCCGCCCCGGGGAACTCCGGCCGCATGTACCCCAGCAGGTCCGCGAACATCTCACTGAAGAACACCACCGGCACCGCCAGCCCCAGGCTGATCCAGAACCGGTCCTTGAACTGCGCCGCATGATCCCCATGCCCACCGTGCGCGTCGTGGTTCATGTGGTCCTCGTGACCACCGTGCTCGTGCCGCTCATGCTCGTCCATACCTCACAACATACCCCTAGGGGGTATTAGAATCAAGGCACGGAAAAGCCCCGCCACCCAAAGTGACGGGGCTGACTTCCGACCTGGCTACAGCGGTTCGATGTCGGTCAGCGTCTCCGCTGTCAGTTCCACCCAGCGGGTGATGCCGATGTCACGCAGGAACGGTACGTCGTGACTGGCGATCACGAGCGCTCCGTTGTACGACGCCAACGCGTCCTTCAGCTGCGCCACGCTGGCAAGGTCGAGGTTGTTCGAGGGCTCGTCCAGCATCAGCAACTGCGGCGGCGGTTCCGCGAGCAGCAGCGCCGCCAACGTCGCCCGGAAGCGCTCGCCGCCGGACAGCGTGCTGACCAACTGATCCGCCGCCCGCCCACGGAACAGGAACCGGGCCAGCCGCGCCCGCCGCTCCTGGTTCTCCGTACTCGGAGCCAGCAACGCCAGGTTGTCCACGATCGACAGTTCGTCTCGCAGCAGGTCGAGCCGCTGCGGCAGGTACCGGAACGGCACAGCCGGCAACTCGCCCGCCACGATCGACTGCAGCAGCGTGGTCTTCCCGGCGCCGTTCGACCCGGTCAGCGCGATCCGCTCCGGACCCCGGATCTCCAGGTCGACGTGTGCCCCGGTCCGCAGTACGTGATCCTCCAGCCGCAGCACGATGCGGCCGGCGGGTACGGCGGTCTTCGGCAGGTCGACCCGGATCGTGTCGTCGTCGTGGACCTTCTCCTCCGCGTCCGCGAGCGCCTCCTGCGCCGAGTCGAGCCGCTCGGACTGCATCCCGAGATGCTTGCCCGCCGACACCTGCGCGGACCGTTTCAGCCCGCCCGCGACGATCTTCGGGATCCCGCCCTGCTCGAAGGCCCGCTGCCCCCGGGCCCGGCGCTGATCCATCTTCATCCGCGCCTCGACCAGATCCTTCTTCTGCTTGCGTACGTCGGCCTCCGCCGCCCGCAGCATCCGCTCCGCGGCCTCCTGCTCGACAGCGACCGCTTCCTCGTAGGCGGTCAGGTTCCCGCCGTACCAGGTGACCTCGCCCTTGCGCAGGTCCCCGATCTGGTCGACGCGATCCAGCAGCTCCCGGTCGTGGCTGACGATCACCAACGCCCCGCGGAACTGGTCCACGGCGTCGTACAGATGCCGCCGCGCCCGCAGGTCGAGGTTGTTGGTCGGCTCGTCGAGCAGCAGTACGTCGGGACGCCGCAGCAACTCGGCCGCGAGCCCGAGCAGGATCGTCTCGCCGCCGGACAGCTCGCCGACGCTGCGGTCGAGGTCGATCGAGCCCAGCCCGAGCTTGCCGAGCAGCGCCTCGGCGCGCTCGTCGACGTCCCAATCGTCGCCGACGATCGCGAAGTTCTGCTCCGAGGCGTCACCGGACTCGATCGCGGTGATCGCCCGCCGGACGGCCTCGATCCCGAGCGCCTGGTCGACCCGCAACGAGGTGTCGAGGGTCAGGTCCTGCGGCAGGTACCCGAGCTCGCCGCTGACCCGGATCGCGCCGCGCTGCGGGGTGAGCCGGCCGGCGATCAACCGGAGCAGCGTCGACTTGCCCGCGCCGTTGCGGCCGACCAGGCCGGAACGCACCGGACCGGCGACGAACATCAGGCCGTCGAACAGCACCTCGCCGTCAGGCCAGGCGAAGAAGAGGTCGGTACAGGACAGGGAAATGCTCATGAGTGTCGACTCCAACGAGGTCTCAGAACGAGACCGCACACCAGAACGGTGGCGATCAATCGGTTGCGGAGAAAGACCTCAGTTCGACAACTCGAACCCCTGCCCTCGGGAATGTGACTCCCCAAGCTTACGGATCGTGGTTGGGTTGATCAACCATTTTCCGAACGCTTGCGCCAGGCAACGACCACCAGGTCGACGAGCGCGACGACCGCGAACGCCCCGAAGACGATCACCCATCCGGCCGGAAGCTCGTAGACGACGGCCAGCACCGCGGCCGCCACGAACAGCACCACCCCGAACGCCGCCAGCACAACGCGCAGCGTCAACGCACTACGAGGTGGAGGAGGTTCGAACGCCATACCCCTCAGGTACCCCACGCGCACCCCACGTGCACCCACCCGCACCCGCACCCGCACCGCAGAATCTGGTGGGTCTACGTCCGAGATGCAGGGTTTGCGTCCCGGATCTCGGGCGCAAACCCTGCATCTGACGGGTGAACCCACCAGATGCGGGCGGCTCAGGAGGCCTTGCGGAGCCAGGTTTCGACGCCGGCTATGTGGGCGGTCATCCAGGCCCGGGCCGCCTCGGCGTCGCGGATCTCGATGGCGTCCAGGATCGCGGCGTGCTCGGCGAGCGTGCGCTCGACCGCGCCGGCCTGGGTGACCCCGCGCCAGATCCGCGCCCGCTGGGTCGCGCCGGAGATCCCGTCGAGCAGCGAGCAGACCACCTGGTTCCCGGTCGCCTCGGCGATCGCGCGATGGAACCGCAGGTCGTTCGCGACCAGTTCCTCGACCGAGGCATCCGGTCCCAGGTCACTGGTCAGCAGCCGGAGTTCGGTCACCTGTTCCGGGCCGATCCGCGTCGCGGCCAGTGCCGCCACACCCGGCTCGAGCAACCGCCGTACCTCGAAGAACTGCAGCACCGAGTCGTCGCGGTGCAGGTCGACCATGAAGTTCAGCGCGTCGAGCAGATGCGCCGAGTCGAGGCTGGTCACGTACGTCCCGTCGCCGTGCCGCACGTCCAGCACGTTGACGAGCGTGAGCGCCTTGACCGCCTCCCGCAGCGAGTTCCGCGACAACCCCAGCCGGGCGGCGAGGTCCGCCTCCTTCGGCAACCGGTCCCCCGGCCCGAGCTCCCCCGAGGTGATCATCCCCTTGATCTTGACGATCGCCTCATCCGTCAACGCCATTCGCTCAGTATGCCGCCAGCCGAGCCCAAGAACAGGTAGTAGTGCTCGCCCGACGACCCCCGCCCGCCTGAGGCAGCCCACCGTCGGCCCGATTTCACCCACCACCTCCTGTTCTTAGGTACATCAACCCGTGCCGGCGACCCGGGCCAACAGGGTGGGGCGGGTGGCGGCGCCGGTCTTGGCGAGGATGGCCTTGACGTGGTCGTTGACGGTGTGTTCGGACAGGACCAGGCGCTGGGCCAGGTGGCGGGAGTCGGCGCCGGTGGTCAGCGCGGCGAGGATCTCGCGCTCGCGGGGCGTCAGGGCATGCGCGAGCGCGAAGACCTCCAGCCGTTCAGCGGGCGTCGACTCCTCGATGGTGACGGCGATGTCGGAGTCCGGCGCAGTTCGCGCGGCGCGGAGGGTGACCCAACGGCCGGCCCCTAGGTGGACACGTGACCAGGGCGGTCCGATCGGTACGCCGTTCTCGGCAGCAACGAGCGCTGCCGCCAAGTTGTACGCAGCCGCCGGGATCGCCTGCTCGACCACGGCCGGGTCGTCCGGCGGGTTCAACCGATGAAAGGCTTCACGAGCCGCGGGCGTGCCGACCTGAACCTGCAGATCCGCGCCGAGCACAAGAACCGCCGGCTCACCCGACGGAGGCGGGACCGGGGCGGTGAAGGTTCTTGCCTGGGCCCTTCGGAGAGCGGTGGTCAACGGCGGTACGACCGACGCGATCAGGTCGCGCTCGTGCAAGGTGAAGGGCGAGGTGCTCGTGCGCCAGAGGTCCAGCCACGCCCAGAAGCCGAAACGGTCCGCGAAGACCGCGGTCAAGACGTCGACGTCATCCGTACGACGCCATACGACTGGACCAGCGCCCACCACGAGGTTGGTCCACCGCAGGTACCGCGCCTGGATGAGGGCGGGAAGGTCCGGCCAGGACAGGCCCGGGATGTCGGCCAGAGGTGACGTGCCGATCCGGGTGACCGGGTCGGTGAGGGTCCAGACGTGGGCGTCGAACGGGACCGCACGGCGCAGCTCGGTCAGCGCCCGCTCGCGCAGCACCTTCGCGTCGAGCGTGCCGGAACACAGTCGCTCCACCCGATCCCGCACACCGTGAGCGTACGGAAGATCCCCAGGATCGGGGATGGGCCGGCGCACTCGACAGGCTCACTCTGATCGCATGATCACACTGCACATCGAGAACACCATCGCCGACTACGACGCGTGGAAGGCGGCCTTCGACCGCTACGACCGCGCCCGCCGCGACCACCACGTGCTCGCGTACCGCATCAGCCGTCCCGTCGACGACCCCGCCACGGTCCACATCGACCTCGACTTCGACACCCGCGAGGACGCCGCCGGCTTCGTCCAGGTCCTCGAGAAGATCTGGCAGACCCCGCTGTCCGGCGCCGTCTCCAGCACCCACGCCGCCCCCGAGCTCCGCACCCTCGAGGAGATGACACCGCCTAACATCCGCGTATGAGCACTCCGGGGTACTCGGGCAAGCCGCTCGCGACCAAGCTCGGGATCAAGGCGGACCACCTCGTCCTGCTCGACAACGCCCCGGCCGAGTTCGTCGTCGAAGGACTCCCGCCCGGTACGTCGGTAGCGCGCCGAGCCGGGCGTACGCCGTACGACGTCGTGCTGCTGTTCTGCCCGGATCGGGCCCGGCTCACAAAACGCCTCCCGGTGCTGCTCGCCAAGACCACGACCGCCGGGATGATCTGGACCGCCTGGCCGAAGCGGTCCTCCGGCGTGCCGACCGATCTCGACGAGAACGGGATCCGCGAGCTGGCCCTGCCGCTCGGTGTCGTCGACGTCAAGGTGTGCGCGATCGACGCGACCTGGTCGGGTCTGAAGCTGGTCCGCAGGTTGTCCAGCCGATGAAGGCCAATCATGCCCAGGTGGACTGATTCGGAGCGTGACGTTGGCCACACTTCTGCGCGGTGATGATCGTCACGGGTGGCGAGCGGACAACTGCATACAGTGCGCAGTCACGCTCAGAACGCCGTACCGACCGACCGTGACGGACTGCCGGAAAGCCACCTCTGCAAGGCGTCCCGCAACGATGGCCGTTGCTCTCCGCACCGACGGGCGGTGAGAGGACGGAGTGTGGGCTGAAACACCTTTGTGGGCAGTGTTTCAGGGGCCGATCGATCCGGTCGCCGGAGCCCGACCACTCGACACACTGGTCCGGTGGTCCCGAACTGTGGAAGTGGTCCCCCTGCTATTAGCCTTTGCTTGGGACACCACCCATAACATCAGCATTAACGAACCGCGGTACCGGACCCGAAATCGGAAGAGGCGAACTGCCAAGTGGCCACCGAGCCATCAGACACCAATCCCCTAGCAGCCTTCGGTGCGAACGAATGGCTGGTCGACGAGCTGTACGAGAAGTACCAGCAGGACCCGAATTCGGTGGATCCGGCGTGGTTGGACTTCTTCAAGACGTACAAGCCAGGTGAAGCGACGCCGGTGAAGACCGTCCCGGCCGACGCTCCCCGACCGGACGCGGTGTCCGACAACAAGACCCCCGAGGCGCCGAGCCGCGGTACGGCGACGTCCGCGCCGGCCTCGAGCGCGCCCGCGGCAACCACCGCCGCGACCCAGCCGACACCGGCCGCTGCCCAGGCAGCCGCACCGAAGACCCAGCCGGCAGCTCAGCCCGCAGCGAAGCAAGCACCGGCCACGTCCGGCGCCCCGACCGGAGGCACGGTGAACCAGCCGCCCAGCGCCCAGCCCAAGCCAGCCCCCGCGACCAGCGCGGACTCCGAGCGGCTGATCCTGCGCGGCGCACCGGCGCGGACCGCGCAGAACATGGAGACCAGCCTCACGGTCCCCACCGCGACGAGCGTTCGCCAGGTGCCGGTCAAGCTGCTGATCGACAACCGGATCGTCATCAACAACCACCTCAAGCGCGCCCGCGGCGGCAAGGTGTCCTTCACCCACCTGATCGGCTGGGCGCTGGTCAAGGCGCTGAAGACGCTGCCGGACATGAACGCGTCGTACGACGAGACCGACGGCAAGCCGACCCTGGTGCACCCGGCGCACATCAACCTCGGCCTGGCCATCGACATGCAGAAGCCGGACGGCACCCGGCAGCTGCTGGTGCCGTCGATCAAGGCGACCGAGACGATGACGTTCGCCGACTTCTGGATGGCCTACGAGGACATCGTCCGCCGGGCCCGCGACAACAAGCTCGCGCTGCCGGACTTCCAGGGCACCACGATCAGCCTGACCAACCCCGGCACGATCGGCACCCAGCACTCGGTGCCGCGGCTGATGACCGGCCAGGGCTGCATCGTCGGCGTCGGCGCGATGGAGTACCCGTCGGAGTACCAGGGCGCGGCCGAGGAGACGATGGCCAAGCTCGCGGTCAGCAAGGTGATGACGCTGACCTCGACGTACGACCACCGGATCATCCAGGGCGCCCAGTCGGGTGAGTTCCTGCGCCGGATCCACCAGCTGCTGCTCGGCCAGGAGGGTTTCTACGACGAGATCTTCCAGAGCCTGCGGATCCCGTACGAGCCGATCCGCTGGGCCGCCGACCTCCCGCACAGCCACGAGGAGGACATCAGCAAGCAGGCCCGGATCCTGGAACTGATCCACGCGTTCCGGGTGCGCGGCCACATCATGGCCGACACCGACCCGCTGGAGTACAAGCAGCGCAGCCACCCCGACCTCGACGTCGCCACCCACGGCCTGACGCTGTGGGACCTGGACCGCGAGTTCGCCACCGGCTCGTTCGGCGGCAACGACCGGCGGTTCATGAAGCTCCGCGAGATCCTCGGCATCCTGCGCGACTCGTACTGCCGGACCACCGGTATCGAGTACATGCACATCCAGGACCCCGAGCAGCGCAAGTGGATCCAGGAGCGGGTCGAGCGCCCGCACACCAAGCCGCCGCGCGAGGAGCAGCTGCGGATCCTGGCCAAGCTGAACGAGGCCGAGGCGTTCGAGACCTTCCTGCAGACCAAGTACGTCGGTCAGCGCCGCTTCTCGCTCGAGGGCGCGGAGACCACCATCCCGCTGCTCGACGAGCTCTGCGAGGAAGCAGCCGGCGCGGGCCTGGACGAGGTCGCGATCGGGATGGCGCACCGCGGCCGGCTGAACGTGCTGGCGAACATCGTCGGCAAGTCGTACGGGCAGATCTTCCGCGAGTTCGAGGGCAACATCGACCCGCGGACCGTGCAGGGCTCCGGTGACGTCAAGTACCACCTGGGCGCCGAGGGCGAGTTCGTCTCCGAGTTCGGCGACAAGATCAAGGTGTCGGTGGCGGCGAACCCGTCGCACCTGGAGACCGTCGACCCGGTGCTCGAGGGCATCGTCCGGGCCAAGCAGGACATCCTGGACCGCGGCGCCGCGTTCCCGGTGCTGCCGGTGCTGGTGCACGGTGACGCGGCCTTCGCCGGCCAGGGCGTGGTGGCGGAGACGCTGAACCTGTCCCAGCTGCGCGGCTACCGGACCGGCGGCACGATCCACGTGATCGTGAACAACCAGGTCGGCTTCACCACCTCGCCGGCCTCGTCGCGCTCGTCGATGTACTCCACCGACGTCGCCCGGATGGTGCAGGCGCCGATCTTCCACGTGAACGGCGACGACCCCGAGGCCTGCATCCGGGTCGCGGACCTGGCCTTCGAGTACCGGCAGGCGTTCAACAAGGACGTCGTCATCGACCTGGTCTGCTACCGCCGTCGCGGTCACAACGAGGGCGACGACCCGAGCTTCACCCAGCCGCTGATGTACGACCTGATCGAGCAGAAGCGCTCGGTCCGCAAGCTGTACACCGAGGCCCTGATCGGTCGTGGCGACATCACGATCGAAGAGGCCGAGCAGGCGATGCAGGACTTCCAGCAGCGGCTGGAGCGGGTGTTCGCCGAGGTCCGCGACGCGAAGAACGAGCCGGAAACACCGGCGCCGTACGTGACCGCGCCGGAGTACCCGAACAAGCCGGACGGCCCGGACGCGACCGCGATCAGCCGGGAGGTGCTGAAGAAGATCGCCGACGCGTACACCACGCTGCCCGACGGCTTCACCGTGCACCCGAAGGTGCAGCCGCAGCTGCAGCGCCGGGCGCACGCGATCACCGAAGGTCCGCTCGACTGGGCCAGCGCGGAGATCACCGCCTTCGGCTCGCTGCTGCTCGACGGGCGCCCGGTCCGGCTCGCCGGCCAGGACAGCCGCCGCGGCACGTTCGTGCAACGGTTCGCCGCCGTCATCGACCGGGTCAACGGGCAGGACCACGTCCCGCTGCAGCACCTGGACGAGGGCAACCAGGCGAACTTCTACGTCTACGACTCGCTGCTCAGCGAGTACGCCGCGCTCGGCTTCGAGTACGGGTACTCCGTGGCGCGGCCGGAGGCGCTGGTGCTGTGGGAGGCGCAGTTCGGCGACTTCGTGAACGGCGCCCAGTCGGTCATCGACGAGTACATCTCGTCCGGTGAGGCGAAGTGGGGCCAGAAGTCCGGCGTCGTACTGTTGCTGCCGCACGGCTACGAGGGCCAGGGCCCGGACCACACCTCGGCCCGGATCGAGCGGTTCCTCCAGCTCTGCGCCGAGAACGCGATGACCGTGGCGCAGCCGTCGACCCCGGCGTCGTACTTCCACCTGCTCCGCCGGCACACGCTCGGCGAGGAGCACGTCCCGATGATCGTCTTCACGCCGAAGCAGCTGCTGCGGCGCAAGGAGGCGGTGTCGCAGCCGGAGGAGCTGACCCACGGCACCTTCCGTCCGGTGCTCGGCGACGCCGAGGCGGAGGCGAACGCGGCGGGAGTCGAGCGGGTGATCCTGGCGTCGGGCCGGATCGTGTACGACCTGCTCGCCGAGCGGAAGAAGGTCGAGCCGGACAAGATCAGCACCGCGATCGTCCGGGTCGAGCAGCTCTACCCGCTGCCCGCCGACGAGATCGTCGCCGAGCTGGCGAAGTACGGCAACGCGACCGAGATCCGCTGGGTGCAGGACGAGCCGGCGAACCAGGGCCCGTGGCCGTTCATGGCGCTGAACCTGACCGAGCACCTGGGCGGCAAGCCGTTCTACCGGGTGTCCCGGCCGGCCATGTCCGCCCCGGCGGTCGGCTCGCACGGTGTGCACGGCACCGAGCAGGCGACCCTGCTGAAGCAGGCGTTCAGCTGACGTGTACTTCACCGACCGCGGGATCGAGGAGCTCGAGAAGCGGCGTGGCGAGGAGGATGTCACGCTCGCTTTCGTGGCCGAGCGGCTGCGCGAGTTCGTCGACCTGAACCCGGAGTTCGAGACGCCGATCGAGCGGTTCGCCACCTGGCTGGCCCGCTTGGACGACGAGGACGACTGATCCTCTAGCCCTCTGGCCCTCTAGCCTGAGTGAATGCCCTTCGCCTCCCAGCCCGTCCGACGGGTTGCCGCGGCGGAGGGCATTCGCGCGTCTGGACGCTGGCCGCATACGATCCCGGCCGTCCGCCAACTGCTGACCGACGGCCTGGACCTCGAGCCCGGCGTCACGTTCCTGGTCGGCGAGAACGGCGCCGGTAAGTCCACGTTGGTCGAAGCGATCGCGGTCGCCTTCGGCCTGTCCCCCGAGGGCGGCTCCACCGGCGCCCGGCTGACCACCCGGGCGACTGAGTCGTCACTCGCCGACGACCTGCAACTGACCCGCGGCGTCGGTGCCAAGCGCGCCGGGTTCTTCCTCCGCGCCGAGACCATGCACGGCTTCTACACGTACCTGGAGCAGAACCCGAGCCATGTCCGCCAGGACCCGGTCTTTCACGAGCTGAGCCACGGCGAGAGCTTCCTGACCCTGATCAGCGACCGCTTCACCCGTCAGGGCTTCTACTGCCTCGACGAGCCCGAGTCCGCCCTCTCGTTCTCCAGCAGCCTCGCGGTGGTCGGCGTACTCAACCGCCTGGCCGAGTCCGGCTCCCAGGTCCTCTGCGCCACCCACTCCCCCGTCATCGCCGCCCTCCCCGGCGCAACCATCCTCGAGGTGGGTGACTGGGGCATCCGCCGCACCCCCTGGGAAGACCTACAACTCGTCCAAAACTGGAAGGCGTACCTACAGGCCCCCGACCGATACCTACGGCACGTCCTCTAGGGGGTGTGCGGCGGTCTCGTACGGCGGGGTGGGTCGGGAGCCAGGGTGCCGTCGGGGGCGATGTGTTCGAAGATTTGGTCTACCAGGTTCAGGACGTGGGGGTCGTCGACGGTGTAGATGTGGCGGCGGCCCTCGCGGCGGGCGGTGATGATGCCGGCCAGGCGGAGCTTGCCGAGGTGCTGGCTGGCGGTGGCGATACTCACGCCGACCCGCTCCGCCAAGGTGCCGACGTCGTACTCCCCCTGGGCGGCCAGCGACACCAGGTGCAGCCGGACCGGAGCGGAGAGCATGGCGAAGGTGCCCGCGGCGGAATCGAGCTGCGCCTTCGTCGGTTCTGGGTTGGTCATCGCGCAGTCATTGTGACCGCTCAGGCGGTCTCCGGGCAGCCCGGCGTGCCGTGGTGAGGACGGTCTCATACTTTCGCAATTGCGAAAGTATCGAAACGGTGGCAGGCTGGAGTGCGTGTTGAGAGCTCTCCGCCCTGTTCTGCTGCTGCTCCTGGTGGCGATCCCCGCGGTCGCCCTGCGGGTCACCGGCACCCATCCGCCGGCGCTCGCGTCGATCCTGATCTTCGGCCTCGCCGTGGTCGCGGCATCGTTCGTGCTGGCCTGGGCGGCGGAAGCGGCGGAGATGGACATCTCGGGCGGTCTGGCGATCGCGCTCCTCGCGGTCATCGCCGTCCTGCCGGAGTACGCCGTGGACCTCTACTTCGCACACACAGCCGGCTCGCACCCGGAGTACGTGCAGTACGCCGCCGCCAACATGACCGGATCGAACCGGCTGCTGCTCGGCCTCGGCTGGTCCAGCGTCGTCCTGATCAGCCTGTACGTCGCTTCGCGGCGGAGCGGGCGCTCGGTCAAGGCGCTCGTACTGGAGACCGGGTACCGGCGTGAGCTGGGCTTCCTCGCTGTGGCCGGCGTGGTCGCGTTCGTGATCCCGGTGACCGGCCAGATCCACCTGCTGCTGGGGATCCTGCTGCTCGCGTTCTTCGCCTACTACCTGTACCGGGCGGCGACGTCGGAGCATGACGACGAGCCCGACCTGATCGGGCCGGCGGCGACGATCGGCGCACTGCCGAAGCTCCGGCGCCGGATCACCGTGACCGCGATGTTCCTGGTCTCGGCAGGGGTGATCCTGGCGGCCGCGGAGCCGTTCGCGGACTCACTCGTCCAGGGCGGTCGCACGCTGGGGATCGACCAGTTCCTGCTGGTCCAGTGGCTGGCTCCGCTGGCGTCCGAGGCACCGGAGTTCATCGTGGCGCTGCTGTTCGCGTGGCGAGGCAAGGGCGCCGCGGCATTGGGGCTGCTGATCTCGGCCAAGGTGAACCAGTGGACGCTGCTGATCGGGAGCCTGCCGATCGCCTACGGGATCGGTGGCGGCGGTGCCGCGCTGCACCTGGACGGCCGGCAGATCGAGGAGTTCCTGCTCACCGCCACTCAGACGCTGCTCGGCCTCGCGATCCTCTTGAACCTGCGCTTCCCGCGGTGGGCCGCGTGGACGTTGCTGGGCCTGTTCGCGA
This sequence comes from Kribbella sp. VKM Ac-2571, assembly GCF_004362255.1. Classification (NCBI taxonomy): domain Bacteria; kingdom Bacillati; phylum Actinomycetota; class Actinomycetes; order Propionibacteriales; family Kribbellaceae; genus Kribbella; species Kribbella sp. VKM Ac-2571. Next base: position 123,497 of record NZ_SNWS01000005.1, read on the forward strand.
TCCAGTTCGCCGTACCGGGTCAGACCGGGCGCTACGTGATCAGCGGGATCTACCTGGCACTCGCTGTCGGCGCGGCGATCCACAACCGCAAGCAGCTGTTGCCGACGCTCCTGGCCCCGTTCCGGCGTACCTCCGCAGAGCCCGTCGACGCGGAACGCGCCGACGAGCTCATCAAGGTCTAGCTGGCCTGCTGCTCTTCGATGATGGGGCAGGTACGGCGTTCCTGCGGGCCGGGGCGACCGCGGCGGCGGCCGGCGAGGAACTTCTCGCCCGCGGCGGTGCCGGTGAACTTGGTCCGGCGCGCCCACTCCCGGCATTCCTCGATCACCGGGCACGACGTCAGGCAGATGGCCTGGGCCTTGCGCTGCTCCCACGCGCTGGCCGTCTCGTCGTACGACGGCGCCTGACCGACACACGCGGCCTTCGTCATCCAGTTGTCGGCCGGGTCAACAATCACCGTCAAAGTGGGCCTCATGGGCTTCATCGCTCCTCGTCGATCGGGCGGATCGTAGGAACAGAGTGACCCCGTCGCGTTGCCCCGGTGCGACGCGAATGTTTCAGCCGTGAAACGTCACACCGGTTCGGTGTCACAAGTGTGCCGCTGGCACTATCTCCGGACCAGCCGGAGCTCCCACAGGTCGAAGTACGGGTCGTGCTTGCGGACGCCGTCCGGCTCGAACCCGTTCCGGCGGTAGAACCGCAGCGCCCGCTCGTTGCCCTCGAAGACCCACAGGAACGCCGGCTGCTTGCCCACGGCAACGTCGAACAGCCGGCCGCCGAGACCGGTCTTCCAGTACCCCTGCCGGGTGTAGATCGCCTCCAGCTCGAACGGGACCGGCGCGTCCTCGTCGCGCCCGGGCCCGGTGCCGACGAAGCCGACCACCCGGTCCTGCGACAAAGCAGCTGGATCCGGGTTCAGCGCGATCCAGCGCGTGTCGCCAGCGCCCAGCCGGGTCACCCAGCGCTCGGTACGGCGGTCGATGTCGGACGTCCGCTCGAGCAGGAGATCGGCCGGGACCAGATCGGCGTACGCCTCCCGCCAGCACAACAGGTGACACCACGCGCCGGCCTCGGCGTCCTCGACCGTGGCCGGCCTGATCTCGGGCTGCATTCAGGTCCTTTCTGGTAGTCCAGCGCCGTCGCGAGGAGGTGCTCGGTGCGGTGCATCGGCGTGCGGGGGCGAAGGTCTCGATGCGGAGCATCGTGGCCTTTGCACCCGTGCGGCGAGGTGCCGTGCCGAGCGCCCCGCAGTAGGCGCTGGACTACCAGAAAGGACCTAAACAGTAAAAACGATCTTGCCGAAGACGTCGCCCGCATTCATCTTCTCGAAGCCGGTGCGGGCCTCGGCGAGCGGCAGGACCGTGTCGATGTGCGGCGAGATGCCGGCGTTCGCCATGAACTGCACCAGCTCGGCGAGCTCGGTCCGGGTGCCCATCGTCGAGCCCTGCACGCGGAGTTGCAGGAAGAAGATCCGGTTCAGCTCGGCGGACTTCGGCGCCTGGCCGCTGGTCGCGCCGGAGATCACCAGGGTGCCGCCCTGCTTCAGCGACTTGAGCGAGTGCGACCACGTCGCCTGCCCGACCGTCTCCATCACCGCGTCGACCCGCTCCGGCAGCCGCGCGCCGGACTCGAACGCGTCGTGCGCGCCGATCTCGACCGCCTTGGCCCGCTTGCCCTCGTCCCGGCTGGTCGCCCACACGCGGATCCCGGCGGCCCGCGCCAGCGTGATCAGCGCCGTCGCCACACCGCCACCCGCGCCCTGCACGAGGACCGTGTCACCCGGCTTCAGCCCCGACTGCGTGAACAACATCCGGTACGCCGTCAACCACGCCGTCGGCAGACACGCAGCCTGCTCGAAACTCATCCCGGCGGGCTTCGGTACGACGTTCCGCGCCGGTACGGCGACCTTCTGCGCCAGCGTGCCCTGGTACCGCTCGCTCAGCAGCGACCGCTTCGGGTCGAGCGTCTCGTCGCCCTTCCACGCCGGGTCCGAGACCACCGCGTGGACGACGACCTCGTTCCCGTCCGGGTCCACGCCCGCCGCGTCACAACCGAGGATCATCGGCAGACTCTGCTCGGCCAGCCCGACCCCCTTCAACGACCACAGATCGTGATGGTTGAGCGCAGTCGCCCGTACGTCGATCGTCACCCAGCCCTCGGGCACCGTCGGTTCGGGCCGCTCCCCCACCTCCAGCGCGGCGATCGGGTTGTCGGCATCGAACTTGGCGGCATAAGCAGCAAGCATGCGAACCACCCTAGGCGCTGGTCAGCCCCCAATCAGTAACCGACCTCACCCCCACCCACCGCTGTGGCAAAGCTGCCATCCCACTCCGGCGGACACGACGCCCCAAACCAGTTCGGGGAGGATGTCTGCCCGGATCGGGCGGGCGACGCTCCCCAAACCAGTTCGGGGAAGCCACCCCACCCGCATCAGGCAGGCAGCCTCCCCAAACCAGTTCGGGGAGGATGTCTGCCCGGATCGGGCGGGCGATCCTCCCCGAACTGGTTTGGGGAGGCTCGGTCAGTCGCGGGCTACGCCGTCTGCTTGGGCGGCTGCGGCTACTGCGGCGGCTACGGCAGGCGCGACGCGCTCGTCGAAGGGGGACGGGATGATGTAGTCGGGGCGGAGGTCCGACTCGGAGATGAGGCTCGCGAGGGCGTCGGCGGCGGCGAGTTTCATGCCTTCGGTGATGCGGGAGGCGTTGGCGTCGAAGGCTCCGCGGAAGATGCCGGGGAAGGCCAGGACGTTGTTGATCTGGTTCGGGAAGTCGGAGCGGCCGGTCGCGACCACGGCGGCATGCCGGTGCGCGATGTCCGGGTGGACCTCGGGGTTCGGGTTGGCCAGCGCGAAGATCATCGCGTTCTCGGCCATCTGCGCGACGGCCTCCTCCGGGACGGTCCCGCCGGAGACGCCGAGGAACAGGTCCGCGCCCGCGAGCGCGTCGACCAGCCGGCCGGAGATCCCGCCGGTGTTGGTGTCCCGGGCGAGCGACAGCTTCACCGGGTTCAGGTCGGCACGGTCCTCGTGCAGCACGCCCTTGCTGTCGACCACCGCGAGGTCCCCGACCCCTGCCTGCAAAAGGATCCGGGCACACGCGACCCCGGCGGCACCGGCACCGGAGATCACCACGCGGATCTCGGAGATCGACTTCCCGGTGACTCGCAACGCGTTGCGGAGCGCGGCGAGTACGACGACCGCCGTACCGTGCTGGTCGTCGTGGAAGACCGGGATGTCCAGCCGCTCCTTCAGCCGGCGCTCGATCTCGAAGCACCGCGGCGCGGAGATGTCCTCGAGGTTGATCCCGCCGAACGACGGCGCCATCCGCGCGACCGTGTCGACGAACTCGTCCACGTCGGTGCAGTCCAGCGCGATCGGCACCGAGTCGACGCCGCCGAACTCCTTGAACAGCAGCGCCTTGCCCTCCATCACCGGCAGCGACGCGGCCGGACCGATGTCGCCGAGGCCCAGCACCGCGGTGCCGTCGGTGACGACCGCGACCACGTTCGACTTCCAGGTGTAGCGCCGAACCAGCGACAGGTCCTCGGCGATCGCGGTGCAGACCCGGGCGACACCGGGGGTGTACGCCTGGGAGAGCTCGTCGGCGTTGGTGACCTTGACCGAGGACGTCACCTCGATCTTGCCGCCCACGTGCAGCTCGAACACCGGGTCGCCGGCGAACGGATCGGATGCGGCGCGGTCGGAGCCGGTCTCGGACGGGAGCAGTTCGGCAACCATGAATGACCCTTCATCGGGAAAACAAAGCAGCCCACCGCGAGGATGGGCAGGCGTTGACAGCGGAGTGGGGGCACAAGGCGGTCCGTTCGGGTGCGTCGAGCACCGCCGTTGCCACTCGGGGGTCACCCGTGCCTACGAGTAAACCACAGGCCCACTGGTCTGCTCTGTGAGGGCCACCACAGGAGCCTGCGACGGTGACGATCCAGTCTCGTCGGGAGTCGACAGCCGCCACGTACCTGCTTGCTGTGTCAGGATGCGAGGAATCCGGCCCGAGTGCTGTCCGGGGCCGGCGTTCCACAACCAGTGTCGAGGAGTACCAGCGATGAATATCGTCTCCACCCTCCGCAACAGTCGCCTCACCGTCGCCGCCTCGGTGGCGGTGTTCGCGCTCGCGATCTCTGCCTGCGGCAACGGCTCGGACAGCGGTGGAGGAGGCGAGGACAAAGCGAAAGCGGCCGGCATCACTCTGGTGAAGCCCGGCAAGCTGACGGTCTGCACGCACCTGTCGTACAAGCCCTTCGAGTACAAGGAGGGCACCAAGGTGGTCGGCTTCGACGTCGACCTGCTCGACCTGCTCGCCAAGGACCTCGGCGTGGAGCAGGAAGTGATCAGCATCGAGTGGGCCCAGGTCACGTCCGGCGCCGCCTACCAGGCCAAGAAGTGCGACATGGGCATGGGCGCGATGACGATCAACGCGTCGCGCAAGGCCGCGATCGGGATCAGCGACCCGTACATGGACGCGACCCAGGTGCTGCTGGTGAAGAAGGGTGCGCCGTACAAGTCGCTCGAGGACCTGAAGGGCAAGAAGGTCGGCGTCCAGGCCGACACCACGGGCAAGGACTACGCCACCGCGGCGTCGAAGAAGATCGGCTTCGAGGTCGTGGTGTTCAACGATCTCGCCCTGCAGACCAACAACGTCAAGTCGGGCCGCGTCGACGCCGCCATCAACGACAACGGCGCGCTGTACAACTTCGTCCAGGGGAACCCGGACACCGAGGTGACGGCCGAGTTCAACACCGGCGAGCAGTACGGCTTCGCGGCCAAGAAGGACGACCCCAGCGGCACCAAACTGCTGACCAAGTTCAACGAACTGCTGGCCAAGGCCAAGTCCGACGGCACCTACAACCAGATCTTCAAGAAGTGGTTCGGGGTGGAGCCGAAGAAGTGACCGTCACCGACGCGGTAGTAGAGAAGCGCCGCGGTCTCAGCCCGCGGCAACGGGCCCAGCGGTCCCGCGGCATCCAGTACGCCGTCCTGGTCGTCATCGTCGTGGTGGCGGCCTTCACGGCGAACTGGGGCCAGATCGCCAGCGTCTTCTTCAAACCGGAGTTCGTGAAGTCCGCGTTCACCACAGGCCTGCCCGGAGCGTTCCTGAAGACCATCGAGTACACGGCCGGGGCCTTCGTCATCGGCCTGCTCGGCGGCACCCTGCTCGCGTTGATGCGGCTCAGCCGGGTCGCGCCGTACCGGTGGCTTGCGACGGCCTACATCGAGTTCTTCCGGGGACTGCCGGCGATCGTCGTGTTCGTGGCGTTCAGCCTGCTGCCCCTGGCGTTCGCCGACCTGGTGATCCCGCTCGACCCCTACGGCACAGTGTGGCTGGCCCTCGGCATCGTCGCCGCCGCCTATATGGCCGAAGTGATCCGCGCCGGCATCCAGGCGGTTCCGAAGGGGCAGATCGAGGCCGCGCGGTCGCTAGGCATGCCCGCCGGGGTCGCGACCCGCAAGATCGTGCTGCCACAGGCGTTCCGGATCGTGCTGCCGCCACTGGCCAACGACCTGATCCTGCTGGTGAAGGACTCGTCGCTGGTCTTCATCATCGGCACCTCCGCGGCGGCGTACGAGCTGACCGGTTTCGGCCGGGACCTGGCCAACACCGAGTCGAACCTGACCCCGCTCGTCACCGCCGGCTTCTGCTACCTGATCATCACCCTGCCGCTCGGCCTGCTGGTCCGCTGGCTGGAGGCCAAGGCTGCGAGGGCACACTGATGGCACTGGTCGAGATCAAGAACCTGCACAAGTCGTTCGGCAGCAACCACGTCCTGCGCGGTATCGACTTCACCGTCGAGCAGGGTGAGGTGGTCTGTGTGATCGGGCCGTCCGGCTCGGGCAAGTCGACCCTGCTGCGGTGCGTCAACCTGCTCGAAGTGCCGGAGGAAGGCAAGGTCTTCGTCCGCGGCGAGGACATCACCGACCGGGACTGCCACCTCGACGCCGCTCGGCAGCAGATCGGGATGGTGTTCCAGCAGTTCAACCTGTTCCCGCATCTCTCCGTACTGGCCAACTGCATGGTGGCGCAGACGACCGTCCTGAAACGCGGTAAGGCCGAGGCGGAGCAGATCGCCCGGGCCAACCTCGATCGCGTCGGCCTGAACGAGAAGGTGAAGGCCTATCCCATGCAGCTGTCCGGCGGCCAGCAGCAGCGGGTGGCGATCGCCCGCGCACTGTCGATGGACCCGGCGCTGATGCTGTTCGACGAGCCGACGTCCGCGCTCGACCCGGAGCTGGTCGGCGACGTGCTCACGGTGATGCGCAAACTCGCGCTCGACGGTATGACGATGCTCGTCGTCACCCACGAGATGGCGTTCGCGCGCGAGGTCGCGGACCGGGTGGTGTTCATGGACGCGGGCGTGATCGTCGAGCAGGGACCGCCCGCCGACGTGATCGGCAACCCCAAGGAGGAGCGCACCCGCACCTTCCTCCGCCGCGTCCTCGACCCGACCCACGTCGAGCCCACCCCGTAAACCCCCACCCCCGCGACGCCCATCCCCTCGAAAGCAACTTTGAGAAGCCACCAACCAGTTTCGTGCCGCGATTTTGGTCGGTGGCTTCTCAAAGTTGCCGGGGGTCGTCACGCTGTGTGGCGGGGCGATCGCCGGGTACGTAGCGGCACGGCGGGCAAGCTACGAATCGGTCTCTGTTCGGGGTTGGTCCGTGCGCTGTCCGCCGGTCGCTGTGTCAAGATGCGGACACATGGCACCGGGCCGACCGGTGCCCGGTCTTGGAGGATCAGATGTCTGTCGTGCGGAGGACGCTGGCGCTGTCCGGCGTTCTGGTGCTGGCGGCCGCCGGCTGCGGTTCGAACTCTCTCGGAGGCGGCTCGTCCACCTCACCCTCGAGCGCCCCCTCCAGCGCTCCCTCGAGTGCACCCTCGAGCGGCGGACCGGACCTGAGCGGATCCTTGCCGCCGAAGATCAAGTCCGCCGGCAAGATCGTCGTCGGAGTAGACGCCAGCTACCCGCCGAACGAGTTCCTGCAGGGCGGCAAGACCGTCGTCGGCATGGACGTCGACCTGTTCAACGCGGTGGCCCAGAAGTTCGGTGTAACCGTCGACTGGCAGCCGGCCGGCTTCGACACCATCATCACCGGCGTCCAGGGCGGCAAGTACGACATGGGCATCTCGTCGTTCACGATCAACGACAAGCGCAAGGCGCAGGTCAACATGGTCAGCTACTTCAACGCCGGCACACTGTGGGCCACCGCCAAGGGCAACCCGAAGGGCATCAACCCCGACGACGCGTGCGGTAAGACCATCGCGGTGCAGAAGGGTACGACGCAGCTCGAGGACGACATTCCGAAGCGGCAGGCCAAGTGCAAGGCGGCCGGTAAGCCGGAGATCAAGCTCGTGGTCCGGGAGAAGCAGGACCAGGCGACCGCGGACCTGGCCGGCGGCAAGGCCGACGCGATGCTGGCCGACTCCCCGGTCGTGCTGTACGCGATCAAGCAGACCAGCGGCCAGCTCGAGCAGCTCGGTGAGATCTACGACGCCGCGCCGTACGGCTATGTGGTCCCGAAGGCGCAGACCGCGTTCGCGCAGGCGATCGTCGAGGCGCTGAAGTCGCTGGACAGCGAAGGCACGTACAAGTCCACGCTGGCCAAGTGGAACAACGACTCGGGTGCGATCAACAACTTCGCCGTCAATCCGTGAGCTGACATGACTACCGATACCGCAACCCGCCCGGCCGCATCGGACGCCGATCGGCCGGGCCTGATCAAGGCCGTGCCGGTCCGGCATCCGGGCCGGTGGGTCGCGATCGCGATCATCGCCGTACTGGCCGCGATGCTGGTGCACCTGCTGGTGACCAACAAGGCGTTCGACTGGCACTTCGTCTTCCAGGCGATGAACCAGAAGCCGGTGATCAACGGCTTCCTCAAGGGCACCTTGCTGGTCACCGTGCTGTCGATGGTGGTCGGTGTCGCCGGCGGCGTGATCCTGGCGGTGATGCGGCTGTCCGACAACCCGATCCTGGCCGGCGTCGCCTGGTTGTTCACCTGGTTCTTCCGCAGCATCCCGCGCTACATCCTGCTGTTCACGATGGGCACGCTGGGCATCCTGTTCCAGCAGGGCATCTCGTTGGGGGTGCCGTTCGACTGGAAGATCATCGACTGGCTGGGGCTGTCCGGCGACTGGCGGTTCTACACCCTCGACGCGAACCAGATCTTCACCGGGCTGGTCGCCGGTGTGATCGGGCTCGGCCTGTCCGAGGCGGCGTACATGGCCGAGATCGCCCGGGCCGGCATCCTCAGTGTCGACAAGGGCCAGGCCGAGGCCGCGCAGGCGCTCGGGATGAGCAGCGGCAAGGTGATGCGCCGGGTCGTCCTGCCGCAGGCGATGCGGGTGATCGTCCCGCCGACCGGCAACGAGACGATCGCGATGCTGAAGGACACCTCGCTGCTGCTCGCGGTACCGGTCCTCGGCGAGCTGTTCTACCAGTTGCAGTCGATCGGCAGCACGTACTACAAGACGTTCCCGATCGCGGTCGCGGCGACCCTGTACTACCTGGCCGCGACGAGTGTCCTGATGGTCGGGCAGTACTTCCTCGAGCGGCATTTCGGCCGGGGCTTCGGAACACAGGCGCCGCGAGCCGCTCGTCCGGCCGGCGCGGGAGGTGCGTGATGACCGCAGCAGCAGCCGCCGAGCCCGCCCAGGCGGTGACCGAACCGCTGGTCCACGCGGTGAACGTGACCAAGTCCTTCCACCACAACGAGGTGCTGAAGGGCATCGACCTGGACGTGGACCGCGGCCAGGTGGTCTGCCTGCTCGGTCCGTCCGGCTCCGGCAAGACGACCTTCCTGCGGTGCGTCAACCAACTCGAGACGATCGACGGCGGCCGGATCTGGGTCGACGGCGAGCTGATGGGGTACGCCGATCGCGACGGGAAGCTGTACCGGCTGAAGAACAAGGAGATCGCGGCGCAGCGGCGTGAGATCGGGATGGTGTTCCAGCGGTTCAACCTGTTCCCGCACATGACCGCGCTGCAGAACATCATCGAGGCGCCTACGCAGGTCCGGGGCGAGTCGCGGAAGAGCGCCCGGGAGCGGGCGATGAAACTGCTCGACCGGGTGGGACTCGCGGATCGCTGCAACGCCTACCCGGCACAGTTGTCCGGCGGTCAGCAGCAACGGATCGCGATCGCGCGGGCGCTGGCGATGCAGCCGAAGCTGATGCTGTTCGACGAGCCGACCTCGGCGCTCGACCCCGAGCTGGTCGGTGAGGTGCTCGCGGTGATGCGCGAGCTCGCCCTGGACGGGATGACGATGATCGTGGTGACCCACGAGATGTCGTTCGCGCGCGAGGTCGCGGACACGGTCGTGTTCATGGACGGCGGCGTCGTGGTCGAGGCAGGCCCGCCGAAGGACGTGATCAGCAACCCGCAACACTCCCGCACCCAGGCGTTCCTCTCCCGCCTCCGCTCGGAGCACGAACACCCCTGAGGCCCTTTGTCCACAGGTCCGGCCCGCTCGCCGTGCATCAGAGCGCCACAGCGGGGAAGATGTACGGCGTGGTGGGTCGATCGCCCGCCTGACTCGAGGGAGGCAGCGTGAGCAGCATGGGACGACCCGCGGAGGTCCGTCTGAGCATTCCGGCGGACGGCGCGTACATCGCCGTACCGCGGTCTGTGGTCGGCAACCTGGCTGCTCGCAACGACTTCACGCTGGACGCGATCGACGACCTGCGGATCGCGGTCGACGAGGCGTGCGCGCTGTTGCTGCCGCAGTCGGCCGACGGCGTGCTGGAGTGCGTCTTCGAGATCGCTCCGCCGCAGTTGACGGTGCGGACGAGTGCCGTCGTACCCAACGGCTGGCAGCCCGACACCACCTCGTTCGGCTGGACGGTGCTGACCGCGCTGGTGGAGTCGGCCGCCGCCGAGACCGTCGACGGCCGGCTGACGATCACTGTGACGGCCACCGCGACCGCCACGGAGAAGGCGTGAGTGACGAAAGCGGCCTGGAAACTCAGGAGTCCCCGGATCTGCGGACCCGGACGGCCGCGTTCTTCCGGCAGATGGCGGCCGGTCCGACAGATCCGGGGTACGCCGCAGCACGCGAGGGCCTGGTCGCGCTGCACATGCCGCTGGTGGAGCACCTGGCGCGCCGGTTCCGCAACCGGGGCGAGCCGTACGACGACCTCGTGCAGGTCGCCACGATCGGGTTGATCAAGGCGATCGACCGGTTCGACTCGGATCGTGGCGTGGAGTTCTCGACGTACGCGACCCCGACGATCCTCGGCGAGATCAAGCGGTACTTCCGGGACAAGGGCTGGGCGATCCGGGTGCCGCGGCGGCTGCAGGAGCTGCGGTTGTCGCTGACCGCGGCGACCGCGGAGCTGACGCAGGAGCTCGGCCGCGCGCCGACGGTGGCCGAACTGTCCGAGCGCCTCGGACTCTCACCGGACCTGGTGATCGAGGGTCTGGAGTCCGCGAACGCTTACAACACCTTGTCCCTGGACGCTCCCGATCAGAACGAGACGGATGCGACCACGGTCCTGGACGGCCTCGGAGGCGAGGACGAGGCGCTGGAGAGTGTGGAGTACCGGGAGTCGCTGAAACCGCTGCTGGCACAGCTCGACACCCGGGAGAAGCGGATCCTGACGCTGCGGTTCTTCCGCGGCATGACGCAGTCCCAGATCGCCGAGGAGATCGGGATCTCGCAGATGCACGTCTCCCGCCTGCTCGCCCGGACGCTGACCGAGCTCCGGGCCGGCCTGCTCAAGGAGTAGGGCGGCCTACAGGACCGGGTGGTCGTTGGGGCCGCCACCGATCAGGGCGTCGGTGGAGGCCTTCTGGAACACGCAGACCAGGATCACGACGGCGAGCACCGCGAGGACGACGGCGATCGTCCGGGCGCCGCCGTTCCAGACGCTGTACGCGATCAGGAGCTGGATCAGCTGCGTGAACACCGTCGGCCCGCGACTCCAGCGCCTGGCCTTCCACAGACCCCGTACGGCGACGAAACCGAGCCCGGCGCCGTACAGGATGAAGAAGCCGGTCGTGGTCAGGCCGAGCACCAGTCGGGAGCTGTGAATCGTCAAAGCTTCGGCAATTCCGAGAACGATGAGCACAAGCCCTTCCACAGCGACCACTGCCGCGGCTACTTTGAGCGGTCTCGGGACGGCGGCAACTGGGGAGTCGGTCGGCACTTCGCCAGCTTAGTGCCCGGTTCGGTACACGGTCCCCGAGAGGTTCGCCAACCGCAGCCCTACAGGGATTTGAGGTTGTGCGTAACCAAAAGAAGGTTGCAGCGGTTACTTGCAGTGAACGGGTGCTTGCGGAAGGGCTGCTTCGTCCGATAACCGGAGGAAGAGAACCGCCGCGCTCCAGTTCGAAGTGTTAAGGAAGCGTTGTGATCGGATCGACAACTGCATAACCCTTGTTTCGATCCCCCAAGATTGGGAACATGGTCTCGTTCGTGAATGCGTTCACAACAGACGCGGCACCAAACCCCCGTGCTACACGAACCGACGAGTACAGCACCGCTGTTCGGGTACAGACCTAACCGGCAGCATACGTCAACTACTGAGAGAGATGGGATCCGCCATGGATTGGCGCCACCGGGCCGTATGCCTCGACGAGGACCCGGAACTGTTCTTCCCCATCGGTAACACCGGGCCGGCGATCATGCAGATCGAAGAGGCCAAGCAGGTGTGCCGACGCTGCGACGTGCGTGAGCAGTGCCTGGCGTGGGCTCTCGAAGCCGGCCAGGATCACGGTGTCTGGGGTGGTCTGAGCGAGGACGAACGTCGCGCTCTCAAGCGCCGCAACGCTCGCCAGCGCATCCGCACCGCCTGAGCAAGTCCTCCTTCGAGGCCCCGCGGAAACCCGCGGGGCCTTTGTGTTTCACCCGCCCCAGACCCACCGCCCTCCCCATCTGCCTGGTGCACCCAGCAAATGCGTGCGGGGTGGTCAGTCCTTGACCGGGATGTCCAGGGTCACCTGGGCGCCGGGGTGGCCGTCGTGGCGGTTGCCGAAGACCAGGGTGCCGTCCAGTTCCCCGATGACGAGGGTGCGGACGATGGACAGACCCAGATTGCCGGACAGTTCGGAGTCGAAGTTCGCCGGCAGGCCGGAGCCGTCGTCGATCACGTCGACGTGCAGCCGGCCGACCGAGCGTTCGGCGGTGAGCTCGATCGTCCCGCTCGCCGCTCCCCCGTCGCGGGCGCCGAACGCGTGCTCCACCGAGTTCTGCATGAGTTCGGTCAGCACCATCGCCAGCGGGGTCGCGATCTCCGAGTCGAGTACGCCGAACGATCCGCTCCGCCGCGTCTCCACCACGGTCGCCACTGTCGACACGTCCGCGACCATCGCGGCGACCCGGTCGGCCACGTCGTCGAAGTCCACGTGCTCGTCGAACGACTCCGACAGCGTCTCGTGGACGATCGCGATCGACCCGACCCGCCGTACCGCCTCGGCCAGCGCGGCCTGCCCTTCCGGGACGGTGATCCTTCGGGCCTGCATCCGCAGTAACGCGGCGACCGTCTGCAAGTTGTTCTTGACGCGATGATGAATCTCCCGGATGGTCGCCTCCTTGGTGACCAGCTCCCGTTCCCGGCTGCGCAGCTCCGTCACGTCCCGGAGCAGGATCAGCGCCCCCACGTGCTGCCCGTCGGCCCGCAGCGGGATCGCGCGCAGGAACAGCGTGGCGTCGGAGTTCTCGATCTCGATCTCCTTGGCCGCGCGCCCGGTGACCACCGACGCGAGTACGTCGTCGACCTTGTGCCCGGACTGCAGCAGGTCCGCGGTCACGTCCTTCAGCCGCGAGCCGACCAGGTCGGTGACGAGACCCATCCGGCGGTAGGCGGACAACGCGTTCGGGCTCGCGAACGTCACCATTCCGTGCCGATCGACCCGGATGCAGCCGTCACCGACCCTTGGCGTCGTCGACAGCAGCCGTTCCCCGCCGTACGGGAAGATGCCGTCGGTGATCATCCGGGCCAGGTCCGTCGCGCTCTGCAGGTACGCGATCTCCAGGCGGGACGGCGTCCGGACACCGAGCAGGTTGGTGTTGCGCGCGATCACCGCGATCACCCGGGAGCCCCGGCGTACCGGGATCGTCTCCACCCGGACGGGTACGTCGTCGCGCCATTCCGGGTCGCCCTCGCGGCAGATCCGGCCGCCGTCGTACGCCTGGTCGAGCAGATGCCGGCGGCCGCGCGGGATGAAGCTCCCGACGATGTCGTCCAGGTACGCCGTGGGCCCGGTCGTCGGCCGCATCTGCGCCCCGGCCCAGAACCCCAGCCCTTCGGTGTCCGGCAACCAGAGCACCAGGTCGGCGAACGACAGGTCGGCCAGCATCTGCCAGTCCGAGACGAGCAGTTGCAGGCGGTCCAGGTCGGCCTGGTCCAGCGTGGTGTGGTTCCGCGCCACATCGCTCAAAGACGGCACGCCCCGATGCTACCGACGGTCAAGGGAAGGAAAGAAAGAAAGGGGTGGAGGAGGAGGCTACCGGTGCTTATACCAGCGCCTCGGGTGGTCCGCTCGACAAGAGGGCGTGGGTAGGTGTTGATTGATGAGGCACAGATGAAAGGATGCTCGGGTGGAGTCGACGTACTGGCAGGACGTGATGGCCGCGGACTACGCGGTGCCGCACGACCGTACGCTGACCGAACTCACCGAGGAGCTCGTGCGCGGCCTGGCGAGCACCAACCCGCAGGTCCGCGACGCCCTCGCCTACCCGACGCTCGCCACCTGGCTGGAGCGCGGGGTGTACGACGACCTGCTCCCGGGGTTCGGGGACGGGCTCTGCGCGGGGCTGAACTACGGCCTCGGTGAGGACGGCACCGACACGGTCTTCCGGCGCTCGTTCACGGCGCTGACGCTGGCGGAGGTGATCCACCGCGACAACGCCGAGTTCCTGGTGCACGACGAGGTGGTGATGCGCTGGGGCGACCGCCTCGCGACCTGGCTGCTGCGTGAGCGCGACCTGCGCGGGTACGTCGCGGACTGCGGCTGGGCGCATGCCGTTGCCCACGGCGCCGACGCGATCGGCGCGCTGGCCAGGTCCCGGCACTGCGACGCCGGTGTCCTGCGGGCGCTGCTCGACGTCCTCGCGGACCGGATCGTCAAGGACACGCCGTACCGCTGGGTGCACGAGGAGCACGACCGCGTCGCCCATGCGGTGATGACGATCCTGCACCGGAACATGCTGACCAGCGACGAGCTCGAGCGCTGGCTGAAACCGATCGCCGCGACCGCGGCCGAGCAGCCGTTGATGCACGAGACCCTGCCGGAATGGCCGACCCCGAACGTGTTCAACGCCCGCGGCGTCCTGCATGTCCTGCTCAGCCAGCTCGCGATCGGCGTGAAGGGCTTTCCGATCCCGGGCGACGACGACCTTTTCGGCCGTCCGATCGAGGCGCGTGCCGACCTGCTGCTGATGCTGACCGAAGCGGTCCAGTCCTCGCAGCCGTACATCTACCGGCCGGCGACGAGCTCCTCCTAGGGCAGCACGGCAGCGGTGGCGACAACGGCCCGATGGTCGGTCCCCGCGATCGGGTACGTCGTGAACCGGCCGGGCTCGAACTGCCGCGACACGACCACGTGGTCGATCTGCGTCCGCAGGACCGCGGGCTGATCCGCGGGCCAGGTGCCGTGCAGCCCGCCGCCCACGGTCGGGCCCACGCTGCGGCAGTAGCCGCCCAGCGCCTGCCGGAAGTCCGCGTGGTCGAGGGTCGCGTTGAAGTCGCCCGCGACGACCGTCGGCTGATCCTGCGCGCACCACCGGCGTACCGCCTGGAGGTCGGTCTTCCAGGTGGTGACCGAGTCCGGCAGCGGCGGGAAGCCGTGGTAGGCAACCAATCGGACGGCGCCGAGGTTCCCGCCCGTCACCACGATGTTGCCGAAGGTCGTGCCGGCCTCGGAGGCGAACGCGACGTTGCCGAGTGACGAGGACACCAGCACGCTCGTGGCGCTCTCGACCGCCCGGCTCGGCTGCGCCGTGAATCCCTTGTACTGCTCGTCCTGCAACTGCGCCCGGATCTCCTCGCGGACGTCGACCTGGGCCTCCGGCAACGAAACCAGGTCCGGTCTGCGGTCCCGGATCACCTGCGCGACGTCCGCGGCGTGGGCGCCGCCACCCAGCACGTTGGCGACCATGATCGTCAGCACCCGCGCCCCGGCCGGCGCCGGACGCGCGTCGGAGAA
The DNA here is from genome assembly GCF_004362255.1 of Kribbella sp. VKM Ac-2571. Taxonomy (NCBI): domain Bacteria; kingdom Bacillati; phylum Actinomycetota; class Actinomycetes; order Propionibacteriales; family Kribbellaceae; genus Kribbella; species Kribbella sp. VKM Ac-2571. The sequence goes on from NZ_SNWS01000005.1 coordinate 138,653, forward strand.
CCGCCGTGGCACGGTTGCAGCGGCACCGATCAGCGCCAGTACGGCGATCAGCGCGGCGGCGATCCGCCAACCCCGGCGTACCGGCATCAGCAGGGCCAGCGCCAGCATGGCGACCAGGCCCTGCGGACGGAACGCGACCAGCTGTGCGAACGGTGTCACCTCGTCCAGACCGAACAGCTCCGGATAGAGCGGCACGGCAACGACGACGAGGAACAGCACGGACAGCACGACCCGCCGTACGAACCATGCCTTTTCGTTATCCATGCACCAACCTGTTGGTCTAGTACGTGCTGTTTCCGAACGGTAGCGTGCTGCGTTGCGCCTGTGTCCCGAGGAGGTTTGCAGTGTCCCGATTGTCCGCGGTCAAACCCGCGTACTGGATCTCCGGTGTCCTTCTGATGGTGGCCATCGTCGTACCGCTGCTGGTGCCGACGTTCGCCAAGGTGAACCCGCACCTGTGGGGTTTCCCGTTCTTCTACTGGTACCAGCTGATGTGGGTCTTCCTGTCCGCGATCCTGGTCAGCATCAGTTACCGGCTGCTCCGCGCCGAGGAGCGCAGGCGGCGGGCGGCTCAGGGACTTGGTGACCCTGACGCACCGGACGCCGGTACGGCGAAGGAGGGGGACCAGTGAACACCACGGTCGACTGGGTCCAGCTGATCATCGTCATCGTGATCTTCGCCGGTGTCACGGCGATGGGCTTCATGGCGTCCCGCTGGCGGAGCACCGGTCGTCTGGACAACCTCGACGAGTGGGGTCTGGGCGGTCGCGGGTTCGGCACGTTCATCACCTGGTTCCTGCTGGGCGGCGACCTGTACACGGCGTACACGTTCATCGCCGTCCCCGCGGCCATGTACGCGACCGGTGCGATCAGCGGCTTCTTCGCGGTGCCGTACACGATCGTTGCCTACCCGATCGTGTTCATCTTCATGGCCCGGCTGTGGTCGGTCTCGCACCGGCACGGGTACGTGACTCCGGCCGACTTCGTCGGCGGCCGCTACGGCAGCAAGGCGCTGTCACTCGCGGTGGCCGTGACGGGCATCCTGGCCACGATGCCGTACATCGCGCTGCAGCTCGTGGGTATGCAGGCGGTGTTCGAGACGATGGGTCTGGGCGGCAACAACACGCTCGCCAAGGACCTGCCGCTGCTGATCGCGTTCGCGGTGCTGGCGGCGTACACGTACTCCTCCGGGCTGCGCGCGCCGGCGATGATCGCGTTCGTCAAGGACATCTTGATCTACCTGGTGATCCTGGTCGCGATCTTCTACCTGCCGCACGTACTCGGCGGCTGGGACTCGATCTTCGGTGCGGCGCAGGAGAAGCTGGCCAAGCCGAACCCGGCGACCGGCAAGCCGATCGGGGCGTTCATCCCGGGCGATGCCGGCTACGTGTCGTACTGGACGCTGGCGCTGGGATCCGCGATGGCGCTGTTCATGTACCCGCACTCGGTCACGGCAGTGCTGTCGACCAAGACGCGGAACGTCGTACGGCGGAACGCGACGCTGCTCCCGGCGTACTCGCTGCTGCTGGGGTTGCTCGCCCTGCTGGGCTTCATGGCGATCAAGGCGAACGTCAACGTGAAGGGCCTGGACGGGCTCGCGAACCCGCAGCTGGCGATCCCGCGGCTGTTCGACCAGGAGTTCCCGTCCTGGTTCGCGGGGATCGCGTTCGCAGCGATCGCGGTCGGCGCGCTGGTGCCGGCGGCCATCATGTCGATCGCGGCGGCCAACCTGTTCACCCGCAACATCTACCGCGACTTCATCAAGCCGTCCGCGACACCGGCACAGGAGGCGAAGGTCTCCAAGCTCGCCTCGCTGCTGGTGAAGGTCGGCGCGCTGGTGTTCGTACTGGCGATGGACAAGACGGTCGCGCTGAACCTGCAGCTGCTCGGCGGGATCTGGATCCTGCAGACGTTCCCGGCGATCGTGGTCGGTCTGTACACCCGCTGGTTCCACCGGTACGCGCTGCTGGCCGGCTGGGCGGTGGCGATGCTGTTCGGCACCATCTCGGCGTACAACGTGGTGAACCCGGCGACCAAGAAGCACTTCGGTGGTTCGCTCGCGAACATCCCGGGCACCACTACGCCGGCCTACATCGCGCTGACCGCGTTCGTGCTGAACCTGGTCGTCGTGATCGCGCTGACGTTCGTGTTCCGGGCCCTGAAGGTGCCGGACGGCAAGGACAGCACGCATCCGACCGACTTCGTCGCGGACCGCGGCGACCCGGGCGTGAAGGACCTGCCGGAGATCATCGACGACGGCGGAGCGGCAACCGCCAAGTCCTGAGGTGTTGTAACGGCGGCCCGGAGGTTCCGGGCCGCCGTTACGTTTTGCGGTTAAATCGACACGCTGCGGGGTCAGCTTGCCCGGTTTCGGGCCGGTGCTTGGGGGAGAATCGCACACGTGCTGCTGGTCCTCCTCGTCATGGTGCTCGCTGCCGGGGCGGCGGTCGCGACCGGCGGAGGGTTCGGCCGGTTGGCCGGCACCACGTTGACCGGCGTGCACTGGCTGGCCGCAGCGGCCATTGGGCAGCTCCTCGGATCCCTCTTTGGCGGTACGGCGTACCCCGTCGGACTGATCGGGTCGGCGGTCTGCATCGCGATCTTCCTGCGGTTGAACCTGCGGCACCGGGGCGTCGGCCTGCTGGCGCTGGGATTCTTCAGTAACGCCGTCGTCGTCGCGCTGAACGGCGCCATGCCGGTGTCGCTGAACGCGTTGGCGCGGGCCGGGGTGAGCGGCGCCGTGGTGACCGATCCACGGCACGAGATCTCCGGCGCCGGGACGCGGCTGCCCTGGCTCGGCGACGTCGTACCGGTGGCGCTTCCCGGTCTGGGACAGGCGATCAGCCCGGGCGACGTACTGATTGCCGCCGGCGCCGCTCTGCTGCTGTACACCTTGATGGGCGGTTCGGGCCACGTGCCGGCCACGACAGCGCCGGTGTGGGACGAACTGGAACCGTGCGCCGGTACGCCGGCCCTGCTCCACCTGTCTCCGAAGGCCAGTAAGGAACTCTCAGAACCTGAAGCCGCGGCCGACGATCCGGCGGAGTGACTCGACCACGACCGGGTCGTACTCCGCGCCGATGCCCAGCCCGATCGACTCCATCGCCTTGGCCGGGGACTGTCCCGACCCCTCGCCGACGAGCTGTTCGTAGGCCAGGGCAACGTTCACGATCCCGCTCTCCACCGGGATGGCCGAGTTGTTCGCCCGCCCGTGCCGGTACGGATCGTTGGAGTGCCGGACGATCTCCGCGACATGGTCCAGTACGCCGGACCGCTCGATCACCGCCGCCCCGATCTCCGCCGCCCGTTGCCGCTCCTCCCGCGTCCGGAGCAGCGAAGCCCCGCCAGGACTGGGATCCGCCAGCGCCAACTGGCCGACGCCCGACAGCAGAGCGGCGTACTCCAACGCCTCCATCCGCGCCGGCCGCAGTCCCAGATCGTTGCCGATCGCCACCGCCAGCGCCGCCGTCCGCGCATTCTGCCCCGGACTACTGAACCCGGCAATCTCCGTACTTCGAGCCATCGATCGCACCGTACTCCGATAAGTCCGCTGCGCCGACGAATACCGCCGGAATGCGAACTGCGTCAGCAACAACGGCACCAGAACGAGCGGCGGGCCCCAGAGCCCGACGATCGAGGTCCCGGCGGCCAGCAACACGCCACTGATCGCCATCGCCATCCCGATCCGCGCCGTGACCCCCAACTCGTCCCGCAGTGCCGCGGGGAACGGCCTGTTGTACCGCTCGGTCGCCTGGCCGGCCCCGACGATCGCGTCCAGCGTTGCGGCGGAGGAAACCGCGAGCAGCATGGCACCGCCCAGCGGCACCGCATGCGATGCGGAACCGTTCCACGACAGGTGGCTCGGCGCTACCGCAGCGAAGACCACAGCAGCCGCCCCCACTGACAGCAGCCGCCGGCACGAGACCACTGCGTCCCACCACAGGCCCGCCAGAATCCGCGGCAGTACGCCGATGGCGGTCGCCGCGGCAGCAACGGCAACCACCTGCGCGACATCCGGGGGTATTGCGACCTGCGGTCCGCGCAGAAGGCAGTAGCCCAGGGCGGCACTCGTGGCGATCGGAGCCCGGTTGCGCGTCCGATCGACCCGGAACTGGACCATCTCGCCGACCGCGATCAACACCCCGAAGGTGAGCGCGAACGGCCATCCCGTAACGCCACGCCTGGCTGTCAGGGCGATTGCCGCGACGCCGAGGACAGCGCCTGCGATCAGGATCACCACGCCGCTGCCCGAGCTACGCAGCTGGCCCCCTTCCGTCTCCTGGGGAATGCTCATGCCGGTCCAGCAGCAGAACCGGTAGCACCGCCACCGCTGCCGAGGCTCAGGTCGTCGTGGTCGATCGGCGTCTCGAGTTCCGCGTTCGGCGCCGGCTGCTCGACCTCCGCGGGCTTCCAGCCGTTCCGCCGGATGACTTCGACGAACGCATCCACGAGCTCCGGATCGAAGTGCGTGTAGCGGTCCTGGAGCAGGATCGCCACCGTTTCCTCGACACTGCGCGCGGGCCGGTACGAACGGGTCGAGGTCAGTGAGTCGAACGCGTCGACAATCCCGATGATGCGAGCGAAGTAGGGGATGTTGGTCCCGCTGAGGCCTGCCGGGTACCCGGTTCCGTCGTACTTCTCATGATGATGCAGGACTGCTGACTTGACCTCTTCCAGAAACGGGATGTTCCCGATCAGCTCGACACCGCGCGCCGGGTGCAGCCGAATCGCGTCCATCTCGGAGTCGTCCAGCCGCCCGGGTTTGCGAATGATGCTCGTCGGTACGCCGACCTTTCCGACATCGTGCAGCAACCCGGCGTGCTCCAGCGCCTGCTGCCGGTCCGCCGGCAGCTGCAACTGGCGTCCCAGCATCCCGACGCCTTCGCTGACCCGCTCGGAATGCCCCCGGGTGTAGAGGTCCTTCGTCTCGATCACCTGGATGAACGCCCGCATGGTCGCTGCCTGGGCGGCGCGCTCAGCGGCATCTTGCGAGAGCGCCCAGCGAGCGACGACCAGAGGCACCAGGGTGAGGATGCCGGCAATCGGCCCGAGGCCACCGAGCCACATGAACGCCATGATCAAGCCCAGGTAGCCGTAGCCCAGCATCGGCAGAGCTGTCGCCAGGACGACCTCCCGAAGGAACGCCCGGACAACCGTGCTGCCGCGTTCGAGCCAGAGGACGCCTGATAGCAGCACAGCATTCACGAGGTGGTACCCGAACCCGGTCAAGGTCACCGCGAGGATGGCTCTCGGTACGTCGTGCAGGGCCGACTCACCGACCGGGCCGTGAACGGCGACGAACGCAAGTGCGCCACCGGCCGCGGACAGGATGCGTTGCCCGCTGTTGAAGACACGTTTCATCAGCGGGACTGGTCTGGCCTGTGCGAGCGAACCCACCCCCGCCACGACGACGGCGGCCGCAGGTCCGGCGATGACGTAGACCGCCATCAGCACGATCGATCCCAGCGAGGCACCTTGTGCCGGGCCGTGGGACGAACGCAACGCACTACCGAACAGAACCAAGAAGCAGAGGACAACTACCGTGAGGTAATCCGACAGAGTGAAAGCGGCCGCGACGCAGACGCCCAGCGCGACAGTGGCAACGACCGAGACGAACAGGCGCAACCCCGCGCGGCGAGAGGCCGGCGTCAAGTGCCTTCGCGGTCGGTCACCAGTCCCATTCATCGAACATACTATGTCACCTCCGATCAGCGGACAGCAGTCATACGATCCCGTGATCCGGGAGCGCAGGGGGGCCAGACAGCACATCGCTGACTCGATTTGAATTGTGCTCAGCACGGCTACGCCGAAACACTGTAAGGCAGATAGTGCCTCGCCGCCCGACCTGCGGAGAAGTAGCAGGTATGAGAGACTGTGACTCTTTGCAGTTGTTTCAAGGAGGTTTAGGAATGGGAAAGACGGGCCGGAAGCGTCGCGCACGCAAGAAGAAGGGCGCGAACCACGGCAAGCGCCCGAACGCCTGAACGTCAGGCGGCTACAGACAGCGAGGACCTCGGAGAAATCCGGGGTCTTTGCGATTTGGTCACAGCTTTACAGCAGACCAGTTATCCAGAGGTCTCGTATTCGGAGAGTCTTCAGGCGCGTACTGAATGCTATCTTTCAAACAATCGTTTGCCATTCGCCGGTCTTCTCCGGCGGAGCCTGTGGACAACGACCGACGGCCGTCGGCGGATCCCCCTAGAGTTGGCCGCGGAAGTTTCCGGTACTGACCGATATCGGGCCTGGATCGAGGAGAGTGGGGTCGATGAGCGGGTCGGCGTTACCCACGCTGAGCGAGCTCCTCCGTACCTTCCGCATCCGCGCCGGCCTCACGCAGGCCGCTCTCGCCGAGAAGGCCGGCCTCAGCGAGCAGGCCATCAGCGTGCTCGAGCGCGGCACTCGCAGCCGCCCACGTATCGACACCGTCCGCTCGCTCACCGCAGCGCTCGCCCTCACACCCACAGAAGCCGACCAGTTCCTCTCCGTTGCCCGCGGCAAGCTCGGCACGCCACGCACACCGCCGAAGGAGCCCGCTGCCGATCAGCTCCCGACCCCGTGGCAATTACCGCCGGCCGCTCCGGACTTCACCGGCCGCGCCGCCCAGGTCGATGCGATTCTTTCCGTACTTCGGGATTCGACCGGTCACGGCGCTGCGGTCGTCGGCCTGGTCACCGTCACCGGTATGGGCGGGATCGGCAAGACCACCCTGGCCGTCCATGCCGCGCACCAGCTGACCGAGAGCTATCCAGACGGCCACCTCTACCTCAACCTGCGCGGGTACGGCCCGGGCGAGCCGATGACCCCGGTCGACGCACAGCGTCACCTTCTGCGGTCGCTCGGCTCCGACATCGCCTCGATCCCCGACGACGTCGAGGAGGCAGCGGCCCTGTTGCGATCCCGGCTCGCCGGCCGGCGCGTGCTCATGCTGCTCGACAACGCCGCAGACGTCGCTCAGGTCCTGCCGCTGCTGCCAGGTCATGCGGGATCCGGGGCGATCATCACCAGCCGCGGCTCGCTGGCCGGCCTGCCAGGCGCTCGTCAGATCCTCCTCGACGCACTGTCGGAGTCGGAGTCCGTCGACCTCCTGGCCGGCGTCATCGGGCCGAACCGGGTCGCCGCGGAGCCGGAGGCCACCCGGGTTCTGGCTTCCTACTCCGGCCGGCTACCGCTGGCGATCCGGCTCGTCGGCGGGCGACTCGCCACCCGGCCGAGCTGGCCGATCCAGCATTTCGTCGACCTGCTGCAGGACGAGGAGCGCCGCCTCGACAGCCTGGGCTCCGACGAGACCGGAGTGCGTGCCAGTATCGCCAGCTCGGTGCACTTCCTGGAAACCAGCGAGCGCGGCCTCGATCGGCAGGCCGCCGACGCGCTGCCGCTGCTGTCGGTCCTGGACGGCTCCGACATCACGACGGCCGTTTCCGCCGCCCTCCTGAAGATTCCGCTCCGACGCGCGGACGCGATCGTCGAGCGGCTCGTGGACCTCAACCTGCTGGAGTCCGTCGCCCCGGCTCGCTACCGGTTCCACGACCTCATCCGTGCGTACGGCCGGGAGGTCGCCGACCGCACTCTGTCCACGGCTGAGCGTGACGAAGCACTCGCCGGCGTTCTCCAGCTGTACACGGAGGCCGCGTGGATCTGCCACGCCTTCACGCATCCGACCAGTCCACGTTTGCCGCTGGCAACTGTCGGGGTCAGCGGGCTCCTCCCGGCCTTCAGCGATCGAGACGGTGTCGTGCACTGGCTGGACGCGGAGCAGCGAAATCTGATGGACCGCGTTCGGCAGGCTCGGCAGACCGGCCTGGCAAACCACCCGCTGCTCGCCGAGCTGCCACTTGCGTTCTTCAGCTATCACGAGTCCCGCGTTCGCTGGCAGGAGATGCGCGAGCTGAGCTCCGGCGCGGTCGCCGTCGCCCTCCGGCACGAGCGGACCGCGACCGCCGCCTGGCTGCAGCACGACAGCGCCATCCCGGACGCGGAGACCGGCGCGACCGGTTCTGCCATCGACAGTATCCGGATCGCATTGCGGATGTTCTCCGGGATCGACGATCCCTTCGGCCAGGCACGCTGCTGCTCGTCCCTGGCCTATCTGCTCGGCCTGGAGGGACAGCTCGACGACGCCTTGGCGTACGGCCGGTTGGCGCTCTCCCTGAGCCGCACGATCCAGGACGCCACACTGGAAGGCGTCGCACTGACAGCGGTCGGCGCACTCTACGATCGCACCGGCGACTTCGACCGGGCGGACGAGGCATTTGCCGAGGGCATCGGCCTGGCGGAGCAGGCCAAGGACACGCGGGCCGTCTTCAAGCGGCGCCTGAACGCGGCTGTCGCGCATGTCCAGGCAGGACGCAACCAGGATGCCCTGCGGATGGCCCTGAAGGCGTTGGACACCGTCCAGCAGGCCGGTGACGCGACTTTCCTGGGCGACAGCCATCACCTGCTCGCGGTCATTTATGCCGTGCAGGGCGACTTCAGCACCGCGGCCGGCCACGTCGAGGCCGGACTGCTGGCGGCGCGGGCCGCCCGCGACGTCCTGCGAGAAGGTCGGTTGCGCATCGAACTCGCGCGAATCGATGCTGCCCGGGGCGACCGGGCGGCCGCCACCGAGCAGCTGAACGCCGCATTGGCACTCTTCCGGAATGCACCCGAGGTTTATCTCGCGGGCGCCCGGGACCTACTCGAAAAACTCCACCGCGGGGAAATCGACAGCTACCAGTTCTCGGGGAACCCGATCTGACCGGCAGTCAAATCAATCCGTCGTGGTGATGGTGGTTTCGATTTGGATTTGGGTGAGGCGGAGGAGGATTTTCTGGCGGAGGGCGTCGGGGGCGTGGTCGGAGCCGCAGGAGCGGTGGACCAGTTTCTTGACGCAGCGTTCCAGGTCGTACTCGTCGAGGCACGGGGCGCACTCTTCGAGGTGCTGGCGGATCTCGTCGGAACTGGCGTCCTCGAGTTCGTTGTCGATGAAGACGTAAACCCGCTGCAGGATCTCCCCGCAGTCGACGTCGTGGTGCTCGCCGCAGCTCACGACTCCTCCTTCTCCGCAGCTTCGCCGGTGCTCGACGCGGCCGCGTCCGTGCTGTCGTCCGCCGGGATCAGGCCGCGGTCCCGGGCGTAGTCGCCGAGCAGCTCACGCAGCTGGCGCCGGCCGCGGTGCAGCCGCGACATCACGGTGCCGACCGGTGTGCCCATGATCTCGGCGATTTCCTTGTAGGCAAAGCCCTCGACATCGGCCAGGTACACGGCCAGCCGGAAGTCCTCCGGGATGGACTGCAGGGCCGACTTGATGTCGGAGTCGGGCAGGTGCTCGAGCGCGACCGCCTCGGCCGACTTCAGCCCACCGGGAGTGTGCGACTCGGCGGCGGTGAGCTGCCAGTCCTCGATCTCCTCGGTCGGCGACTGCGTCGGCTGACGCTGCCGCTTCCGGTAGCCGTTGATGAACGTGTTGGTCAGGATCCGGTACAGCCACGCCTTCAGGTTGGTACCCGGCGTGAACTGGTGGAACGAGCTGTACGCCTTCGCAAAGGTGTCCTGCACCAGGTCCTCGGCGTCCGACGGATTACGGGTCATCCGCATCGCCGCGGCGTACATCTGGTCCAGGAAGGGCAGCGCTTCGCGCTCGAACCGCGCGGTGCGCTGCTCGGGAGTCTCGGTCGTGGTGGGAGTCGGCATCGTGATCGAGAATACCGGTGTCTTCCCAGTAGCCCGCGCCGGAGCCTCTCTCGTGGCCATCATGTTCGTCACAACACGCCCGGCCGCGGGGGCATTCCCTCGCGCGATCCCGCCCGGCGTGCCGCTATCCGGACACCTCGCGGCTCACCCATTCGAACACGGCTTCGACCAGCAGGTCGTAGGTCTCCTGCTGGTCCAGCTCCGCCCGCTTCGGCACCTTGAAGGAATGATCGGCATCCGGCACCACGGCCATCTCGGTGAGCGGCGGGAACTCCTCCGGCGTACCGAACGGATCCCGCTCCCCCTGGACGACCAGCGTCGGCAGGCCCGCCGACTGGAGCTCGCCGACCCGCGACTTCTCCGGTTTCCCGGGCGCGTGCAGCGGAAATGCCAGTGCGAGTACGCCGGAAGCACCCAAGCTGCTCGCGGTGCGACAGGCCACCCGCGCGCCGGCGCTCCGGCCGCCGATGACCAGCGGCGTACGGACCCGGAGCTGCCCGATGATCGCGATCCACGCCTCGTCGAGCACCTTCGGCGCGGGCGCCAGCTTGCGGCCGGCGCGCCGCCAGGGCTGCTCGATCAGGAACACGTTGATGTCCTGCTTGGGCAGCCGGGCGGCCAGTGCGGCCAGGTCACCGGACTCGATCCCGGCCCCGGCGCCGTGCCCCAGGGCCAGCGTCGCCACCGGGCGGCGGGCGCGGTGTGCCACGATCCGGGCCTCACCGTGCGGCGTCCCCACAATCCGTTCGTCGGTCACCCGCCCCATCCTGTCATCACGACCGGTGAACAGCGGGCACGAAACTCAGAAGAGCGTGGTCGGGCTGTCCTGCGGGTCCTCGCCGTCGGGCGGCAGCGGATCGAGGAGGTGCGGGCCGTTGTTCTTCACGGAGCTGACGGCTTTCGACACGGCGTACGCCTCGAGACGGCCGGGCGCGGCGGGTACCAGCAGCTTCAGCAGGTCGTCAGGGTCCGACGACAGCGGGTCCAGCCAGGCGTCGTACCGCTCGCGCTCGACCAGGAGCGGCATCCGGTCGTGGATGCGGCCCAGGTCGTCGGTGGCCGACGTGGTCAGCACGGTGCAGGTCCAGAGCCAGGCCTCGTCCTTGTCCGGGTCCTCGACCGACTTGTCCCGCCAGATCTCGTACAGCCCCGCCATCGCCAGGATGCTGCCGTCCGGCGGGTGGATGAAGTACGGCTGCTTGACCGGCTTGCCGTTCACCTTCTCCTCGGCGGTGTACCACTCGTAGTAGCCGTCCGCGGGCAGGATGCAGCGGCGGGTGGCGAACGCCTTCTTGAAGGCGGGCTTCTCCGCGACCGTCTCCATCCGGGCGTTGATGAGCCGCGAGCCGATCGACGTGTCCTTGGCCCAGGACGGAACCAGACCCCACTTGACCGTGGTCAGCTTCCGGATCGTCTCGTCGGGCTGCTCGCGGTTCTTCCGCTCGACCACCGCGACCACCTGGTTGGTCGGCGCGACGTTGTAGTTCTCGCCGAGCTCCTCGACCGACTCACGCACATTGCCCGCCTCGATCTCGAACTCCGCAACGAGGTCCGACGGAGCCCGACTGGACGCATACCTACCGCACATACCGACAGCCTAGGCCGAACTTCTCGGCGTTTGCCGCGTCAAACCGCAGGGCGGCGTACCAGCAGTAGGAGGAGACAACGTGCGAGTCGCGGTGCTGTGCGGTGGCGAGAGTTCGGAGCGGGACGTCTCGCGTTCGTCTGGCTGGGCGGTGGCGCAGGCGCTCGCCGGCCGCGGTCACGACGTGGTGCTGATCGATCCGGCCGCCGAGCAGCCGATCCTGGCTGATCCCCTGCCGGCCGGCGATGCCGTCGTACGGGTGCCGAAGGAGCCTCCGTCACCGGCGGACCGCGCTGTCCTGCGACGTCGGATGTACGACGCCCTCACTGGTGGACTGGTGCAGCTACGGAGTGCCGATCGGGTCTTCATCGCGTTGCACGGCGGCTGGGGTGAGGACGGGCACGTCCAGGCATTGCTCGAGCTGGCGGGCATCCCGTTCACCGGTGCGGGCCATGACGTCTGCGCCGTTGCCTGGCACAAGGACCGTTGCCAGGCAGTGCTCGAAGCCGCCGGGATCCCGGTGCCGGCTCGGGTGCTCTACAACCCGGCCGAGCAACCTGAGCCGCCGATCGGGGTCAAGCAGCTGCTGGCGAGCGGACCAGTGGTGGTGAAGCCAGTGGCCGACGGGTCGAGCGTGGCCGTCCGCAAGGTCGACTCGCTGGACGCGCTGCCGACCGAGGGCGAGCTGCTCGTCGAGCCGTTCCTGAGCGGCCGGGAGTTCACCGTCGCGGTGATCGGTGCGACGGCGCTGCCGGTGGTGGAGATCGAGCTGACCACAGCCGTGTTCGACTACGAGGCGAAGTACCAGCCGGGTGCGGTGCGGGAGGTCTCTCCCGCCGACATCCCCGGCCACTTCGCCGAGCGGTTGCAGGAGCTCGCGATCCGAGCGCATCGAGCCCTCGGGTTCGGTCCGGCGTACTCCCGGGTCGATTTCCGCTGCGATGCCGCGGGTACGCCGTACTGCCTCGAGGTCAACGCGCTGCCCGGGCTCACCCCGGGCAGCCTGGTCCCGGTCGCCGCGAAGGGCGCGGGGATCACGTACGGCGAACTGGTCGAACAGTTGCTGACCGCAAAGAAGGCATGAGGCGGCGGATCGCCCACCCCGTGTCAGGCGATCCGCCGCCGTACTGATGCGCCCGGCCGCCCCCCTGTTGGCGTCCGGACGCAAGCCTCAGGTTCTGGCCAGCTCGTCGAGCAACCTCCCGGCCATCTCGTCGCTACCGGGCAGTCCCTCGATCCAGGTCCGGGCCAGCTGGGGTACGTCGGTGTCCAGCCGCCACTGCGTGATCAGGGCTCGTACCGTCGCGACCTGCTCCGGCAGGTTCGGCTCGCGGCCGACGAGCGCCGCCGCGCGGCGTGCGCCGACGCGGCCCAGTACGTCACCGCCGCAGAAGACGATCCGCAGGCACTCCGCGACGTCGACGAGGGTGAGCTCGCGGTCGAACGGCGACGTACCCGGGGGATGGAGCGGCTCGACAACCACCAGTGCGTGGGTTTGCCGTACGGAAGTTCCACGGAGTTCCGCCTCTCGGTAGAGCTCGCCGATCCGGGACCGCAGGTGCGCCAGGCTGGACAGCCCGGTCAGCGGGTCCTCGCAGGACAGCGAATGCAGGTAGACCAGGGACGCCTCGGCCCAGCTGGAACTGAGTGCGCGTACCGCGGCGAAAGCCGGCTCGCCCCCGGCGATCGAGCGGTACAGCGCACTCAGCCCATCAAGTGCCTCCACCAGCGAGATTCCGTCGGCCGCCAGGCGGCGTCCGGTCTCGTCCGATGCAGGCACGACATCGGCACCGTCGGTGAGCGCCTCGGCGATCGCGAGATAGGCGCTGTGGTCGATGCCAGCTGTGCCGTGCGGCTCCCTCCGGCCGCGCGGTTGATCCGATGACGACGCTTCCGGCGCGGTCCGGGCGGGCGACCCCGCCAGGTTCAGGGACTTGGCCGGACGCAGGTCGAACCGTCGACGGATATCCGCGAACAGCGACATGGTCCTCCTCGAAAAAGCCCCGTCAGTCTCCCGACCGGTCGGCCGGAAGCGTCGTACGCCGAAGAGACAGACCGTGACGCGATTCATGACGCGGATTCGCAGAAGTTTTTTCGCGTAACTTCCGGACTGGTCATCTCGTCAGACAAGGAGCACAGTTCCGGGTCAGGAAGGGTGCGCGATTCCGTCTCACGTGGGAGCCTTGTCTCCGGCAACAAAGTGACGGACCGTCACGTTGCGGCACAGACAGTCAGAACCACGGGGAGATCGATGGAGACGCCGGAAGGGCAGCCGGACGGCCCGAGCGACGCGGAGTTGATCTCGCGCGTGCGCAACGGCGACCTGGAGGCGTACGGCGAGCTGTACGCCCGGCACCACCACGCCGCCGAGCGGATGGCCCGTCAGCTGGTCCCGGCCAACGACGCCGACGACCTCGCGAGTGACGCGTTCGCGAAGGTCCTGGACGCGCTCCGGGGCGGAGGCGGTCCCGACGTCTCGTTCCGCGCCTATCTGCTGACGACCGTACGACGGGTGCACGTCGACCGGATCCGCTCCGGGAAGAAGGTGCAGACCACCGACGACATCGCGGCGTACGAGCGGGAGCCGCAGACCTTCGACGACCCGACCGTCACCGGGTTCGAGAGCGGCGCGGCGGCGAAGGCGTTCGCCAGCCTGCCGGAACGCTGGCAGGCAGTCCTCTGGCACACCGAGGTCGAGGGTGAGAAACCGGCCGCGATCGCTCCGCTGCTCGGCCTGACCGCGAACGGCGTGTCCGCGCTCGCCTACCGGGCCCGCGAGGGTCTGCGTCAGGCGTACCTGCAGCAGCACCTGGCCGACGTCGCCGGGGACCGCTGCCGCTGGACGACCGAGCGCCTCGGCGCGTACGTCCGCGGCGGCCTGACCAAGCGCGAGAACCGGAACGTCCGCGAGCACATGGACGACTGCGCCAAGTGCACCGCTGTCTACCTCGAGCTCGTCGAGGTCAACAGTGCGCTGCCGGCGCTGCTCGCCCCGGCCCTGCTGGGCACCGCGGGCATCGGCTACCTGGCCGCCGCATCGGGCGCCAAGGTTGGCCTGGTCGGCTTCTTCGTCACCGGCTGGAAGAAGGTCACCGAGAACAGCACGCGGTCCGCGATCGGCGCCGGCACTGTGGTCGTGGTCGCGGTCGCCGCCGTACTCGCCGCGCTGGCGCTGACCGGCAACGACACTCCCCCGGCCGCGATCAACCAGCCGTCGGCGCAGCCGACGCAGCAACCGACCCAGCCGCCCGCGCAGAAGCCCACCGTGCCGCCGGTCAAGCCGCCGGTAAAACCGCCGTCGGCCAAACCGCCGGCGTCCAACCCGACGCAAGCTCCGACGAGCGCGCCGACGACCGCACCGACCACCGAACCCACGCAACCCGGCGCGACGCCTACTCCGACGGCCACGACTCCGGTCCCGACGCCGCCTCCGACGACGCCGACACCGCCGAAGCCCACGCCCACCACGCCGGTCTTCGACGAGGCTCTGGTGACGATCAGCATGCCGAGCGGCGGCGGCAGCCCAGCGTTCGAGGGAGCCAGGGCAGCAGCGAGTGGGATCCGGTTCGTGATCACGATCAAGACCCCGGCCGCGAATGCGAATCCGGTGGTGATCGGACTCAAGTACGGCGCCGAGCTCGAGTGGCCGCTCACCGGCAACCCGCCGGGCTGGATCTGCAACCAGGCCGCGGGCACCTGCACTGCGAGCGACCCGGCCACCCCGGCGCCGCTGCCGGTCACCTTCGACGCCCCGACCGGCGGCTCGGCCGCGGACCGCACGTTCACCGTCTCGGCCAAGACCGGGCGGCTGTACGACGACGACTCGGCGACCGTGGACGCGAAGCCGAGCACCGACGAGAACCTGCTGAAGATCCTCGACGGCAGGACCGACCCGGACGTCCACCACCGGATCCTGACCGTTGCCCCGCGCACCAACCGCAAGAGCGTCACGCTGAAGCTCACGTACGGCGCGGCGCTCGAGTGGCCGATCGCGGCGAGCCCGGCCGGCTGGAAGTGCACCCGATCGACCAAGACGTGTACGGCGGCCAACCCGGACAAGCCCGCTCCGCTGGCGGCGGACTTCGACGTACCGGACAAGTCGTCGGACGCGGCCCGGACGTTGTCCGTGACGGCGACCGCGGACCTGGTCAGCGACACCGACTCCGAGGTACTGCCCGCTGTCCAGCAGGACGAGTCGTTGCTGCAGATCCTCACGCCGACGCCGCAGACCGATCCGAATCCGTTCGTCTACAACCGGTTCCTGAAGGTCAACGGCGCCCAGGGGCGGACGGTGACCCTCGACATCTCGTGGGGACGCAACCTGACCTTCCTGCCGTCGTTCGACCTCGGCTGGACGTGCGAGCGAACCAGCGACATCCGCCGCGCGACCTGTACGACGAAGAACTACAAGAAGCCGCTGAACTCCGAGTGGAACGCCTGGCTGCCCGGCAACGGCTCCAGCAACGCGATCACCGTCCACGCGCGGGTCGGCGGCCGCGAAGACACCGACACCGCCCAGATCCCGCCGGCAACCTCCCGGCGGTGAAAACGAGTTGCCGGGTCGCCTATCCTGGTGGTGTTCGCGTTGAAGGAACCAAGTAGCGTCGTACGCCACGTCAGAGAGAGTCGCCGGTAGCTGGGAAGGCGATACGTGGAGCGGTTGCGAAGACACTCCTGAGCGACTGTTGTGCAAGAGGCCGGGCCGTTTGCGGTCCGGTGAAGGTGTGGTGGCACCGCGAGATTCCCCTTCGCCCACACCTCCGGGGTTCGAGACAAACCTGGAGGTGAAAACAGCGATGCGAATTCTCAGCCATGAGATCCCCTCAGCAGTAGGCCAGACCGTCACGGTGGCCGGCTGGGTGCACCGAAGACGACGGCTCGCCGCCGTCAGTTTCCTGATCCTGCGCGACCGGTCCGGCCTGGCCCAGATCGTCGTCAAGGGCTCTCAGGCCCAGTTGGACGAGCTGGGTGAGGAGACTGTCGTTCAGGTGACCGGTACGGTCGCCGCCAACCCGCAGGCTCCCGGTGGCGCCGAGATCGTCGACCCGGTGATCGAGCCGCTGACGGAGCCGGCCGCGACGCCGCCGATCGAGCTGTGGCGTCCCACGGTCGGCGCGGGGCTGCCTGTGGTCCTCGACAACGCACCGGTCGCGCTGCGGCATCCCGCCGTACGGGCCGGCTGGGAGATCGCCGCGGCCGCGCTGCACGGGTTCCGGTCCGCGCTGGACGGTCAGGGCTTCACGGAGATCCAGACGCCGAAGATCGTCGGTACGGCGACCGAGTCCGGGGCGAACGTGTTCGCGCTGGACTATTTCGGCGGCCCGGCGTACCTGGCGCAGTCGCCGCAGTTCTACAAGCAGACGATGGTCGGCGTGTTCGAGCGGGTCTTCGAGGTCGGTCCGGTGTTCCGGGCCGAGCCGCACGACACGGTCCGGCACCTGGCCGAGTACGTGTCGCTGGACGCGGAGTTCGGGTTCATCACCGACCACCGCGACGTTCTCGCCGTACTGCGCTCTGTGATCGCGGAGATGCTGTCTTCGGTGGGTGCGCGTGCGGGGGCTGCGTTGGAGCGGCTCGGGGTGACGGCGCCGGAGATCCCGGTCGACGTACCGGTGGTGCACTTCAGCGAGGCGCTGAAGATCGCCGGCGCGGACCCGGACGAGCCGGACCTCGCGCCCGCGGACGAGCGCGCGATCGGCGAGTGGGCGTTGCGTGAGCACGGCAGCGACTTCGTCGCGGTCGAGGGCTATCCGATGGCGAAGCGGCCGTTCTACACGCATCCGCAGCCGTCGGACCCGCGGTGGTCCAACTCGTTCGACCTGCTGTTCCGCGGGGTCGAACTGGTGACCGGCGGCCAGCGCCTGCACCAGTACTCCGACTACGTCGCGGCCCTCGCGGCGCGCGGCGAGTCGGCGGACGCTCCGGCGTACAGCTCGTACCTGCAGGCGTTCAAGCACGGGATGCCGCCGCACGGCGGGTTCGCGATCGGGCTGGAGCGGTTCGTGGCGCGGCTGACCGGTGCGGAGAACGTCCGCGAGGTCACGCTGTTCCCCCGCGACCTGCACCGCCTCACGCCATGACGGAGACCACCGAGTCGGTTGTCGCCGAACTGAACGTTGCCCTCGGCACCGATTACCGGGTCGTGCGGCAACTGACCGGTGGTCTGCAGTCGACCGCGTACGAACTGACCGACGGCGTGGTCCTGAAGTGGACCGACAACCCCGGGTGGGCATCGCGGGTCCGGCAGGCGGCCGAGCTCGTCCGCCGGGCCCGTGCCGTCGGCTATCCCACCCCGGCCTGGCTTACTGTCGGCACGACCGCCGCCGGGTCGCCGTACCAACTGCAGGAGCTCGTCCCCGGCAGCCCGCCGACGTTGGACGCTTCGCTGGCGCGACAACTGATCGAGATCTGTGAGCTGCAGCGGGACCTTCTTCCGGAGGACCGCGACGCGAGCTGGTCCGCGTGGTCGCGCGGCGTCCTCTTCGACGGCTGGGACGGTGTGTGGGAACGGGTGCAGGCATACGACGGGGAGGTCGGCGAGCTCCTCCAGCGGTACGTCGAACTCTGTCGCCCGTATCGGGCTGCGGAACTCCCCCACCACGACTTCGTGCACGGTGATCTGAATATGGGCAACCTACTCGCCGCCGACGGGCGAATCACCGGCATCGTGGACATCGAGGCCGCCGGCGGAGGTTCGCGCGCCTACGACCTGGTCTCCCTGGCAGCCTCCGCCGCCCGCGACGGCGCAGAACCCGGCGTCGACGAACTGTTCCTGGAGGCCGCCCTGCGAGCAAGCGGCCGCGCCACAGTAGCCGTCTGCGCGGCGGCAGCCTTCGCGACCGCGGCAGAGTTCGTCCACAACCGTTCGACGTACGGCCACAACCTGGTAAACCACGGCGCCCGCCGAGTACTCGAACTCCTCAACGCCTAGCAGTCCTGTCCGTCGGCCGAGCTTGGGGAGAGTTCCTTCCCGCTCCGGGAAGAAACCCTCCCCAGGTCCAGGTTGGGGACTAGTTGGAGATCGTGACTGGGATGCTGGTGCTCGGTTGGCTGGCGTTTGTGACGTTGTCCGTGCCGACGGCCACCAACCGGTATGAGCCGTTGCCCGGTTGACCGCTCCAGGTGACGCGATAGTTCGTCGCGGCTGACGTCGAGGATCCGATCTGGGTCCAGTTGGAGCTGGTGCACGAGCCCGAGAGGCCGGCGCAGTAGTAGTAGTGAACACTCTGTACGCCGGAGCCGGATCCATCGTCCGCAGCATCGGTCAGCGCAGCTCCGTTGCTCATCGCAACGGTCACGTTGAACGCCGACGACGGCCCGGCCGAAGACCCGCCCGCCGAGGCACTGAGCGTCAGTCCAAGGGCAGCCGTGTTGATCGTCACCGCACCGAACGTGGCCAGCCCCGCGCCGTTGGTCGTCGCAGTAGCCCCGGAGTCGATCACCCCCTCCGACGATGTCAGGGTGACCGCCACGCCGGACGTCGAAACCGCGTTGCCGTACTGGTCCTGTAGCTGGACGGTGATCGCGGGCGTCAGCGCCGTACCGGCGTACCCGGACGTCGGGCCCTGGACGAAGGACAGCTTGCTGGCCGCACTGGCCGTCACGGCGACCTGAGGTGAGCCCGCGGTCAGGTTCACGAGACTGCCGTTGCCGGCGCGCGATGCCGTCACGAAGGTGGTGATTCCTGTAGTGGTCGGTGCGGTGACGTGCGTGGCGCCGGTTCCAGCACCATAGGTGAGAGTGATCTGGTCGCCGGTGTCACAGCTCTGCGGCACGCTGATCGTCCAGGGGCCCGCTCCGGAAACTGTCACAGTGCCGAGCGAGCAGGTTCCGGGAGCCGACACCGTGACAAGTCCAGGCCCCGCAGATGTCGAGGGCTGGGTCCACGCGGCGGGCACGGTCAAGGTGACCAGTGAATTGGGGCCGAACTTGCCGGTGGTCGCCTTGAAGACGAACGTGAACTGATTACCCGTCGATCCGGCGACGACCGTGGCCGGCGAGACGGACATCGTCCCGTCGCCGCTGTTGGCGTTGGCGGCGAAGGCGGGACCGGCGTTCAACAAACCGAGTGTCGCGAGCGCTGCCACCAGGGCGGCAACTCCTACCCGACGCAGGCGGGATGTCCCCGTTCGACCCTCGGCCTTCTTCCACAGGATGCTCATCACGGGTGTCCGTTCACTGTCGGGCGGGTGACGGTGGGTGGTGTGGTGTCGACCATCAGCTGGGTGCCAACGCTCGGGTTGCTGCTGTTGCCTACAGCGTCGGTTGCGATGGCGACGATGCGGTAGGGACCGTCGGCGGCGGCGAACGGTGCGTTCTTTGTGACGGCGAAGTTGGTGGCCGCCGAGGTGGACGATCCGATCGCGGTCCAGTTCGTCGCGGTGCAGCTGCCGGTCGCGCCGGTGCAGCGGTAGTACGCGACCGAGGCGACGCCTGAGAAGTCGTCGGTCGCCGCATCGGTGAGAGTGACCGCCGTGTTGCCGACGAAGGTCCCGAAGGATCCCGTGGCCGTCGCAACCGGTGCCGGCGCCGTGGGTGCCGTCGCGTCGTACGTGACTGTGTTGTCGGTGCTCGTCGACGCAGTGTTCCCGGCACCGCCCGAGTCGTAGGCGCTGTTGGCCGCGATCGACACCGTGACCGAGCTACTGCTGGTCAGTCCGCTGACAGCCAGGTTGTACGTCGGACCGCTGCCGCTCACCACGACTGCCGCAGTGGCAGGACTGACGGTGACATCCGCACTGGTGAAGTCGGTCACCGCTTCGCTGAAGACCGCCGTGAAGTTCACGGGGGACGTAGCGGTCGGGTCCGCCTGCGCTGCGGCCTGATTGACCATGACGGACGGCCGTGAGTTGTGCACGGTCACGTCCCCGCTCGCACCGGATGCCGTCCAGCTCGCGGAGGTCGCGGTGACGACGTAGTGGTAGATCCCGTCGGGAACATTGACCTCACTGCACGAGGTAGCAGTAGTCGTACTGCAGGCCGCAGCGGTCAGACCGTCGCTGGTCCGTACGCGGTTCACGGTGTAACCGGTCGCCCGGGCCGACGCCGTCCAGGTCACGTTGACCGTTCCGGCGCCGGGCGAAGCCGAGGCTGTCACCGGGGTCGGCGGAGCGAGCGTTCCGGTCGTTGCGGATCCGATGCCGGCACCGGCTCCGGACCAGAAGGCCCAGGCGGTGCCCCCGCCGGCCATCGCGAGGACGACGAGTGCGAGGACGAGCAGTACGCGTCGAGTCATGATCCGCTCCCTGCACCCGAGTAGGCGAGCTTGACAGTGGCGTCCTTGCAGCCGTCCTGGTTCGTCGCCGTGTCGAGCATCGTCACCTGCGGCCAGATCGACTGCGGTACGGCGAGACCGGACAGCGCACGGCTCGCGTTGCCGGGAACAGTGAGCGGATACGTTCCGCCGTACTGCGTGATCCGGTAGTCCGCCGGTCCACATGGGAGGCTGTGCGCGACGGCGTACGGCGTCCGCGTGACCGAGCTCAGCGCGACCGTCAGGTTCGTCACCGAGATGGGTTTCTTGTTCGGGTTGGTCAGCGTGAGGTCGAGTGGTCGCGAGACTCCGGGCGAGAGCAGACCGGACAGGTTGCCGCTGATCGCGAAGTCCTTGCCGGTGGTCTGCACGACCAGTTTGACGCTCGCGTACGCCGATCGCGTGACATCTGCTGGGTCCTTGCCGCTCGCGGTCAAGGAGAGTGTGTAAGTGCCGTCGGAGACGGTGTCCGGCGTGCTGATCTGCACGCTCGCGGAGCTCCCTGTCACCGGGTTCGGCGTGAACGTAGCCACCGCACCTTGCGGCAGTCCGCCAGCGACGCCGAGGGTGACAGACCCCGGCAGGTTCGTCCGGGTCAATTGGATGCTGAAGACTGCGATCGTTCCGGGCGCTTGCGTGATCGAGGCCGGCGTAGCGGTCATCGACAACGAACTGGAAAGCGGGGCATTCACCACCAGACCGGCGGTGATGGTGCCGCTGACCTTCGCGCCGGTGCCTTGGACGGTGATCCCGGCCGATCCGGTCGGCGTACTCGCCGTCGTGCTCACGGTCAGCGTCGTACTCGCCGTACTGCCGGACGTGAGCGTCACCGACGACGGGCCCAAGGACGCGGACGTCCCGTTCGGCACTCCGGTGGCGCTGAAGGCGACCGCGCCGGTGAAGCCGCCGGTCGACATCACGCTGACCGTGTACGTCGCCGTCTGGCCGCGCGTCACCGACTGGCTGGTCGGCGTGATGCCCAACTGGATGCCGGGTTTCGCCGGCTGGGCCGCGTACGACAGGCCGGCCACGGCGAGCAGCAGGCAGACACCGGCGATCAGGAACTTGATCACCCGGTACCGGCTCGTTCGCGTGCCTCGCATCTACTGCTCACTCCCCCAAGAACACTTTGTCGCGGTCCCGGCCTGGACGGGGCGCCGGGTCGATGTAACGCCCCGCCCAGGCCTGGGAAACCGCGGTGACGAACTAGTTGCTGGCGTACGACAGGTTGACAGTCGCGCCCTTGCAGCCGTCCTGGTTGCTGGCCTTGTTGTTGAACTTCAGGGTCGCGCCGGTGAAGTCCGCCGTGCCGCCAGCGGCGACATCGGTGGCCACGCTCATGGTCGGCGAGGCCAGCGTGTAGTCCGTGGCGTCGCAGGTGCCGGTGGCGCCGGTTGCCTTGGTGACGCTCGCGATGCTGACGATGACGCTGTTGACGTAGGCGCTGCTGTCCGCGTTGTTCGTCACGGTGCCGCTGATGGTCTGCGCGCCGTCACCCGGACGCAAGTTCGAGACGGTGCTGGTCTGCACGATCGCGAGGTTGCTGGCGCCGGCGGACGTCGTGCCCGAGCCGCTGCCGGAGCCGGTGGTGCTCCAGTAGGCGAAGGCTGAGCCGGCTCCGATGATGACGGTGGCTGCGGCGGCGATGATGATCTTCTTCTTGCGGTGCATGGCGGTTTCCCTTTCCCCCCGGCCCCGATCGGGCCGTCTCCCCAGGAAGGTTGCCATCGGCTGGGCGGCCGGTTTGTCAGCCGAACGGTCAGACTTTGTCGTCCGATCGGTGGTATTCCTGTGCTGTGGATTTCGAGACTGAGCAGGCCGTCCTGGCAGCGGTCGACGACGAGCGGATTGTTGCGGAACTGCGGGAGCTCGTGCGGATACCGAGCGTCGACGGGACCGCGGCTGAGGTCGACGTACAGGCATGGTGTGCTGCCCGGTTGGAAGCGCTGGGGCTGACCGTTGATCACTGGCGGCTCGAGCTGTCGGCCGATGATCCGGGGTTTCCCGGGATGGAGGTCGAGCGGACCGAGGCGTGGGGTTGTGTCGGCGTACTCGGTGGCGGTGCGACGCCGGGACTGATCCTCAACGGGCATGTCGACGTGGTGCCGGGTGGCACGTTCGACGCCCGGATCGAGGACGGCGTGATGTGGGGCCGCGGGACCTGTGACATGAAGGGCGGCGTCGCCGCGATCTTCGGCGCGGTGGCGGCCGTTGTTGCCGCGGGCATTCGGTTGCGGAAACCGCTGGCGGTGCACACCGTGATCGGTGAGGAGGACGGCGGCGTCGGCGCGTTCGCGACGCTGCGCCGCGGTCATCGCGGCGAGGCCTGCCTGATCGCGGAGCCGACCGCGGGAACAGTCATCCCCGCCAACTCCGGCTCGCTGACCTTCCGCCTGGAGGTGCCGGGACTCGCCACCCACGGTTCGACCCGCAGCCGCGGAGTGAGCGCGATCGAGAAGTTCACTCTGATCCAGACCGCGCTGCAGGAGCTCGAACGTGAGCGCAACCGGGACCCGCATCCACTGCTCGCCCACCTCGACCTCGCCAACCCGCTGTCGGTCGGCACCGTCGCGGCCGGCGACTGGGCGAGCACCGTCCCCGACCACCTGGTCGCCGAGGGCAGGTACGGCGTACGCCTCGGTGAATCGGTCGCCGACGCGCGGACCGCCTTCGAGACGGCGGTTGCAGAGGCTTGCGCGAAGGACGACTGGCTGCGCGAGCACCCGGTGACGGTCAGCTGGCCGGGCGGTGAGTTCGCCTCAGGCCTGCTGGCTGAGGGCGACCCGCTCCTCGCCGACACCGTTCGAGCGGCGACCGACGCGGGCAACCCGGCGCCGGCGGTCAAGGGAGCGCCGTACGGGTCCGATCTCCGGCAGTACGCCGCAGCAGGCATCCCCACGCTGCAGTACGGGCCGGGCGACGTCCGCTACGCACACGCTGCGGACGAGCATGTCGTACTGGCCGACGTACTGCATGCCGCGCGTGCGTATGCCCTGCTGGCTGTACGTCGCTGCGGTTGATACAAATCCACCATGATGCCGCTGCGGGGACGCTCCGAGGAGCTCGGCAAGCTCCTGGAGGCGCTGCGAGCGGCGAGCAACGGACAGGCTTCGCTGGCCGTGGTCAGCGGTGAGCCCGGCATCGGTAAGTCGGCGCTGCTGGCGGCCGCCGTCGAGCAGGCCGAACGGCAGGGCTTCCTGGTCGCGAGTGCGGCCGCTCACCAGACCGACAACATCAGTCCGCTCGCGTCACTCGCTCCTGCGCTCCGGGCCGGTGCAGAGCCGCTGATCGGCACCGACCAGTTCCTGGAGCTGGCCAGCCTCAACACCCAGCCACTCTGGCTCGCTGAACGCCTGGCCGACCTCATCGGCCGCCGTCTCGACGGTGTCCGCGCCCTGATCGTGCTGGACGACGCGCAGTGGTCCGACCCGCTCACTGCGTTCGTGCTGCGGGTTGTGATCGCACGTCTCCCCGGAGCGAACCTCCTCTGGCTGCTAGCCACCCGTCCTAGCCCTGGCGGCACGACCGACCAGCTCATCGAGGCCGTCGACGTTCCGGTGCACACCATCCCGCTCGCACCGCTGACCGCTGACGCGATCCAGGACCTCGCTGCAGACCGTCTGAACCACCCGGTCGACCCGTCGCTCGCGGTGCAGCTCGCCAGTGTCCAGGGCGTCCCGTTCCTCGCCGAGCAGCTCATTGCCGGCCTGTACCTGAGCGGCAACGACCTGTCCGCCGGTCTGATCGAGGGTGTACGTCGTCGTACCGGCGAGCTGTCCGAGGACAGCCGGGACCTGGTCCGTACGGCGGCTGTCTTCGGCAGCGAGTTCCGCCTCGAAGACGTGGCCGCCCTGATGGCCGCGCCGGTTGCCAGACTGGCCGCACCGTTGGAGGAGGCGATCCAGGCGGGTCTGCTCACGGACGCTGGGTCCGTACTGCGCTTCCGTCACGAGCTTCTGCGGTCCGCGGCGTTGGCCGACGTACCGCCTTCGGCTCAGCGGGCACTGCACGGCGCGATCGCGAGCCAGCTGATTTCCGCGGGGCGTGGTGCGGCCGCTGCCGCACCGCACGTCCTCGCAGTTGCGCAGTCTGGTGACGCGACCGCTGTCGCAACGCTGCGGGAGGCTGCACAGGACCTGCTGGCAACGATGTCGACCACAGCCGCTGAGGTGATCCGGGAGGCGTTCGACCTGACCCGGGTGGACGATCCGCTCCGCGCTGAGGTCGGTGTGGACGTCGTGAGCGTCCTGCTGGCCGCGTGGCAGTACGACCGCGCCAAAGCCTTCGCCGACGACCTGCTCAGCGGTACGGCGCTCTACCACGGACCGATCACCCCGGACCTCCAGGCGACGATCCGGCTACACCTCGCGCCGTACCAGTGGGCCAGTCAACGTCTGGATGCGGAGGAGCTCACCGCCCCACGCGCCTCGCCGCATCTGGCGGAGCGGCTCGCCGCCTACCGCGCACTGGCCGGTCAAGAGCCTCCGTCCTCCGTACACGACCCAGTGGCACGGGCACTGCTGCAGGTGGCCGCTGCCGAGCGGGCACAGGCCGAGGGCAGGTATGTCGAAGCCCGGGACCTGTACGCCGGAGCGCGGCGTGCGGAGAACGGTCTGGGGAGTCTGCCGACCACGCTGGTCGAAGTCGGCGAGCTGTACTGCCGTGCCGAGGCCGACGAGCTGTCGATTGCGCTCGAGCGCGTCAGGGAGCTGATGACCGTCGGTGATTCCTGGGCAGGGCCGCAGCTGGCGGTCCTGCGCGCGCGACTCGAGTATGCGGCGGGCAATCTGCAGAACGCGGAGGAAGCGGCCCACTCCGGTCTGCGTTGGATGGACCAGTTGCAGGTGAGCGGCCTGACCGCAGCAGCAGACCAGGTCCTCGCACTGGTCGCCCTGCTCCGCGGCCACCTGACTCAGGCACGCAAACTGGCCGGCAGCGATCCGACGATCGCTGCGCTGCTGGCCATCGCGGACGGCGACGCCAAAGCAGTCAGCCGGCTGGCTGCGACACCACATGACTTCCCCGAGCGCATCGCCGTACTGCTGCAAGCCGACGCCCTCGATGAGCTGTCACGTCTCAGTCCGTCTGCTGCCGGCCGTGGCGCGCTCGCCGTGGTAGCTGCGGGCAACGACGTCGAGCAGCTGGCTGCCGCGGTCGAGATCGTCCGTACGGCGCAACGGCCCTTGCTGCTCGCACAGGCCGAGGAGCGCTACGGGCGGGCTGCTCTGGAGGCAGGTGATCGCAAGACCGGCGTACAAGCTCTGGAGCGAGTGCTGGACAGTCTGACGGCTCTTGGCGCGACTGCTACGGCTGGGCGGATCCAGGCGGTGCTGCAGGCGGCTGGGGTACGACGACGTCGCTGGGCCGCCGTACCGCCGCGGGCGCAGGCAGGGTGGGAGTCACTCACGCCGATGGAGCGGCGGGTCGCACTGCTCGTCGCCGAGGGGCACACGAACCGGTCGGCAGCCGAGGAGCTGGTGGTATCGGCCAGTACTGTCGGGACGCATCTGCGGGCCGTGTTCGGCAAGCTCGGAGTGAAGTCGCGGGTCCAGCTCACCCGGCTCGTGCTGGAACGGTTCGCCCCTCCCCCGAACGCATGAGATTCGGGTGCACCGCCTGCTCTGAGCACCGGAGCGGTCCCTGACAGGTTCACGTGTTCGCTCGATCCGCCGGAGCGGGCCTGAGCGGTTTCCTTCTAGCAAGCAACCACGAAGGGAACAGCAAGATGACTGAGCAGTCAGGCAAGACCCCCACCGTCGTCCTGGTCCACGGCGCGTTCGCCGAGAACGCCAGCTGGTCCGGTGTGATCGCCGAGCTCACCAGCCGCGGCATCCCGGCGATCGCGGTCGCCAACGAGCTGCGCGGCCCCGCGCTCGACGGCAGCCGGGTCGCCGCCCAGGTGCGCGAGATCGACGGCCCGGTCGTCCTGGTCGGGCACTCGTACGGCGGTGCGGTCATCACCGCGGCCGCCAACCAGGCGGACAACGTCTCCGCACTCGTCTACGTCGCCGCATTCGTGCCCGAGGAGGGCGAGAGCCTGCAGGACCTGCTCGGCAGCTTCCCGGCCAACGACTTCGCGTCCGGTCTGGTCCCGCACCAGCTGCCCACCGGTGACGGCGGCGAGGAGACCTGGCTGAGCATCGACCGGTCCAAGTTCCGGGCGCTGTTCGCGGCGGACGTCGAGGACGCGGAGCAGCTCGGCCGGACGCAGCGGCCGATCGCCGCGGTCGCGTTCGACGAGAAGTCCGGTGCGGCGAGCTGGAAGCGCCTGCCGGTCTACGACCTGGTCGCCACCGGCGACCAGGCGATCCACCCGGACGGCCAGCGCACGATGGCCGCCCGCGCGAACGCCACCACGATCGAGGTCGACGGCTCGCACGCCGTCGCCGTCTCGCAGCCGAAGGCCGTCGCCGACTTCATCGCGACCGCCGTCGAGGCTGGTGCCGCCCGCTGAAAACACATCGGCCGGACCGCAGTAAGCGGTCCGGCCGTTGCGTTGTCAGTCCTCGAGAGCCTGGTAGAGCGTGGTCCAGAAGTCGTTCATGAGCTGGACCGAGGACGGTACGGTCGTGCCGACCTGGGTGAGCAGGATGCCGGTGACCTGGTTGACCGGGTCGGCGTACGTCGACGTACCGGCGCCGCCGTCCCAGCCGAACTGGCCGATCGGCGCGTAGTCGCCCCGGTAGGTGCGAACCGCCATCCCGAAGCCCCAGCCGCCCTGCTGACCCTGGCCGAACGAGATGTGTACGTTGTCCCGCGCCAGCGTCTCCCGCGCCGCCAACTGCTCGGCCGTGAGGCTGTTGCTGGTCATCAGTTGCACGGCCGGCTTGGAGAGGATCCGCTGGCCTTGGTGTACGCCGTGGTTCAGCAGCATCCGGAAGTAGGCGTGGTAGTCGTCGGCGGTGGAGTTCAGCCCGCCGCCACCGCCCTGGAACGCCGGCGGAGCGCTGTGCCGGCCGCCCTCCGCCTCGTCCCACACCTGGAACTCGCCGGTCGCGGGGTCCGGCGCGTACAGCGGTGGGAGCCGGTGCAGCTGGTCGGCGGGAACGGAGAACCCGGTGTCCTTCATGCCCAGCGGCCCGAAGATCCGTTCCTGCAGGAACTCGTCGTACGACTGACCGGTGACCCGGGAGACGAGGACGCCGATCAGGTCGCTGCTGATCTGGTACTGCCAGCGCTCACCCGGCTGGTACATGAGCGGAAGCGTGCCGAGGCGCCGCATCCACTCGTCCGGCTCCGGCATCGGCACCGGCCCGTTGGGCGTGATGCCCTGCTCGAACAGGGCGGCCATGATCGGCGTGCCGATCATCGTCATGTCCATGCCGAGCCCGAACGTGGAGGTCAGCACGTCCCGGACGGTGATCGGGCGCTTGGCCGGCACGGTGTCGTCGACCTGGCTGTCGATCCGCTTCAGCACCTGACGGCCGGCCAGCTCGGGCAGCCACGGCTCGACCGTGTCGTCCAGCCGCAGCCGGCACTCGTCGAGCAGCACCATCGCCGCCGACACCGAGACCGGCTTCGACGTCGAGGCCATCCGGAAGATCGTGTCGCGTCGCATCGGCGCGCCGCCTTCGTGACGCATCGTTCCGAGGGTCTCGACGTACGGCTCACCGTCGCCGCGGCTGACCAGGGCGACGACGCCGGGGATCTTCCCGGAGTCGACATGCCGGGCCAGTACGTCGTGCAGTCGGCGCAACCCGGCCTCGGTGAAGCCGGAGGAAGTCGTTGACATGGTGGTGCTCCTTGGAGTCGTACGGATCGCGGTCAGAGGCTGCGGGCGATGATGTCGCCGACCGCGGTGGTCGCGCGGATCGTGAGTTCGGCGCCCGCGCCCTCGCTGTTCTTGAGCGCGTTGTTGATGCGGCCGGTGGAGGTGCCGGCGTCCAGCGTGGCCGAGACTCCGGCGGCGGCGACGATCTCCACCTCGCCGACATCGGTGCGCAGTACGACGGTGCCGCGCACCGCCTCGGCGATCCGGATGTCGCCCTTGCTGGTGCGAATCTCCGCGGGGCCGTTGAGGCGGCCGACGGACACGTAACTGGCGGAGGTCGTGATTCGGGCGCTCGCGACGTCCTCGAGGTCGATCGGACCCTGAGCGCTCTCGATGACGACATCGCCGAAGCGTCCGGTCGCCCGGAGATCGGCGCTGGCCGCCTTCACCTCGGCCTGGGAACCGGCCGGCAGTTGCACCGTCACCGCGACGGCTCCGGAGGGTCCGAAGTACTGGTTCTTCGCGACGACCGCGATCCGCAGGACGCCGTCGGCGTACTCGACCGTGGTCTGCTCGGCCGCCTTCACGTCGCGGCTCTTCGAGGCGTCCGCGGGGAGCACCTCGACGGCGGTGTCGGTCCGGTCGCCGGCAACGAGCTGAATGCGTCCGGCGGGGATGTCGAGGACTGCGGAGATCGGCTCGGGGGTGTTGTACGTCGGCATTGTGGTGCCTTCCTGGACTCGTTGATGTGTTGTTGACGAACACCAAGATCCAGGGCCGTCCTGACACCGAACCGCCGCGGCGCTGACACGGCGGCTGACAGCCGTCGGTCAGAGGATTCGCTCCAAGGCCGCCTGCCCGATCGGGCCCCAGTGGGTCTTCCCGCCCGGGATGCCCTTCTCTCCGTTGATGCCCATGGCGATCAGGAACAGTGCGCGCGTCAAGGCCCAGCCGCGGGCCCGTCGTACCGTCGCCTCGTCCGCCCCGTAGGCGTCGAGGAAGCGCTCCGCCTCCGGGAGCAGGATCCAGGCGGCCGCGAGGTCGTTGGCCGGGTCGCCGGCGCCGATCTCCTCGAAGTCCACGACGCCGGCGAGCGTGCCGTCGGCAACGACCACGTTCGCCGGGTGCAGGTCGCCGTGCAGCCACACCGGCGCCCCGTCCCACTTGGGCGCCGCGATCGCGTCCTCCCACACCGCACGGATCTCGTCGGCGCGGCCGACGTACGCCTGCACCTCGTCGAAGCCGGGGCTCGGCGCGAGCGTGCTCCGTTCGCTCACCGGCGCGTCGGCCGGTGTCTCGGTGTGCAGCGCCTTCAGGAAGTCCGCGAGTACGTCGGCGGCGGCCGGATCCGTGAGCGGTGCGTGGTCCGCGGGTTCTCCGTGCACCCAGGTGGTGATCATCCACGTCCGTGGGAAGGCGTCGGACGGGTCACAGAGGTCGAGTGGGGTCGGGACCGGCAGCGGGAGCTGGGCGGCGAGGCTGGGCAGCCACCGGTGTTCTCGGCGGAGCGGTTCGGGGCCCTGGTTCCCGCGAGGCAGTCTGACGGCCAGGTCGTCGCCCAGGCGCCACATCTGGTTGCCCCAGCCGCCGATGATCTCCTTCAGCTCGAGATCGGCCAGGTCAGGATGCTGGGCTTTCAGCAGGGTCCGCACGAGTTCGTCGTCCATTTTCAGATCCACGGCCCGTCAGACGCGTCACACCGGTGGCTGGTTGGGAATAGGTTCACAGAACGGACAGTTGCCGACAGTTATGCGCATTGATGTGTGGTCCGACGTCGTCTGCCCGTGGTGCTACATCGGGAAGCGGCGGCTCGAAGAGGCTCTCGCGGACAGCGGTGAGAGCGCCGAGATCGTCTGGCACAGCTTCCAGCTCGACCCGTCGTCGACGAACGACGACCCGCGGGACCTGGCGACGCGGCTGGGCGAGAAGTACGGTCGCGGCCGCGAGTGGGGCCTGCAGGCGAACGCCCACGTCACCGAGGTGGCGGCGGAGGTCGGGCTCGAGTACCACCTGGACCAGGCGAAGCCGGTCAACACCGTCGACGCGCACCGCATCCTCCACCTGGCCCGGGACCTCGCTGAGGCCGGAGAGGTGCCTGCTGACACGCAGGGCCGCCTCAAGGAGCGTCTGCTCAAGGCCTACTTCACCGACGGCCTCCCTGTCGGTGACCACGCCACACTGACCGAGTTGGCCACCGAGGTCGGCCTCCCCGCCGAGCGAGTGCGTGAGGTTCTCGCGAGTACGACGTACACCGACGACGTCGCCGCGGATCAGGCACAGGCCCTGGCGTACGGCGCCAACGGCGTGCCGTTCTTCGTCATCGACGAGAAGTACGGCGTCAGCGGCGCACAGCCCGTCGACGTCTTCAAGGAAGCACTGCGGCGCGCGAACGCGGACCGCAAGCCGGTGACGCTCATCACCGCACCGGGCGCGACGACTGACGGTGACGCGGAGTGCGGGCCGGACGGCTGCCCCATCTGAGTCCGACGTTCAGCGGTGGGTACCGGGAGTCATACGAAACGTGGTGTATGAAGGAGGCATGACTGTCGTGCGCGCACTGGCCAGGCCGTTGCTGTCCGTCATTTTCGTCGTGCAAGGCGCCAACGCCGTCCGGAACCCCGAGCCGCTGGTGCCCAAGGCCCAACCCGTCACCGACCGGCTCGTGCCGATGGTGAAGAAGGTCGCGCCGCCGCAGGTCAGCGACCGCATCCCCGAAACCACCGCCAACCTGATCCGGCTGAACGGCGCGGTCCAGGTCCTCGGCGGTCTCGCGCTGGCAACCGGTAAGGGCCGTCGCCTCGGAGCCACCGTGCTGGCGGCTTCGCTGGTGCCGACAACGCTCGCCGGGCACGCGTTCTGGCAGGAGAAGGACAAGGACGCCCGCAACCAGCAGCGCATCGCCTTCATGAAGAACCTGGGCGTGCTCGGCGGTCTGCTGCTCGCGGCGGTCGACACCGAAGGCAAGCCGGGTGTCACCTGGCGCGCCACGCACGGCGCGCGGGCGGCGAAGCGCGAGACCAAGCGCGGCGCGAAGGCCGCCAAGCGCGAGGCCAAGCAGTTCGCCCGCGAGGCGAAGCACGCCGCGCGTCTCGCGAAGGCGGAGCTCAGCTGATCGCGATGCCCTAGGCTCAGGGCAGTACACAGCTGAGCTTGAGGGAGTGGGATGAGCGAGCAGGGTTGGCCGGCGCCGCGGGTCGATGGAGCGGTGACAGGTACCGTCACGGTGCCCGGATCGAAGTCGATCAGCAACCGCGCGCTCATCCTCGCCGCGATCGCGGACGGCCCGTCACACCTGACCGGCCTGCTCGCGGCTCGCGACACGTCCCTGATGCGGTCGGCGCTGGTCTCGCTCGGCGTGGGCATCTCGGAGAGCGGTACGACGGTGACCGCCACCCCGGGCTCGCTCAAGGGCCCGGCGAACGTCGACTGCGGTCTGGCCGGCACCGTGATGCGGTTCGTGCCGCCGGTGGCAGCGCTCGCCGACGGCGTGGTCGCGTTCGACGGTGACGAGTACGCGCGGGAGCGGCCGATGGGCGTCATCCTGGGCGCCCTGCGGACCCTCGGCGTACAGATCGACGACGGCGGGACCGGCCGGATGCCGTACACCGTGTCCGGCACGGGTTCGGTGCGCGGCGGCAAGGTGACGCTGGACGCGTCCGGGTCGAGCCAGTTCGTGTCCGCGCTGCTGCTGGCCGGCGCCCGGTACGACGAGGGCGTCGACATCCGGCACGACGGAAAGCCGGTGCCGTCGCAGCCGCACTTGGACATGTCGGTCGCGATGCTGCGGGAACGCGGCGTCACAGTCGACGACGCGGAACCGAACCGGTGGGTCGTTGCCCCCGGCCCCATCCGGGCGCTGGACACCGCGATCGAACCCGACCTGTCGAACGCGGCGCCGTTCCTGGCCGCGGCGGTCCTCACCGGCGGCGAGGTGACCGTGACCGGCTGGCCGGCCGAGACCACGCAGCCGGGCGGCCAACTGCCCGAGCTCTTCACGCGGTTCGGCGCCGTGGTGACGCGCACCGAGGACGGTCTGACCGTGCGCGGGACCGGAAGGGTGCAGGGCTGCGACCTCGACCTGAGCGAGGTCGGCGAGCTGACCCCCGTGATCGCCGCGGTGGCCGCCTTCGCCGACGGGCCGTCGTACCTGCGGGGAATCGCGCACCTGCGCAACCACGAAACCGACCGGCTGGCGGCGCTCGAGACCGAGTTCAATGCACTCGGCGGGGACGTCACGCAACTCGAGGACGGGCTGGCGATCCGGCCCAAGTCCTTGCACGGCGGCCTTTTCCACACCTACGACGACCACCGGATGGCGCACGCGGCCGCCGTCGTCGGTCTGCTCGTCGACGACCTGCAGATCGAGAACATCGGCACCACGGCCAAGACGCTGCCCGAGTTCCCCGCCATGTGGTCGGAGCTCGCCGGCTGATGTCGCGGTACGACGAGGAGGCCAAGTACGACCGTCCGAAGCGCCGGACCCGGCCACGGACCAAGGACCGTCCCTCGTACGACGACGCCGCGATCGGGTTCGTCTTCACCCGCGACCGCGGGCGCTACGCCTGCTGGGTCGAGGATCCGGACGGCGGGCGCGAGGTGACCGCGATGAAGGCCCGTCAGCTCGGCCGCACGGGCGTCATCGTCGGCGACCGGGTCAAACTCGACGGCAACGCCACCGGCGACGAGGGCTCACTGGCCCGGATCGTCGAGGTTCTTCCCCGTACGACGCTGCTGCGCCGCTCCGCCGATGACGACGACCCGGTCGAGCGCCCACTGGTCGCGAACGCAGACCAGCTCGTCATCGTCGTCGCGGTCGCGAACCCGGAGCCCCGCACCGGGTTGATCGACCGCTTCCTGGTCGCGGCGTACGACGCCGGCATGCGGCCGCTGCTCTGCCTCACGAAGACCGACCTGGCCGATCCGGACCCGCTGCTCTCGATCTACCGCCCGCTCGGCGTCGAGTCGGTCGCCACGCACCAAGGCGGCGACCTGACCGAGCTCCGCGAGCAACTCGACGACCGGACGAGCGTTCTCGTCGGCCACTCCGGTGTCGGCAAGTCCACGCTGGTCAACGGCCTGATCCCGGGGGCGGACCGGGCGATCGGCGTCGTCAACGAGGTGACCGGCCGTGGACGCCATACGTCGACCAACACTCTGGTCCTCCGGCTGCCCGAGGGCGGTTGGATCATCGACACCCCGGGGATCCGCTCCTTCGGTCTGGCCCACGTCGAGCCGGAACAGCTGATCAACGCCTTCCCGGATCTCGCCGAAATCGCCGAAACCTGTCCCCGAGGTTGCACACATACCGTCGACGCTCCTGATTGCGCACTGGACGAAGCCGTCATCGAGGGTCGCGCTGATCGCGCCCGGGTCGACTCCTTCCGCCGGCTCCTGGCCTCCCGCGAAGGCCGGGAGCTGCGCGAGACCGAGGAGCCTACTTCTTAGGCAGCGTGCCGCTCCAGACGGCTCTGGCGCCGGCGTCGCCGGTGCGGATGGTCTGGTAGATCACGACGGCTCCGACCACCACGACCGCCGCGGTGACGACCAGTTCGAGCGGACGGCTCTTGGTTGCCTTCGCCCCCTTTCCGTTGGCCGGCGCCGTCGGCCCACTCAGCAGCAGGAACGCGGCCACCACCAGCACAGCGAACGCCAGGACGAACCACAGGAGCAGGTTCCCCCGGGACCTGTGCAGCGCGACCAGCTTGTCCAGTTGCGGGATCGCCGCCACGAACGCGTCGCCGCTCTTCTTCGCGACGAACGCGCACACCAGCGCACCCAGCCCGAGCACGAGGGCCGGCCAGCGCAGGAACCAGCGCCACTTCGGCACCAGCGCGAAGACGATCGCGGTGAGCGCAGCCACCGGCAGTACGACCACCGCGGTGGATCACCAGCACGTGCAGCGGCAGATCCCCGAAGCGCTCGAACATTGACGCCTCCCGGCGGTCATAGGACGTGATCAGACACTAGTGGCACGTTCAACGACTGCCGTTGGTTCAATCCACACCGCAATCGATCCGCAACTGATCCCGGACACCCGCTCCGCCCGGGAGCGGTTCAGCGGGATCTAGCGTAGAACCCGGGGCTCGCGCCCGGGAGATACCCTTGAGGGAGCCCACCAGTTGGGAGATGGACACCCTTCGGCGGTAGTGAGCGAGGAGGTGGACGTGGCCACGTTCGCCGTTGAACTCGACCAGTTCGGTTTCGAAGTCGGCGCAGACGGCGCGCATGACTTCCTCGCCGCGTCAAAGGATCTTGTCGGTGAACGGTCCGCGCGGGTCCTTTGGCGTGACCAAGTGCGCCGGGAGGGTACAGACGACCCGCACACCCCTGCGGATATGGGCTTTGGCTCCCAGCGTGGTGACATAGATCAACTGTCGTACGATGCCTGGCGTGAAAATTGTCGTGCCGGTCAAGCTGATGCCGGATGCCGTACAGGCACCGGCGATCGGCTCGACGCTGCACACGGTCAACGACCGCGCCAATTGGGTATCCGAAGTCGCTTTCGCCACTGGAGTCATGCGTGAGTACGCGCTGCGCAAGCACACCTACGCCGAGCTGAAAGCAGCCGGTCTCGGGGCGCAGGCCGCGCAGCACACGATCAAGAAGGTGTGCGACGCCTACGCCACACTGCGGGGGAATCTGCGGGCGGGCAATCTCGGCGAGCCCGGATCGAAGCGCCGGAAGAAGGCCGAGTCCAAGCCGGTAGTCTTTCGCCCCCAGGCAGCGCACCCGTTTGACGAGCGGTGCTTGTCTTGGCAGTACGACGCGCAGACGGTCAGCATCTGGACCATCTCCGGACGGCTCAAGAACGTCCGCTTCGCCTGCTCCGCCGGCGCCCTCAAGACTTTACGGGAGTGCCGCAAGGGCGAATCTGACCTGATCGAACGTGACGGCGTGTTCTACCTGATCGCCGTGTGCGAGATCCCCGAAGCCGAGCAGTACGAACCCGACCAGTTCATCGGCGTCGATCTCGGTATCGCCAACATCGCCACCACGTCCACCGGATACCTGGCGGCTGGACACGGCCTGAACCGGTATCGCAAACGGCAGCTCAGGCTGCGCAAGAAGCTGCAGACCAAGCGCACCAAATCCGCGAAACGTCGGCTGAAGGTCCGGCGCCGCAAGGAAGCGCGGCACGCCGCGAACGTCAACCACATCATCGCGAAACAGATCGTGACCGAGGCTGAACGCACCTCGTCGGGGATTGCCCTGGAAGACCTGGGGGGCATCCGGCAGAGGGTACGGCTCCGCAAGCCCCAACGGGTCGCGCTCCACTCCTGGGCCTTCCACCAACTCCGAACCTTCCTTGAGTACAAGGCACGCAGGGCAGGCGTCCCGCTGGTGTACGTCGATCCGGCGTACACCAGCCAGGAATGCGCCCATTGCCATCACATCGACAAGAAGAACCGGGTCGACCAGGCCCGCTTCGTCTGCCGGTCGTGCGGGGTCGTTGCCCACGCCGACCGGAACGCTTCCCACAACATCGCCGCACGCGGCGAGGCTGTGTGGACTGCGGGGCGTGAGTCACGCGTCCCTGACACCCCATAAAGGGTGTCTGGACGGAGGAGCCCACCCAACAGCCAGCTGGGCGCTACCTCCAAGCCCCGCCGTTCACGGCCGGGTCAAGTTGACGCTAGCCTTCCGGCATGCCTTCGCACACGGATGACCTGCGGCTCGCCCACATCCTGGCCGACGACGCGGACTCGACCACGATGGACCGCTACAAGGCGCTCGACCTGCACGTGGCCACCAAGCCCGACCTCACGCCGGTGAGCGAGTCGGACAAGAAGGTCGAGGACGTGATGCGCAAGACGCTCGCCCGGGCCCGTCCGCGGGACGCGTTCGTGGGCGAGGAGGACGGCACCAGCGGCTGGGGCGTACGGCGCTGGGTGGTCGACCCGATCGACGGCACCAAGAACTACATCCGCGGCGTCCCGGTCTGGGCCACGCTGATCAGCCTGATGATCGAGGACCAGGTCGTGGTCGGCGTGGTCTCCGCGCCCGCACTCGGGAAGCGCTGGTGGGCGTCGTACGGCGACGGCGCCTGGACCGGCCGCGCACTGCACTCGTCGCAGCCGTGCCGGGTCAGCGACGTGAGCAAGATCGAGGACGCGTCGTTGTCGTACGCCTCGCTCAAGGGCTGGGAGAAGATCGGCAAGAAGAACCAGTGGGCGGACCTGATGGACTCGGTCTGGCGGACCCGCGCGTACGGCGACTTCTGGTCGTACATGCTGGTCGCGGAAGGTGCGGTCGACATCGCCGCCGAGCCCGAGCTCAACCTCTACGACATGGCCGCGCTGGCGATCATCGTCGACGAGGCCGGCGGCAGGTTCACCTCCGTCGACGGCGCCCCCGGCCCCAACGGCCCCAACGCCGTCGCCACCAACGGCCGCCTGCACGACGAGGTCCTCAAACGCCTCGAGTAATCCGCTGCTGCAGGAACTCCGCCTCCACGGCGTTGGTGGTGAAGGCCAGCGCCTCCTCGAACGCCGCCCGCGCCTCGTCCACCCGCCCACAG
Source organism: Kribbella sp. VKM Ac-2571 (assembly GCF_004362255.1). Taxonomy (NCBI): domain Bacteria; kingdom Bacillati; phylum Actinomycetota; class Actinomycetes; order Propionibacteriales; family Kribbellaceae; genus Kribbella; species Kribbella sp. VKM Ac-2571. Next base: position 175,389 of record NZ_SNWS01000005.1, read on the forward strand.
CGCCACAGCAACTCACCGCGCGTGGACGCCAGATACGGGTACGTCGCCAGCGCCGGATCGTCCGGCACCTCCTGAAGCGCAACCTCCGGGCCCGCCACATAGCTGAGCGCAACCGCCCGGTTCAAAGCCACCACCGGCGAAGGCCACCGCTCGAGCAGTACGTCGTACAGCCCGAGGATCTCGGCCCAGTCGGTGTCTTCCCACCGTGCCGCCTCCGCGTGCACCGCGGCGATCGCGGCCATCAGCCCGAACCGTCCAGCCGGCCCCACCGCTCCCGGCACCAACTCCAGCGCCTCGGCGATCAACGCGTGGTCCCAGAGCGAGCGGTCCTGGTCCTCCATCAGCACCAACTGCCCGTTGACCTGTGCAGCCTGCCGCGCTTCGGTCAGCAACAGCAACGCCAGTAGCCCGGCTGCCTCGGAACTCTCCGGCAACAGCAAGCGAATCATCCGCGCAAGATCAAGCCCCCGCCGGCTTGCTGTGTTGTTCGCGGTGTCGTTCGCGGTGTAGCCCGCTGTGTAGACCAGGTGGATGACGTCCAGGACCGCGTCGATGCGCTCAGGGAGATCTGTCAGGCGTGGGATGCGGTAGGGGATGCCGGTTCGGGAGATCTTCTGTTTGGCGCGGGTGATGCGGGCCTGCATCGTGGCTTCCTTGACCAGGAACACCTTGGCGATCTCCGCCGATGACAGGCCGCACACCATGCGCAAGGTCAGCGCGATCTGCGCCTCCTGTGACAGCGCCGGATGGCAGCAGGTGAAGACCAGCCGCAAACGATCGTCCGGGAACGTCTCGTCGACGGCATCCGCAACCGGAATCAGCAACGGGAGTTTCCGCCGTACGACGTCCGCACGCCGCCGATGCTCCAGCGCGCGCCTCGTCGCGACAGTCGTCAGCCACGCACCCGGGCGCCCAGGCACACCCTGTTCCCGCCAGTGCACCAGCGCCTTCGCGTACGCGTCCTGCACACAGTCCTCGGCCAGGTCGAGGTCCGCCGCCACGCGGGCAGTCGCGGCGAGTACGGCGGCCCACTCGCTCGAGTGCGCCGCCGCCACCGCATCCGCCACCGGATCAGGCACAGTCGTCTCCGAACGGAGCGCCGTACGCTCCGATCTCAGCCACCGTTGACCAGTGGACGAACCTCGACACCGCCCATCGGCGACGGGACCTGCTTGGCGATCGCGAGCGCCTCGTCCAGGTCGGCGGCCTCGATGACGTAGTACCCGCCCATCACTTCCTTGGTCTCGGCGAAGACGCCGTCCGTGACGACGTACCCGCCGTTGCCGTCGGAACGGATCGAGGTCGCGGTCTCGCTCCCGTCGAGCTGCCCGCCGCCGCGCACGGCGGACGCGTTGGCCTCGACGAAGGCCTGATGGTTCTTGTGATTCTGCTCCGCCACCGACCCGTCGTCCGCGGCCCACTTCGCCTCGTCGTCGTAGATCATCACCAGGTACTTGCCCACTTGTGGGTCACCTCTCTCGTCCACACTCGGTTACAGCATCCACCACTCCGATGCGCGACCCGGGCCGGAATCGACAACCCCCGCGAGGAAGTTTCGCGACCACGTATGGTGGCCGGTATGCCCTTGACGTACCCCATCGCGGAGCAGACGCTCGACAACGGCCTCCGGGTCGTCGTGAGCTCGGACCGCGCCGTCCCGATCGTCGCCGTCAACCTCTGGTACGACGTCGGGTCGCGCCACGAACCACCGGGGCTGACCGGGTTCGCGCACCTCTTCGAGCACCTGATGTTCCAGGGGTCGCGCAACGTCGCCTCCGGTCAGCACTTCAGTCTGCTGGAGACCGCCGGCGCCAGCCTGAACGCAAGCACCTTCTTCGACCGCACGAACTACTTCGAATCGCTGCCCAGCGGCGGTCTCGACCTCGCGCTGTGGCTCGAGGCGGACCGGATGGGCTACCTGCTCGACGCGGTCAACCAGGAGAACCTGGACAACCAGCGTGACGTGGTCAAGGAAGAGAAGCGGCAGAGCTACGACAACCGTCCGTACGGCGACTCGTACGAGCGGCTCGTCCGGCTCGCCTTCCCCGAGGGCCACCCGTACGCGCACATGACGATCGGCTCGATGGAGGACCTGGACGCCGCCTCGCTGGAGGACGTGCACGCGTTCTTCCGCAAGTACTACGGGCCGAACAACGCCGTCCTGACGATCGTCGGCGACGTGTCCACCGACGACGCGTTCGATGCCGCCAAGCGGTACTTCGGCCACCTGACCGCGATCCCCACGCCGCCGCCGGCGCCGGACGGGACGATCGGCCCGATGACCGGCGTACGGCGTGACGACGTGGTGTCCGACGTACCGTCCGACCTGATCACGATGATGTTCCGGCTGCCGGTCGACGGCACGCCGGAGCTGGACGCGGCCGGGCTCGCGCTCGACGTCCTCGCCGCAGGGCAGAGCGGACGGCTGAACCGGCGGCTGGTCCGCGACGAGCAGATCGCGCAGTCGGTGTCCGGTGGCGCGCTGCCGCTGATCGGCGGGGTGTCGTTCGGCACGCTGACCGGGATCGCCTCGGACGGTGTCGATCTGCAGAAGGTCGAGGACACGCTGCTCGAGGAGATCGAGAAGCTGGCCGCTGACGGTGTCACCCCGGAAGAGCTGGCCACGGTGCAGGCACAGGCCGAGCGGGACTGGCTCGAGCAGCTGGCGACGTGCGCCGGCCGTGCCGACGAGATCTCGCACTATGCGTTGCTGTTCGGCGATCCGAACCGGATCAACACGCGCATCGACCAGATCCAGGCCGTGACCGTCGAGCAGGTGCAGGCGGCCGCGCAGCAATGGATCCGCGCGGAGGGCCGTGTGCAGGTCACCTACCGCCGCAGCGAGTCGGGAGAAGAAGAATGAGCCAGGTTCTGACCACCCCGCCGCCGGTCGGCGCGCCGCGTCCGTGGAAGTTCCCGGAGGCGGTGACCACGCGGACCAGCGTCGGCGCACCGGTGCACGTCTTCGACCGTCCGGGGCAGTACGTCGCCACCGTCCGGGTCACGATCGCGATGCCGCTGATCGCCGAACCGCGAGAGCTGGAAGGTGTCGCGACGATCATGTCGCGGACGCTCGACGAGGGCACCGAGCTGCATTCGGCCAACGAGTTCGCCGCCGCGCTGGAACGGCACGGAGCGGCGTACGGCGTCGATGTCAGCTCGGACGCCCTGCACGTGGAGATCTCGGTGCCGGTGTCGCATCTCGCGCCGGCGGTCGACTTGCTGGCCGAGGCGATCACACGGCCCGCGTTCAACCAGGCCGATGTCGGACGGCACGTGACGATCCGGCTCGGCGAGATCAACCAGGAGCGGGCCAACGCCGGGTACCGGGCACGGGAGGCGTTCGCGGCGCATCTGTTCGACCCGTCGACGCGGCGGTCCCGGCCCACCGCGGGCCGGCCGGACACGATCCGTCCGCTGACCAACGTCGAGGTGGCCGACTTCTACCGGAACAACATCGGCCCGGAGCGGGCGGAGATCCTGTTCGCCGGCGACGCGACCGGTGTGGACGTCGCCGGCATCATCGACGCGGCCTTCAGCAACTGGACGTCGTCCGCAGGTCCGGCCCTCGAGACGCCGGAGCCGATCTACCTTCCGGGCAACCGGGTCGTGCTCGTCGACCGGCCGGGCTCGGTGCAGAGCCAACTGCTGATCGGGTGCGCCGGACCGGACCGGCGGGACCCGGGTTGGGGTGCGGCCGCGGTCGCGAATCACGTGGTCGGCGGGACGATCACCTCCCGGGTCGACACCGTGCTGCGCGAGGAGAAGGGGTACACGTACGGGACGCGGACCAGCTTCGCTGCTCCCCGCAAGGGCGGGACCTTCAGCCTCGGCGGCGCCGTACGGACCGAGGTGACCGGCGCCGCGATCGGTGACGCGCTGCGGATCCTGCGGGAGGCCCGCGACGGCCTGACCGAGCAGGAGGTGCAGGAGGCGAAGGACAGCCTGATCCGCACCGCGCCGCTGCGCTACGAGCAGGCCGACTCCGTGGCACAGCAGGTCGGCAGCAACATCGCGAACGGCGTACCGATCGACTTCGCCGATACGTACCTGGCGAACATCGCCGCCACCACGGCCGCCGAAGCGACCGACGCCTACCGCCGGTACGTCGGCACCGACGGCCTGCTCGTGGTCGTGGTCGGGGAAGCCGAGGACGTCCGCCCCCAGCTCGAGACCCTCGACCTGGGCGACCTGATCGAGTTCAGCTGATCGGGATCTTCTGCCCCGGCACGTTCGGGGCAGAAGATCCGCCGGTCACCTGCTGATGTAGTTGGACAGCTGTTCGGTCTCGAACTCGAGTTCGCCGATCCGCGACTTGACCACGTCACCGATGCTGACCAGGCCGGCAAGGTTGCCGTCGACAACGACCGGGACGTGCCGGATCCGGCGGTCGGTCATCAGCCGCATCAGGTTGTCGATCAGGTCGTCCGGCGTACAGGTGTGTACCTCCGACGTCATGATCGCGCTGACCCGGACCTCGCCCGCGTCCGGCGTACCGTTCCAGAGCCGGACGATGTCGCGCTCGGAGACGATGCCGTCCACCGACCTTCCGTCCGCGCTGACCACCACGGCGCCGATGTTGTGGTCGGCCAGCAGGGCCAGCAGCTCGGTGACAGTGGCGTCTGGCGAGATGGTGACGACCTGGTTGCCCTTGCCGCGCAGTACGTCGTTGATCTTCACGGAGCCTCCTGCAGATCGAGGGACCAATACCCAAAGGTAGCGAAATCCCACGCCCAGCGGCAGTCCCCGCCTGTCACCCCGCGTGACAACGAAAGACAACCTCCGGCCCTCGCGTCTGGTGCCGATGAACCACCCCGACACCCAGGACGAAGGTTCTTTTCCACGCGTCACCAGGTCCTCCGGACCGGCCGGCGGCGTTTAGGTGTTTGAACGCTCAAAAGGACTTCGGTCCCTGGTCCTCCTGCGGCTTGTTACATAGCGTTACCGCAATTGGTGTGCGCGGAGGGGTGCGCACCACAACGGGAGGCTGTTCATGAGCAAGCACGGCAGGATTGTGCGACGGGCGGCGCTGGGGACGGCGCTCGCCGCTGCCGCAGCACTGACCATCGGCGGTATCGCATACGCCGACAACATCAACGACACGATTGAGGGCCTCGGCGCCGTGACGTTGGTCGCGGGCGACTCCACGTCGACCGGATCGGCCCAGGTCAAGGTGGTCCCGAACAACGGGGACAGCGACAGCGGCTGCAACATCGACACCAACGAGCATTTCGTCATCACCTTCGTCACGCCGGCCGGCGTGACCGCCTCACCGGCCTCTATGTCCTTCAGCGAGTGCAACGTCTTCCAGACCGTCAGTTTCAGTGCTGCGGCCGGGGCGGTCGACGGCACCGTGACCGCCACCATCACCACGAACACCACTGGCGCCGGCAGCTACAACAACAACGTCCAGATCCCCATCGACGTGACTGCCCCGGTGGTCGTCGTCGTTGACGCCGACGGAGACGGCGTAACAGATGCGTCCGACAACTGCCCGGCCGTGGCGAACGCCGACCAGGCGAACGCGGACGGCGACGCCCTCGGGAATGCCTGCGACGGGAACTCCTACGCACCGGCGGCCGCCGGCTCGCCCGCGGACGAAGGCGGTAAGGAAGGATCGGCACTGAGCACCTCCGGTGCTTTCACCGATGCCGATGGCAACGACACCCTGACGATCAGCAAGGTGAGCGGCGCCGGCACTGTCACCGACAACGGCGACGGCACCTGGTCCTGGTCACACAGCACCACCGACGACGCCACCGGCAGCGTGGTCGTGCAGGCCACCGACGGCGAGCACCTGGCCGCGACCGAGACGTTCAACTGGACCGCCTCGAACGTGGCACCTACCGTCGGCACGGTCACCGCAACACACACCAGCGCCTGCGCGGTGTCGCTGAACGCACCGTTCACCGACCCCGGCACAGCCGACACCCACGCCGCCACGATCTCGTGGGGTGACTCCGGTACGACGACCGTCGCCCCGGCCACCTCCGCGATCACCGGATCGCACGCGTACACCGCCAACGGGACCTACACGATCGGCGTCTCGGTCACCGACGACGACGGCGGGAACGGCACGGGCGACGCCTCGTTCGCGACCCAGAACACGCCGAGCGCGCTCCAGCAGCCCATCAACGCCGCTGGAACTCGCAGCGTCTTCAAGCTCGGCAGCACGATCCCGGTCAAGATCACGGTCACCGGTTGCGACGGCGCCGCCGTCTCCACCCTGACCCCGACGGTCACACTCACCAGGGTCGACACCACGCCGGACGGCATCGTGAACGAGACCGCGGTCGACACGGTCGCGACCAACGGGCTGCAGATGCGCTGGTCGGACACGCAGTACATCTACAACCTGTCGACCAAGCTCAGCCAGCAGACCGGCGCCGCGCTGACCGCCGGCACCTACCGGGTCACTGTCTCCGACGGCAGCTTCGCAGCTTCGGTGTCGGCGTCGATCGACCTGCGGAAGTAACCAGGACGGAACCGGTCGTGCGGGCGGTGAGGAGGGGGATCTCCCGCACGGTCGGTTCAGCTCTGTCAGAAAGAGTCGTCACGGAGCAGGTCGATGGCGGACTGGCGGTCCTTGACCCGGAGTTTTCGCAGTACGGACGAGATGTGCACACGGATCGTGGTCGGCGAGAGGAACAGGCGCTTGGCGACGTCGTCGGTGCTCAGTCCCTCGCCCAGCAGGGCCATCACCTCCCACTCCCGCGACGTCAGCAACCCGGCAGCCTTCGACTGCCGGCCCAGTCGTCGCCGGCCCGGCTCCCGGAACTCGTCCAGGATCCGGGCCACCAGTGAGCGGGGAATCGCCGCCTCGCCCGACAGCACTCCGCGCAGCGCGGCCGGCAGCCGAGCAGGGTCGGTGTCCTTGAGCAGATAACCGGACGCCCCGGCGCGCAGCGAGTCGAAGAGATCGTTGTCGTCGCGCGAGACGGTGAGCATCACGATCGCGACCTCCGGCAACTGCCGGGCGACCTCGGCGGCAGCTCTGATCCCGCCGCCCGGCATGTGGATGTCGAGCAGTACGACGTCCGGCTGGTGCTCCTGCGCGAGTCGGACGGCCTGTGGCCCAGTGGCCGCCTCGGCGCAGACCTCGAAGCCACCCGTCTCCAGGGCCTGCCGGATGTGCGCCCTGAGCATCGGGTGATCGTCCGCGATGACCACCCGGCGCGGTTCCGCGCTCACCACCTGACCATCACCGTTGTCCCCTCGTCCGGCCGCGTCGTCAGCTCGAAGGTACCGGGCAATGCCTCTGCGCGCTCGCGCATGCTGACCAGCCCGAACCCGTTCTTCGGTCCCGCAGCGTCGAATCCCGGCCCGTCGTCCGAGATCCGCAGCCGGCTCCCGTCGCCGTCGCGACCCAGCTCGACCTCCACCCGATCCACCTTGCCGTGCCGTACAGCGTTCAGGACCGCCTCGCGCGCGATGCGGACCAGTGCGTGCCGTTGCGGGCGGTCGACCACGATCGACTCGTCCAGTGCGAGGTCGAGCGTCACACCGTACCGCTGGGCCAACTGCTCGACCGCCCGGTGCAGTACCAACCCGAGCGGCTCGTCGTCCGAACGGCCGAGGGCCTGGAGCATTTGTCGCGCCTCGTCCATCGCGCGTTCACTCGCGCCGAGGATCCGGTCGACCCGCGGGCGATCGGCGACCGCGAACGCCGAGATCTCGGAGCGGATGTAGCCGAGCTCCTGCAGTACGCCGTCGTGCATCTCGCGGGCGAGCCGTCGCCGGTCCTCGACCACGGCGGCCGCCGCTTGCAGGGCCCAGTGTCGGCTGATCTCCCGGCCCGCGGCGACGAGCAACAGGAGGTAGGACCCGGTGCGCAACGGGCTGCCGGAGTACACCCACTCGGCACGCTCCGGGGGAAAGAACAGGTAGTTCAGCCGCGCGAGTGCCCCCAACGCGCAGGCAGGGCCGAGCCAGCGCAGCAGTACGTCGTCCCGGCTGCGCGCCTGCACTGTGAACGCCACCGCTGCCACCGCGAAGCAGACGAGCGTCAGGAGCTGCGGGACGAGGAGCGCTTTGGAACTGGGATCCTGCGGCAACGAGTCCTTCCGCCAATACAGGACGGCGCCGACCACGAACATCGCCGCGACCGCGGGCGCCAACGCCCAGTGCCGCCAGCCACGCCGACGCGCCTGGCGGTCAGGCACGAGGGCCGACGCGGCGATCAGCAGCGTTCCGACGATCCGCAGGGCCGGCGGCAGCCAGTTGCCGAAGGCACCGGCCGGCTGGTTCTTGATGAGCGTGACGCTGAGCAACGCATTCGCCGTACCGAGAACCACCAGCCCCTGCAGCAGCAGAAGATCCTGTCGAGTGTTCGTACGCCGGAATCGCCCGTAGACCAGGTACGCGAGCAGTAGCGCGACACACGCGTTGACGGTCTCGAGCACCAGGTGCGCGGCCGGACTCTGATACCCGAACTCCTGCTCCCACCGCCCCACCACGACAGCCGCGCCCGTCAACCCGAGCACCAGCGCCCCGAGCGCGACGCTCCCCCGCATCCGCCAAACCCGCTCTTTCACAATCACTGACCGTACGCCGAACCCACACCCTCCGGAAACGCCCACCGTGGTGTGGACTTCGGCTGCCCCCGACAGCCACTTCTCACGACTCGAAAACACACCGCGAGCCAAACGCCACGAACAGGTGGGAAGGTGTCCTGAGGGAGGTGGGTTGATGGACGTTCTGGAACCGGCCCGGGTCAGCGAGTGGGCGACGCGCGATTGCCTGGGGATCCGGGTGGTGACGCCGTTCCGAGGCATGTTGGGGAAGCGGAACGAACTGCTCGACGAGCTGATCGCCTGGCTGGCCGGCCAGGGGATCGACGACGTCGGGCCGTTCTTCCTCCGGCTACACGTGATCGACATGAGCGGGCCGATGGACCTGGAGGTCGGAGTGCTGACCCCGACCGCCCTGGCCGGCGACGCCCGCGTGAAACCCAGCACGCTGCCCGCCGGGCGGTACGCGACGTTGACGTATCGCAATCACTCGCTCCGGGCCAACCGCGCGCTGCTCGAGTGGGCCGCTGCCGAGGGACTCACCCTCGATCGCCACGAGACCGCGGCCGGCGACGTCTTCGGCTGCCGGTACGAGGCGTACCGCACCGATCCGCGCACCGAACCGCGCAAGACCAAGTGGGAGGTCGAGCTGGGCATCCGTATCGCCGACTGACGCACGCCGACCCGGGGCGACCGTAGGATCTGCAGGTTCGCGAATCGGTCGGGGGATTTCGGGGGGATTCGGTGGGGTTTCGGCAGGATCTGGCCGTACTGCGGCACCGGGACGTCCGGGTCTTCGTGTCGGCGCGGTTCATCTCGATCCTCGGATCGGCGATCGCGCCGGTGGCGTTGGTGTTCGCCGTACTGGACGTAGCGCATTCGGCCGGTGCGGTCGGGACGGTGCTCGCGGCGCGGAGCATCCCGAACATCGTGTTCCTGCTGATCGGCGGTGTGATCGCCGACCGGCTGCCCCGGCACCTGGTGCTGGTCGCGGCCAACACGATCAGCGGACTCACCCAGGGGCTGGCCGCGACGCTCGTCCTCACCGGGCACGCGACGATCTGGCAGCTCGCGGCGATCGAAGCGGTGAACGGGATCGCCGCCGCGTTCGTGATGCCCGCGATGACCGGGATCCTGCCGTCGATCGTGGACCGCGCCGAACTCCCCCAGGCCAACGCGATCTCCGGCTTCGCGCGCTCGGCGGCGATGATCGGCGGCGGCGCGGTCGCCGGTGTGATCGTCGGGCTGACCGGTCCGGGCGTCGGGCTCGCGGTGGACGGCGTGACGTTCCTGATCGCTGCGTTCTTGCTGTTCCGCCTGACGATCCCGCGGATCGAGCGGGCGGCCAGTTCGGTCCTGACCGACTTGCGGGAGGGCTGGAAGGAGTTCGCGTCCCGGCAGTGGGTCTGGGTGATCGTGCTCGCGTTCGCGCTGCTCAACCTGATCTACACAGCCTGCTACCAGGTCCTCGGCCCCGTGATCGCGGACCGCACGTTCGGCCGGGCCGGCTGGGGTCTGGTGAGTGCCTGCTTCGGCGCCGGACTGATCGCCAGCGGCCTCATCATGCTCCGCCTCAAACCGCGCCGCCCACTCCGCACCGGGATGCTCGGCATGCTCCTCACGGTCCCGGTGATGCTCTGCCTGGCGCTGGTCCCCCAGCTCTGGGCGATGGCGATCGCGGCGTTCGTCCTCGGGGTCGGCTTCGACATCTTCGGGATCAGCTGGGAGACCGCACTCGGCCAGCACGTCCCTATCGACAAGCTGTCGCGGGTGTCGTCGTACGACATGCTCGGCTCGTTCATCGCCGGCCCCGTCGGCCAACTCACCGTCGGGTATGTCGCCGTCGCCGTCGGCGCGAAAGCCGTCGAACTGTACGGCGCTGCACTCTTCGTCCTGATCACCCTCATCACGCTCGTCGTCCCATCTGTTTGGAACCTGCGTAGGGTGGACGTGTGAGCTCAATCGTGCCTGGACCGCAGAAGAAGATCGGCGAGGAGATCGACGCGGCTCGCTCCGGCGCCAAACCGCTCGATCCGAGCGCCCTCAACGCACCCGCGCCCCGTCAGCAGCAGCTGACCGGTCTCGACGACTGGCCGGAGTCGTTGCGCACGGCGATCGAGGCGGAGCACGCACGCGTGTCCGCGCTCGACTCGAACCGCCGCAGGACGGCTGACAAGGCCGTACCCGAGCTCGTCAACCGCCTCGACACGCTCCTGGACGAGATCGCCGACCGCCTCCAGGCCGACAAGCCCCGCCTGTTCGGCAAGGCAACTCCTGCCGCCGAGCCGTCGGAGGACGTCGCGGAACTGCTGGGTATCCCGGCCGACGAACTCGACCAACCGTCAGGCCGCGGCGAACACCGTACGGCGCTACGCACGATCAAACAGCTCCGCTCCCAGCTGAAGGACCTGGAGACCACGCCGGACCACTCCCGCCTGACCCGCCTGGCAACCTTCACCATCCGGCTGGCCCTGGTAGTCGAAGCCGCCCCAGAACCCGCCACCACCCTGGCCCCGATCGCCCTCGCCCGCTTCACCCAAGGCGTCTCCGACTCCCAATGGAACGCCACATTCGCCGAAAAGCTGACCTCCTGGCAAGAAACCCGCCACACCCTCACCAACTCCTGAAGTGGTGATGTGTGGCGGATACCGCGGAGCGCACGACCCAACAGTTCAGCCTTTGATGGCGCCGCCTAGGGCGAAGGCGCCGCCCAGTTTGCGGCTGAGGAGGAGGTAGAGGAGGAGTACGGGGGTGGTGTAGATGAGGGAGTACGCCGCCAGCTGCCCGTAGTTCGGTTCGCCGTACTGGCCGAAGAACGTGAAGATGCTGACCGACGCCGGCAACCGCTCCGGCGACAACAGCAGCATGAACGGGACGAAGAAGTTCCCCCACATGCCGATGAAGGTGAAGATCAGCACGACCGCGATCCCCGGCCACATCAACGGCAGCACGATCGCCCGCAGCGCGCGCATGTTCCCGGCGCCGTCGACCCAGGCCGCTTCCTCGAGCGAGATCGGTACGCCGTCCATGAACGTCTTCGTCAGCCAGATCGCGAACGGCAATGCGCTCGTCGCCATGAACATGATCGTTCCGCCGAGCGTGTCGACCAGGTTCAGCTGCACGAACAGCCCGTACACCGGCACCATCACCGCGGTGATCGGCAACCCGGTGCAGAACAGCACCGTCAGCAGGAACGGCCGGTTGAACCGCGTCCGGAACCTCGACAACGGGTACGCCGCCAGCACCGCGCAGATCATCGTCAGCAACGCAGCCCCGCCGCACAGCACGATGCCGTTCAGCACCGGCCGGTACGTCGTGTCGGTGTTCAGCACCGCCTTGAAGTTCCCGAGCGTCGGATGCGTCGGGAACTCGACCCGCAGCCCCGCAGTCCGGTTGATCGACGCGAACAGCACCCACAACAGCGGAAGCACGAACAGTACGCCGATGGCCAGCAGCACCAGGTTCGACGCCAGCTTGCTCATCTTGTCGCGGGCAATCACGCTGCCTCCGAGTTGAGTCCACGCAGGTAGATCAGCGAGAAGACCGCGCCGATCGCCAGCATCACCAACGCGATCGCGGTGCCGTAGCCGATCTGGGAGAAGCTGAACGCCTGCTCGTACATGTACAGCGGCAGCGTCTGGCTCTTGGTTCCCGGGCCGCCGCGGGTCATCGCGAAGATCAGGCCGAACACACTCAGCGTCTGCAGCGTGATCAGCATCAGGTTGGTCATGATCGCGCGGGTGATCATCGGCAGCGTCACGAACGCGAGCCGCCGCCAGCCGCCCGCACCGTCCATCTCGGCGGATTCCTCGATCTCCTTGGGAATCTCGCTCAGGGCGGCCGAGTACACCAGCATCGAGAACGCCGTACCGCGCCAGATGTTGGCCAGCGAGACCGCGATGATCGGTGCCGCGTACAACCAGTCCTGACCGGGAAGGCCGACCGCGCGCAGCATCACGTTCAGCGTGCCGTCGTCGTTGAAGAACGCGCTCAGCAGGTACGCCGCGACCACCTCGGGCAGCACCCACGCGCCGATCACCGCCGTACCGACGAAGTTCCGGACGAGCTTGGTGGACTTGCGCATCAGCAGCGCGAGGCCGAGGCCGAGGCTGTTCTGCCCGATGATCGCGGAGATCAGCGTGAACACCAGGGTCAGCCAGATCGCGTTCGTGAACGCACCGCTGGAGAACGCCTTGCGGAAGTTGTCCAGCCCGACGAACTTCACGTTCGCCGCGCCGGTGCCGGTGAGCGCCATGTTGGTGAACGCGGCGTACACGCAGTAGAGGATGGGGCCGGCCAGGAAGACCAGCATCAGTCCGATGGCCGGCGACAGCGGCAGCATCCGGACCAGCTTGGCGGCCTTCGGCTTCCCGCTCCCTCCGGGTGACTTACCGGAGGGAGCGGTGGCCGAGGTGGGGGCGACGGTCGTCGTCACAGGGGAGATTTCCCTTCGAGCCGGGACCTACTGGCCGGTGCTCTGCGTCGTCGTCTTGTCCTTGCCGCCGACGATGCCTTCGACCGCCTGGTCGTAGTTCTTCGCGGCATTGTCCGGCGAGGTCTGCCCGGTCATCACCGACTCCATCGCGGTGATGATCTCGTTCGAGACCTTCGGGTACTCCGGCAACGCCGGCCGGTACACGGTCACCGACACCAGGTCGGTGAAGAACTGGGTGCTCGCCGACGAGGACTTGTACGCCGCATCGGAGGCGACGTCCTTGCGGACCGCGATCTGCGCACCGTCGGTGGCGTACTTGGCGGCGTTCTTCTGGGTCTGCAGGGTCTTGATGAAGTCCCAGGCCGCGTCGGGGTTCTTCGACTTGGCCGGGATCGCCCAGGTCCAGCCGCCGGAGAGGCTGACCTTGCCCTTGCCGCTGCCGTCCTGGGTGGGCATCGCGGTCTGGCCGAGCACCGTGCTCCACTGCGGCCACGGCTTGGCGCCGGACTTCAGCCAGTTCCCGTAGATCCAGGAACCGTCGAGGTCGATGGCCAGCTTCTGCTGCGGCAGCAGCTCGGTGCCGACCTTGCTGCCCATGTTCGGGCTGAGCGCGTCCTTCGGCGACGGCGCCAGGCCCTCGGAGAAGACGGTCTTGACGAAGTTCAGCGAGTCCTTGAAGCCCTGGCTGCCGACGACCCACTTCTTCTGGTCGTAGTTGTACAGGGTGTCCTTCGTGCCGTAGAGCAGCATCTCGAAGCCCTGCATCGCCGAGGCTTCACCCATCGGCTTGCCGGAGTACATGTTGAACGGGATCACGCCCGGCACCTTCTGCTTGATGGTGCGCGCCGCACTGAGCACGTCGTCCCAGGTCTTCGGCTGCCAATCGGCGGGCAGGCCCGCCTTGGCGAAGATCTGCTTGTTGTACCAGAGCGCCCGAGTATCGGTGCCGTCCGGTACGCCGTACGTCTTGCCGTCCTGGCCGCGCGCCGCACCCTTGGCGGTGTCCTCGAACTGGCTCCACTGGTCCCACTTGGAGATGTAGTCGTCGAGCGGCTTCAGGTACCCCGCGGTGATGTCGGAGTTGATCAGGAAGGTGTCCTCGTAGACGATGTCCGGCGCCGTGTTCGGCGAGCGCATCATCAGCTGGATCTTGGTGTAGTAGTCGTTCTCGCTGGCAACGACCGGAACGATCTCGACCTGGGATCCTGGGTGCGCGGCTTCGTACTCGCTCTTCACGCCGGCGAGGAAGTTCTTCATCACGACGCCCGGGCCCCACTGCTGGTACGCGATCTTGATGTGCGCCGGACCGGAGCTCTGCGAGCTGCCGGCGTCCGGCTGCTTGGTCGTCGACCCCTGGCTGCAGGCCGTGACCGCCAGCAGCAGCGCACTCGCGACGGCTGCCACCTTGAAACGTTTCCTAGACATCATTCAGGTCCACCTTCGGGCAATCGTTGTCATGCCGGTACCACGACCCAAACCCTGCGGGCTTTCCCGTGACCGTAGGAGCCTCGAATGGCCGAAGTCAATGCTTGACAGACAACGTTGTCGCCGCAATCGCGCGATAACGCGGCGACCGGAACGTAACGATCCGGTCACCGCGTTGTCATACCCCTACTTTGTCAGGCCGCGACGGCGGACGCCTCATGCCGAGCCGGTACGGCGCGTCCCCGCGAGCGCAGCGCGCCGAGCCCGCAGAGCAGCACTCCGGCGAGTAACCAGCACGCCAGGACGACGAGTGGCCGGGCAGCGCCGGCGCCGTCGAAGAAGCTCACCGAGCGCAACGCCGTACCCGCGGCTCCGGGCGGCAGCAGCTGCCCCAACGCGCCCCACCCGCTCGGCAGCATCTCCGGCGCGCTCGTCATCCCTGACAACGGATTGCCGAGCAGCATCATCATGGCGCTGCCGAGCGCGAGTCCCGCCGTACCGAGCAGCCACTCGAGGCCGAGCAGCGTGAGACTGATGGCGGCGATCGACATCGCGATGACTCCTGAATTGCCGAGGTAGCTGCCCTCGAGCGAGCCGAGCCAGTACTGCAGTACGGCGGCCAGCGCGAGCCCACCGGTTATCGCGAAGCCGATCGCACCGACCATTCGGTTCGCACCGGATCGCACCAGCTGGGTGAGTGCGGCGGCGGCGATGATCCCGCCGAGCACGAGCGGCAGTGCGCCGGCAGCAAGTCCGGCACCGCGCGGATCGTCCTTCGGCAGCGGCACGATGTCGGTCACCTTCGCCGGGTTCTCCGGGGACATCCGCGCCGACAACTGCGTCAGCACCTGCGCGACAGCGGGCCCGCCCGCGGAGGCGGTCAGTACTTCGGGCTGCGCCGCGTCCAGCACGATCGCGCCGTACGCGTCCCGGTCCTCGATCCGCTGCACGGCTGCCTGCCGATCCGGGACGGCGGTGATCTCGAAGCCACCGGGCACCGCCTTCTCGAGCGCGGCCTCGATCTGCGTGACCGCCGGCGCCGGACCGGACACCGCGAGCGGGACGTCCCGCGGTTCGGAGCGCGCGGACGGCCACGCGAAGGCGATCAGGAACACCGTGAGGACCGCGGTCAGCAGGGTGATGACGGCGATCAGGGGCGGCCGGCGACGTTCGGCCGCGTGCGCCTCAGTGGTCATGGTTGGTACTCCCTCGGGCTTTAAAACCGAATGATCGTTCTTTATATGTCCGAGCCTCGCAACGGCTCGGCGACTTGTCAAGAACGGACATTCGTTTTATGTTGCGAGAGTGCCCAAGGTCACCGAGGAACACCGCCTGGCCCGCCGCGCGCAGATCGTCGCGGCGGCCCGCACCTGTGTGCTCGAGGACGGCTTCCACAAGACGACGATGGCGGACGTGATCCGCGAGTCCGGGCTGTCCGCGGGCGCCGTCTACGGGTACTTCAAGAGCAAGGAAGAGATCCTCGCCGCGATCGCCGAGGACGCGCTCAGCACGATCGACGAGCTCTTCGGGAAGATTCTCGCCTCCGAGGTGCCGCTGACCCCGCTGGCGGCGCTCGAGGCCACCATCAAGCATGTCGTGACGATCGCCGAGCGCCCCGGCGGCGACGTCACCAGGGTCGCGGTCCAGGCCTGGGCGGAGGCCCTGCGGGACCCGCCGATCATGGCCACCGCCCACGACAAGTACAGCCAGCTCCGCCGGAACTTCGAGGCGGTCGCCCGGCGCGCCCAGGCCGACGGAACGGTCGACTCCGACGTCGCGCCGGAGCACGTCGCCCAGGTGATGCTGGCCCTGATCCCGGGGTTCGTGCTCCAGCGGCTGATCCTCGGCGACGTCACACCGGACAGCTATCTCGCCGGACTCCGCGCGCTGCTCCGGTCCTAGGTGGAGTTTCACCCACCCTGTACGGCGGTCCAGCACCATGGGTCGGTACGCCGCTGATCCGTAGCGTCGGCGGCATGAAGAAAAGGACGCAGGAAGCAGTCGACGGGACCGGGTACTCGGTCGTCCTGCAGGAGGTACGACGGGTCTACGGCCGTGGCGGGAACGCCGTCACCGCCCTCGACGGGATCTCGATGAAGTTCGCCCCCGGCACCTTCACCGCGGTGATGGGTCCGTCCGGATCGGGCAAGAGCACTTTCCTGCACTGTGCGGCGGGACTCGACCGGCCGACGTCCGGCAGTGTCTCCATCGACGGCCAGCCGCTCGCCGGACTCAGCGAGCGCAGGCTGACCGAGCTCCGTCGGGAGCGGATCGGCTTCGTGTTCCAGTCCTTCAACCTGCTGCCCGCACTGACCGTCTGGCAGAACGTCTGCCTGCCGCAGGAGCTCGACGGACGCCGCGTCAACAAGGCCGCCGTACGCCAGGTGCTCGAGCGCGTCGGTCTCGCCGACCGGTCCAAGCACCGCCCGGGCGAGCTGTCCGGCGGCCAGCAGCAGCGGGTCGCGATCGCCCGCGCGCTCGTCGCGCGGCCGGCCGTGATCTTCGCCGACGAGCCGACCGGCGCGCTCGACACCCAGACCGCTGCCGACGTCCTCGACCTCCTGCGCGAGCCGGTGCGGACCCAGGGCCAGACGGTCGTCATGGTCACCCACGACCCGGTCGCCGCGTCGTACGCCGACCAGGTGGTCTTCCTCGCCGACGGTGCGCTCGCCGGCAGCCTGACCGCCCCGACCGCCGAAACGGTCGCCGACCGGATGACCCACCTCGGCGCACGCTCGACCCTGCGGGCGGTGGCGGGATGATGCGCCTCGCCGTCCGCACCTTGCGCCATCGCAAGAGCGGATTCATCGCCACGTTCATCGCGGTCGTCTTCGGTACGGCGATCGTGATGGCCTGTGGCGGCCTGATGGAGACCGGCATCCGTTCCAATGTGGAGCCGCAACGCCTCGCAGGTGCGTCGCTCGTTGTCACCGGCAAGCAGTCCCACTTCCGCCCCGGCGTCGAAGACGCCACTCCCCTGACGGAACGCGTCGGCGTACCTGTCGACCTACTCGCCAAGATCCGTTCCGCGCAAGGCGTTTCGTCCGCTGTCGGCGACTACACGTTCACCGCCATCGGAACTTCTGTTGCTGAGGGCCACAACTGGTCAAGCGCGTCCCTCGCTCCCTATCACTTGAGTGCCGGACGCGCACCGCGGTCCGGCGAGGTTGTCGTTTCGACCGGGAAGCCGGGCGAGCAGCTGACTCTCCTGATCAACGGCGAGCCGAAGACCTTCACCGTCAGCGGCATCGCCCCGCAGGCTTCCAGTCACGCCTTCTTCTCCGACCACGACGCAGCGCAACTCGTCCGCAATCCGGTCCGCTTCGCCGATGTCGGCGTACTGGTTGCTCCTGGCACCGACATCTCCGCCGTCAAGGACCGGTTGGAAGAGGTCGACGGGAACCTGGCAGTCCGTGCGGGAGTCGACCGCGGCCTCGCGGAACACCCCGATGCCGAATCACACCGTACGGCGTTGATCGCGATCGCCGGCTCGTTCGGTGGGATCGCGGTGATGACGATGATGTTCGTGGTCGCGTCCACCTTGGCGCTCGCCGCGCAGCACCGGGAACGTGAGTTCGCACTGCTCCGCGGGATCGGCACGACGCCCGGTCAGGTACGGCGGATGATCCTCGGCGAGGCGCTCATGGTCGCACTACCGGCCGTCGTCCTCGGCTGCCTGCCAGGGATCTTTCTCGGCCGATTCCTGTTCGATCAGCTCAGTGCGCACGGCGTCGCCTCGCCGGTGATCGAGTTCTCGCAGGGGTGGATCCCGTTCGCGGCCGGCGCCGGTGCGGCGGTCCTCGCGGCGATCGGCGCAGGCCTGATCGCGGCGCGGAAGTCGGCGAAGATCAAGCCGGTCGAGGCGCTGGTCGAGGCGTCGCTGCAGCGGAAGTGGTTCAGCTGGATCCGGTTGCTGTTCGGTCTGCTGTTCCTCGGCGGCGGGATGGCGTTGCTGATCGTCACCGCGACGGTGATGTCCGGTCCGCTCGCCGCATCGACCGCGGGTCCGTCGATCCTGTGCTGGGCGATCGGTGTCGCGGTGCTCGGGCCGTTCTGGACCAAGGCGGTGCTGGGGTTCTGGCGCTGGCCGGTCCAGGCCCTGACCCGGGTGAACGGCCGGCTCGCGATCCGCAACCTGTCGGCGCGCTCGGTGGCGCTGTCGGCCGCGGCGATGCCGGTGATGCTCGCCGTCGGCATCTCGACCGCCAACCTGTACATGCAGACCACGCAGGTGCACGCATCCTCGGAGGCGTTCACGCGGGATCTGCGTGCGGACGCCGTACTGGTATCGGATGCCGGTCTCTCGCCGACGTTGCTCTCGCAGGTTCGGTCCGCGCCCGGCGTGGCGAGTGCTTCGGCTTTCGTCCGCAGCATGGGTGCGGTGGATGAGCCTCGTAACGCTCCGTTCGACGAGGACGGTGCGCCCGTGATCGGCGTGGATGCGCAGGGCGCGAACGGCACGGCGCCGGTTCGGTTGACGAGCGGATCGTTGGTCGGCCTGACCGGGGCGACCGCGGCGGTGCCCGAGTACATGGCGAGCAAGACCGGTCATGGCGTCGGCTCCGAGATCACGATGACGTTGGGCGACGGGACCACGGTGAAGCTGCGGGTGGTCGCGACGTTCGCGGCCGAGCGCGGGTACGAGACGATCATCCTGCCCGCGTCGCTGGTCGCAGCACACACGACGGACGGGTTGACCAAGCAGATCCTGGTACGGGCCGCACCGGGCGCCGACGTACGACCGGGTCTGGCCAAGCTCGCTGCCGCCCATCCAGGTGTCCAGGTCGCCGACCGGAGCACGCTGGTCGCCTCGAACGTCGAGGACCTGCAGACGCAGGCGTGGATCAACTACATGCTCGTCGGCATGCTGATCGCCTACACCGCGGTCTCGGTCGTCAACACCCTGGTCTCCACAACTCTGCGCCGCCGTCGAGAGTTCGCCCTGCAACGGCTGACCGGCTCGACCCGCTTCCAGGTGCTCCGCATGCTGACCACCGAAAGCACTCTGGTCACCCTGATCGGCGTCACCCTCGGCACCGCAGTCGCCCTGGCCTGCCTCCTACCGTTCTCCGCCAAGGTCTCCAACGACGCCCTGCCCACGGGCCCGATCTGGATCTACCTCGTCGTAGTGGGCGCAGCCGCTCTACTGACCTTCGGCTCAACCCTCATCCCAGCAACCACAGCCCTCCGCCACTCCCCCACCCAACCCACCTACTCGGATTGACCGCCGGCTCTCCGGAAGATTTTTGCCGCCCAGCGCAAACTTTCTTCCGGAAAGCCGCTAACGGGCGGGGGTTGGTTCGGCTACTGGCTGGAGGGCGATTGTGGTGGCCTGAACGATGCCGGCGTTGTTGCGGATCCAGCCCGACAGCACGACCTGGAGGTCCTCGAGATCGCGCTCCTCCAGGATCACCCCGGGCACCGGAACGCTCGCACCCAACTCAGCCAGCACCGGACGGATGTGCTGATCAGCCAGCAGCTTGTGGCTCGGCGCCGCCGACACCGTCACCGGGACGACCACGGAGCCCGCCAGCGCAGAAGGTCGCAGTACGTCGAGGAAGCTCTTCAACAGCCCGGTATAGCTGCCCTTGTAGACCGGAGTCGCGACAACGATCACCGACGCCGACGACACCAGATCGACCGCACTCTCCAGCGCCGCCTGCGCCTCGGCACCGGCCTGCTCGCCCTGGAAGATGGCCGGGGCGATCGTCACCAGATCGATCAGCTCGTCGATCCGGTGCGGCGTACCGAGCTCGGAGGCGAGCAACTCCGCGACGGACGCCGCCGCAGCCGCTGTCCGCGACCCGGCCCGCGGATTGCCCACCAGGGTGACCACCGGCTGCGGCCAGACCGGCGGCTCTTGCGCACCTTGGGGCACGACCTGCGACTCGAACGCGACTGACGGCATCTGACCCATCTCCTGAAAACCTCGACGGCAACTCCCTCGAGCGTAGTGAAAGTCGAGCCGCTTACTGGACTTTCTCAGCATCCGAACGCCGGCCCCGCAGCTTCACCACGACGAACCACCCGACCGCGGCCACCGCAGCGACGATCACGACCTTCTGGAACACCCCGACCGACGACTCCACCACATGCCACCGCTCGCCGAGCTGGTAGCCGGCCAGGATCAGCAGCGAGTTCCACACCAGGCTCCCGACGGCCGTCAGCGGGAGGAACAGTGCGACCGGCATCCGCTCGACCCCGGCCGGCACCGAGATCAGGCTGCGAACCACCGGGACCAGCCGCCCGATCAGCACCGCCTTCGCTCCGTGCCGAGCGAACCAGTCCTCGGCCTTGTCGACGTCTCGCAGCTTCACCAGCGGCAGCTTCCCGGCGAGCGCCCGCGTCCGGTCCCGCCCGAGCGCCGCGCCCACGCCGTACAGCGCGAGCGCACCCACGACCGATCCGAGCGTGGTGAACAGGATCGCGGCAACCAGCCCGAGACTACCCCGCGCGGCCGCGAACCCGGCCAGCGGCAGGATCACCTCACTCGGCAACGGCGGAAACAGGTTTTCCAACGCCACCGCAAGCCCCGCCCCCGCCGGCCCCAACCGCTCCATGAGGTCGATCGCCCATCCCGCCACCCCACCCGTCGGCTCCTGCACCGCACCCGCCAGCACCAGATTCGTCATACCCCCGACGCTATTTCCGCGGACAAGCCGACACACTCCAGCCACCCACCGACCCAACCTCCGGCAAACCACCGCCCCACCCGGGGGCTAACCCCCGCACCCCAGCACACCCCCGCAGAGTGTGCGAGCCTTTCTCCATGACTGTTGAGCATGCTCCTCGGGTCGTCACCTGTTCGGACCGCACGGAGCTCGGGCTGGCTGCGGGCGCCGCTGCCGCCGAGCGGCTGAGGAAGGCGATCGCCGTGAGCGGGCGGGCGCGCCTCATGCTTGCCGCCGCGCCGAGCCAGACCGCCACCCTGGCAGCGCTCGCCGCCGAACCGGACCTCGACTGGACCCGTGTCGAGTGCTTCCACATGGACGAGTACGTCGACCTGAAGCCCGACGCACCGCAGTCGTTCCGCAACTGGCTACGCCGGAACTTCCTCGACAAGGTGCCGCAGGCAACGTTCCACCCGCTCGCCCCCGAAGACGGCTCCGACGCCTACGCGGACCTGATGGGCGACGCCCCGTTCGACCTCGTGCTGTTCGGCCTCGGCGTCAACGGCCACCTGGCGTTCAACGATCCGCCCGCCGACTTCAACGACCCGGCAGCCACGAAACGCGTGGCGCTCGACGAGACCAGCCGCAAACAGCAGGTCGACGAGGGCAACTTCCCGGCGCTCACCGACGTACCCACCCACGCGATCACCGTGACCATCCCTCGCCTGCTGAACGCGCACGCGCTGATCGGCTCGGTCCCCGGATCAGTCAAACGCCAAGCCGTCCACGACACCCTCACGCAACCGATCGGCCCCGATTACCCCGGTACGGCGCTGCGCACGCACCCCGACGTACAACTCTTCCTCGACACCGAGTCGACGCCGGGCTCAACCCCCTAGCCAACTCCGAGGTGCAGACCACCGGACGCGTCCACGACCTGTCCGGTGATCCACCGCGCCGCGGGTGACGCAAGGAACGCGACCACCTCCGCGACATCATCGGCGCTGCCCAACCGCCCGAGCGCCGTGTGCGCGACGATCAGCTCCGACAACCCGGGCGCCTCGAAGATCGCCCCGTTTACCTCGGTCCGGGTCGCACCGGGCGCGACCGCATTCACGGTGATGCCACGCGCACCCAACTGCTGCGCCAAGGTGAACGTCATCGTCTCCAGCGCACCCTTGGTCATCGCGAACGAGGTCTGGGCCGGGTTCGCCATCCGGGTCGCGACCGACGAGATCGACACGATCCGGCCGTCGTCGGACAGCATCGGCAGCAACCGCCGGATCAGGAAGTACGGCGCTCGCACGTTGACCGCCATCAACCGGTCGAACGCTGCCTCGGTGTCCGCACCGATCGGACCCGCCGGCGACGCCGCCGCGTTGTTCACGAGCACATCCAGCCGCCGCCCGGACAGCCCCGCAGCCAACTGATCGACGACGAGTTCCGCATCCCCAGGCACTCCGAGCTCAGCACCGATCGCGAAACCACGACCGCCGATCCGCGAGAGCGTCTCCTCCGCACCGGCCTTGTCCTGGTGGTAGTGCACGGCCACCTCGGCCCCCGCCGCGGCCAGCCGCTCCGCGATCGCCCGCCCGATGCCCCGGGAGGCGCCCGTCACCAAGGCAACCTTGCCGTTCATGTTAGAAACTATCATGTTGTTAGTATCTACCACATGAACCTGAGAGACCGCCAGCGCGCCGACACCCGGCAACGCATCCAGCGGCAGGCGCTCCGCCTGTTCACCGACCGTGGGTACGACGCGACCACGGTGAACGATGTCGCCGACGCAGCCGGTGTCTCGGCGATGACGGTCTACCGGAACTTCCCCACCAAGGAAGATCTGGTGCTGTACGACGACTTCGACCAGCTGACCGCGAGCACACTCACCGAGCTGCCCGCGACGGGGTCACTCACCGACCGCATCGGCCGTACCGTCCTGACGATCCTCGACCTGGCCGCCACGAACGAGCACGACCTACTGCTCACGCGGCTTCGGCTGATGATCTCGACACCGGCGCTGCAAGCCCGCCACCTGGACAGCCAGTACCGGTTGCAAGAGGCCTTCGTCAGCGCGATCGACCCGTCCCTCGAGTACGGCGCCCGCGCAGCCGCGAGCGCCGTACTGGGGGTGACTCACACTGCCTTGCTCCGGTGGGCCGCCGACGACGGCGAGCCCGACCTGGCCGATCTGTTCCGCGAGGCGTTCACGGCCGCCTTCGGTCACGCACCATGACCGAATCACACCATGATCGATCAGGTCAGCTCAGGAACTCGTAAGTGGGCGATGGCGAGCTCGAACTCACCGACGTCCAGCATCTCGGCACCGGCGTCCTTGGCGGTCGAGGCACGCATCGAGGCGGCCGCTTCCCGGCTGCCGTCCAGCGACTCGCGGCTGTCGTAGGTGACCGACGAGACCGCCTGGCCGGACGCCCGGTCGACCAGCAGGCTCGCGCTGCAGAACCCGGCCAGGTCCTCCAACCTCGGCAGTGAGGCGAGCTTGTAGACGTCGATCGACCGGTCGAGGTTCGCGGGGTCGACCTTCACCCAGGTGGCCCGGACGCACGCGCCGGCCGTCGAACGGTGATCACGGTGCAGTACGGCGATCTCCCACTCCTGCACCATCGGAGTGCCGCCGAGCTCCATGGCGATCCGCTCCCGGACCGGCTGCAGCTCTTCGTCCGTGGCCCGCATCGCCTCCTCGGACTGCCAGGCGCTGGTCGTGATGCAGCGGCCGGACTCACGGTCGACAAGCATGGACAGTCCGATACAGCCGTCCATCTCCATCAGCATGGGCATCACCTCGTCGCGCACCTGCGCGACGCCGGCGTCGATCGACGCCGGGGCGGCATTGATCGTGGTGGAACGCGCGTACACGATCCACCCCCTTACGCTCAGGGCAGCGCCCGGGCGGCGCCGCCGGACACCTCCACCCTCCTCCCGGAACAGATGGCTGGCAAGGCCGTGCTCAGTGGTGCTCGGCCACGTCGAAGACGTTGCCTTCCGGGTCGGCGAGGGTGATCCAGTGGGCGCCGTACTCGTTGTGTTCGTCGAGCCGCTTGGCGCCCAGTCCGACCAGGCGGTCGACCTCGGCGGACCAGTCGGTGGCGGCCAGGTCGACGTGCAGGCGGTTCTTGCCGTTGCGCGGCTCCGGGACCTGGAGGAACATCAGCGTCGGCCCCGCCGCGGCCCGGTTCACGGTCGCGAAGAACTGGTTGCCATCAGCATCGACCTCCGTCGAGAACACACCGGCCCAGAAGGTGGCGAGCGCCGCAGCGTCGGCACAGTCGAAGGCGATGTTCTCCAGGGAAACAGACATGGTTCAGCCTTTCAGCACAGGGATCCGCTGGATCGGCCAGCAGACCTCGGTTCGGTAGTCGGCCGGATCGGGGACATCCCCCGGGCCGATGGGGTACAACTCACGGATCGGCCCCGGCGCCACCTCGCAGTACTCCGCGACATGGCTGCCGAGCGCGCCGTACGTACGGTCGAAATCGGTCATCGGGCCGGCGTGCACGGCGATCGCGAAGTACCCGCCGGGCAGGTCGACGAGCTCGACCCCGTCGGCCGGCGGCTGGTCCGGCGCGACCGGGAGGAAGGTCACCACCTCACCCGCGTCGTCGGTGAAGAACTCGTCGCTGTACGTCGCTCCCGAGGTCGCCCGGATGTCACCGGCGACGGCGTCGAGCCTCCCGAACGCGTACTCGCACCACGGCCCGATCTCGTCCCGCACGACGTGCCCGGTCACGCCGTACGCACGGAACGGCGGAATGAACCGGTACTGCACGTCGAGCACCGGCCGACCGGGCGTCAACAGCTCGCGCAATGACGTGACGACGTCTCGCGTGTGAGCGAGCTCCTGCTCCATCCGCTCGAGATGAGCGCGCAATGTCTCTTCCCGGGCCGGACCGTCGGAGGCCTCGACCACCGCGCGGACGTCCGGCAGCGGCATCCGCAGTTCCCGCAGCCGCCGGATCAGCAACGCGGTGTCGACCTGATCGGTCCCGTAGCGCCGATAGCCGGACGAAGCGTCGATCGCGACCGGCGCGAGCAGCCCGATGTCGTGGTAGTGGTGCAGCGTTTTCACACTCAGATGCGTCAGGCGGGAGAACTCCCCCACCGTCACCGTCGCCGTCATGCGACAAGCTTCCACCCTCCGGTAGCCGGAGGGTCAAACCCCCAGGCCATCACAATCGTCGGCCCGCGACGAACGCCCGGGGTGGGGCGTCGTCGCGGGCCGGTTGTGATGGCCTGGCGGTCCGCTACCCGCGGTACCGCCCGATCACCTTCGAGAAGTCCCAGGGGTTCTGGGAGACGCCGGAGCAGGTGTCGGCGCCGCCGCCGGTGCACGGACGGTCGCGGTTCACCGACCAGAACGTGAACCGGGCGAGGTGGTGCTCGGACGCGTAGGACAGCATCGACTCGAAGTCCGACAGGTTGACGCGCTCACCGGCCACGTCGGTGATGCCGTTCATCGAGGAGATGCCGATCTTCCGGTACGCCGCGTCGTCGGTCAGCCCGTACGCCGCCTTGACCCGGTTCTTCAGCCCGTCGGCCGCCTGCCGGGTCAGCGTGCCCATGTTGGTCGACCCGCCGCCGAAGTCGAACGGCATGATCACCCAGCCGTCCAGGTTCAGCCCCGAGTTCGCGCCCCGCTGGATCAGGTCCTGACCGTTCCCGTCCGGCCCGGACGTCGTGGTGCCGAACGTCAGGTACGTCGCGATGCCCGGGTTGTTCTGCTCGACGATCTTGAGCGCGTCGACGACCTTCTGCCGGACGGCCGCCTGGGAGAACTCCTGGTCCTCGATGTCGACATCGATCGCCTTCAGCGACAGCGCGTTGATCACCTTCTGGTACGCCGCCGCAAGCTCACCCGCCGTACCGCAGCTCTGCCCCAGCTTGTTGCCGGACCAGCCGCCGAACGACACCACGACGTCGCCGCCGTTCGAGCGGATCGTGTTGATCGCCTGCTGGTCGGCCCCGCCGGTCAGCGCCCGCGCACCGTCCCACTGCGGATTGCAGTACCCGTTGGACAGGATGAACGCCATCGTGAACCACTTCACCCCGGCCGCGTTCATCACGGTCGCCGGGTTCGGCGGCTCACCCCAGCCCTGATAGAGGTACGGCGCTGCAGCCATCGGCGCACCGCTCGCCGGAGGAGGCCCGTCATCCGCGGCCGGCACGTTCCACTTCTGGTTCGCCGCACCGGTGCAGGTCCACAACTGCAACGGCGTACTGTTCGCCGAGTTGTTGCCGGTGACATCGAGGCACTTGTTCGCCTGCGGGTTCACGAGGTCACGGCCGGACGTGTACGTCCACTGCTGCGCCGCTGACCCGTTGCACGTCCACAGCTGCACCTTCGCACCGTTGGCCACCGAGCCGCCCGACACATCCAGGCACTTACCGAGGGCCCGTAAGGTCCCGTCAGTCGACCGCGTCCACTGCTGGGCACTCGTACCGTTGCAGTCGTACAGCTGGACCGCCGTACCGTCCGCACTGTTTGCACCGGCTACGTCCGCGCACTTCCCCGCGAGACCGGTGATCGTCCCGGTCGCCGCCTGTGCGGGAGTCGCCATCGTCAACAGCCCGCCGCCGAGTACCAGAGCCGCGGCGGCCGCCGCCACCCGCTTCATGACACTGTCCACTTCTGGTTGGCCGCGCCGGTGCAGGTCCACAGCTGCAGCGGGGTGCCGTTGGCGGAGGTGTTGTTCGTGACGTCGAGACACTTGTTCGCCTGTGGATTCACCAGGTCTCTCCCACTCGTGTAGGTCCATTGCTGGGCGGCACTGCCATTGCACGAATAGATCTGCACCTTCGCGCCGTTGGCGACGGAGCCGGCGTTGACGTCGAGGCACTTGCCGAGGGCGCGAATCGTCCCGTCACCAGGACGGGACCACTGTTGGGCCGTCGTACCGTTGCAGTCGTACAGCTGCACCGCCGTACCGTCCGCGGAGTTCGCACCGGCGACGTCCATACACTTGCCGGCCAAACCGGTGATCTGACCGCTGGTGCCGCCGCCACCACTTTGCGAGCCGGACCAGGTGAAGGTCGCCGATGTCTTGGTCGGCAGCGTGTAGACGAACGATTGCGATCCCCAGTTCACCCGCACGGACTGCGAGCTCCCCGTGGTATTGAAGGCGATCAGGGCCTTGGAGCCGTCCGGGTTCTTCCAGGCCACGTTCTTCACCGAGCTGTTCGCGGTCGAGTCGATCCGCAGCGCCCCCGGCTTCACGAACTTCGTCAGGTGGCCCATCGTGTAGTACTCGACGGTCTTGGTGACCTGACCGCGCTGGCTGTCGTTGCGGTGCACGGTGACGAGACCGGTGCAGACGTTGCAGCCGGCGCCGACGTACGGCAGGTGGTTCTCGTCCAGCGCGATGCCCCACTTGACCCACGACTTGTCCCAGTTGCGGGTGTAGTCGATCAGGTTGTTCATGTCCTCGACCTGCTGGTTCGCGATCCACGTACCGCCGGAGTGCTCGGTCATGTACGCGTTCACGCCCGGGTACTGGTTGTGCACCTGGGTCTGCAGGTTCACGTCACCGCCGTACCCGTGCCAGGCGATGCCGCCGAAGTTCGGGTCGTTGCGCAGGGCCGCGTCCGCGATCGGGACCGAGCCGAGGTCGTTGTAGTTACCCCAGTTGTAGTCGAGGATCAGCACCTTCGTGGTGAGCCCGGCCGCGTGCAGCGCGGGCAGCAGGTTGTTCTTGGTGAACTCGAGCAAGCCGGAGCCGTTCCAGTTCATCGACGCGTAGCCGGTCGAGTCCGAGCCGCAGCACGTCGGTTCGTTCTGCACCGAGATGTAGTCGATGTGGTTGCCCTGGGCTTCGTTCTGCTGCAAGTACTTGACGAAGTACTGCGCGTACGTCGGCGCGTACTCCCACTTCAGCCAGCCGCGGTGGACGAAGTCGTTGTTGTCCTTCATCCAGGCCGGCGCACTCCACGGCGAACTCATCACCTTCAAAGCAGGGTTGAGCTGCCGGGCCTGCTTGGTGAGCGGTACGACGTCCGCGAGGTCGTGCTGGATGCTGAAGTCGTTCAGGTCGCAGCAGGTATCGTCGTACGAGTAGTTGAAGCGGGCAAGGTCGGACGCGCCCATCGGGTTCCGGACGAAGGCGAGGCCGATCCCGTTGACCGGGTCGAACAGGTCCTTCATCACCTGATCGCGGGTCGCGGCCGAGATCACGTTGCTGCTGTTCAGCAGCCACGCCGAACTGTCGGCGAACGACGCACCGCCGCCCTCGAAGGACTGGTACGTCGTGTTCTCGTTGACTGTGATGGTCTGGTTCGCAGTGCCGCCGGCTGGACCGAAGTTCACCGGTGTCTGCTGCTGCAGACCGCGGGTCACGTTCTGGCCGGCCGCGTCGTTGGTGGTGGTCAGCCAGACGTTGACCTGTTCACCGGCGGCGGTCGAGCCGGCGGCGGGTGGGGCGGTTCCGAAGCCGAGCCCGGCGGCGGCCGCGCAGAGCGCAGCAACCGCGAGCGGCACGAGACGTTTCGCGGGCATGGGGCGGTTCTCCCTGTGATTAAAGGAGTTTCGGGGCGGTGAAGTTGTCGGCGTCTGCCCGCGCCGCAACAGCTGGTCAGCAAGAGGTAACCATCCGTGCTGATCGGTGTCAACGTCGAAGCCGAGACTTTTTTCAGATCTTTAATTAGTCCCGGGGTTGACGTGGGAGCGTTCTCACGGCACGCTGCCGCCCATTCGTTGTCCTCATTCAGACGCCCCCGAAATGAGGTACTCATGAAGCGTCCCCGCATGCTCGCGCTCCTCGCGATCGGTGCCGCCCTGATCGGCACCGCCCTCCTCCAGCCCGCGGCCACCGCCCACCAGCAGGCCGCCGCGGCAACGACCGCCACGGTCTGGGAGGACAACTTCGACGGCCCGGCCGGCCAGGCCCCCGATCCCGCCAAGTGGCGGTACGACATCGGCGGCAGCGGCTGGGGCAACAACGAGCTGGAGTACTACACCAACAGCACCCGCAACTCCGCGCTGGACGGCAACGGCAACCTGGTCATCACCGCCCGGCAGGAGAACGGCGGCTTCCAGTGCCACTACGGCCCGTGCCAGTACACGTCGGCGCGGCTGCTCACCGCGCAGACCTTCACCCAGACGTACGGCCGGTTCGAGGCCCGCATCAAGATCCCCCGCGGACAAGGCCTCTGGCCGGCCTTCTGGATGCTCGGCGGAACCAACTGGCCGAACGACGGCGAGATCGACATCATGGAGAACATCGGCAAGGAGCCGGCCACCGTGCACGGGACCATCCACGGACCCGGGTACTCCGGCGCCGGCGGGATCGGTGCCGCGTACAACCATCCGAACGGCTGGTCGTTCGCCGACGACTTCCACACCTTCGCGGTGGACTGGGCGCCGGACTCGATCACCTGGTACGTCGACGGCGTGCAGTACGAGCGTCGTACCCCGGCCGACCTGAACGGCAACACCTGGGTCTTCAACCACCCGTTCTTCATGATCATGAACGTGGCGGTCGGCGGCGGCTGGCCGGGAAACCCGGACGGTACGACGGTGTTCCCGCAGACCATGACCGTCGACTACGTCCGGGTCTCCACCCTGGGCAGCTCCGGCGGCACCGGCTCGCAGATCACCGGCCTGGCCGGCAAGTGCCTCGACGTGGCCGGCGCGAACGCCGCTGACGGTACGGCGGTGCAGTTGTACGACTGCAACGGCACCAACGCGCAGAAGTGGACCCGTCCGGGCGACGGCACGATCCGTGCCCTGGGCAAGTGTCTTGACGTGAACGCCGGCTCACTCGCCGACGGCGCCAAGGTCCAGCTCTGGACCTGCAACGGCACCGGCGCCCAGCAATGGACCTACACCTCCGGCCACGACCTGGTGAATCCCCAGGCCAACAAGTGCCTCGACGTCACCGGCAACAACTCCGCCAACGCAACCCCCACCCAAATCTGGACCTGCACCGGCAGCGCCAATCAGAAGTGGACGATCTGACCCACCCCCACACGACCACCCCCGCCCACAACGCCACCGGACGCCACCGGGACGCCCCTCCCCCGCCTCCCCAAACCACTTTGGGGAGGCACCCAACCGCGACCGGGGAGCCCTACCGCCCGATTCGGGTAGGTAAGGGTCCCCAAACCGGTTTGGGGAGGGCGTCCAACCGGGACCGGGGAGCACCACCGCCCAATACGGGTGAGTGAAACTCCCCAAACCGGTTTGGGGAGGCGCGCAACCGGGACCGGGGAGCACCACCGTCCAACAAGAGTGAGTGAAACTCCCCAAACCGGTTTGGGGAGGCGCAGCAACCGGGATTGGGGAGTGCTACTGCTCGATTCGGGTGGGTAAGACTCCCCAAACCCGCGACCAGCCTGGGCGGGCGTCGCTCTGTGACGAAACATGGGCTTCGGCGCAGGACAACTATCGCGGTGGCGGTACGGCGCCTCCGTCGCGGAGTAGTCGCACTACGGGAAGGGTCGCGGCGCCGAGTGCGACGGCGTCGCGGCCCAGTTCGCACAGGACGATGGACACCTGGGCGTACGGGCGGCGGAGGGCGTGCTTGCCCACCTCAACACGTAGCTCTTCCAGATGCTTCTCGCCCAGCAACAGGCCGGCCCAGCCGCCGAGGACGATGCGCTCGGGATTGACCAGGTTGACCAGGTTCGCGAACCCCGCCGCCAGGTAGCCGATCGTGTCGTTGACGATTGTCGTGGCCGGCTCCGTCGTCGACTCCAGTAGTTCGACGAAGGCCGTCTCCTCGTCGCCGTCGGCCGTCCCGCCGGCAAGACAGTACCGGTCCAGGACGCCCTCCGCGCCGACGTACGCCTCGAGGCATCCCAAGGCGCCGCAGCGGCACTGGCGCCCGCCGTACACGATCGTCATGTGGCCCCACTCGCCCGCGCTGCTGCGGGCCCCGCGATAGCTGGATCCACCGGCCACAAGGGCCGATCCGACACCGGACCCGACCAGTGCGACGACGGCGTCGGTCGCACCGCGGCCAGCGCCGAACCACATCTCCGCCTGGCCGAGCATGTTCGCGCCGTTGTCGACGTGCACCGGAATGTCGGTGCCCTCGGCAAGCAGTCTGGCGAGCGGCACCGCCTCCCAGCCGAGCGTCTGCGCGTCGACGATCGCGTTGTCCTCGACCACGCCGGCGACCGCGACACCGAGCCCGAGCACCTGCTCGGACTGGATGCCGGACGCAGCGATCACGGTCGAAAGCCCTTCTAGTACGTGCTTCACGACCTCTTCGGGTGTCGGCGTGGCGATCGGATGGTCGGCCCGCGCCAGCACGTTCATGGCCAGGTCGAACAGCTCCACCCGGACCCGGGTCTCCCCGACCTCGGCGCCGACGACGTACCGGAATGTTGGTGCCACCCGCAACAGGACCCGCGGCCGGCCGCCCTCGGACTCGACCGAGCCGGCCTCCTCGACCACGCCCTCGGCGATCAGTTCGGCGACCAGATTGCTGACGCTCGCGGCGCTGAGCGAGGTCCGGACGGTCAGCTCCTGGCGACTCAGCGGACCCTCGCGATAGATGCCGGTGAGGATCACCGAGCGGTTGGACCGGCGCATGTCACGCACCGTGGTCCGGCGTACTTCCATCCTCGACCTCACCGTGGCAGAGCGCAGTGCGGCCCCGGGCAGGCCGCTCGCCCCGAGTTCATCATGCCGCCCCGCGGGACGGAAGAGCTCCCTTCTTCCAGCTCGTGAATTAAGCCGCGATTCGTTACCACTCCGTGATTGACGGCCCGTTGCGGTAGGGGCTTTGATCTACGGAACCGCTTCCGAAACCGGTTCCGGCCCAGTAGACGATGCACCACCCCGATGCACCACCCCGACCGCCCGAGGGGAGATTCAGCGTGTCCATCACGATCGCCGATGTCGCGGCCCGTGCCGGAGTCAGCAAGACGACCGTGTCACGCGTCCTCAACGGCAAGGGTGAACTGGACCTGCGCACCGCCGAACGAGTCCGGCAGGTGATCGCCGAGCTCGGCTACGTGCCGAGCGCCCGCGCGGTCGGCCTGGCCCGCGGCCGGACCCGGATCGTCGGGATGCTGGTCCCCTCACTCACCTGGCCCTGGATGGGCGAGGTGCTGCAGGGCGCGGTCGACGTGGTCGAGAGCGAGGGCTACGGGCTGCTGCTGTTCACCTTCAACCGGGGTGAGGAATCGATGCAGCAGTTCGCGTCCCAGGTCTCGGCGCAGTCGTTCGACGGCCTGCTGGTGATCGAGCCCGAGGGCACGCTCACCTACATCGAGCAACTCCACGCGCGTGGTCTGCCGGTGGTCCTGATCGACGACCGCGACAAGCGCCCGCAGTTCCCGTCCGTCGCCACCACGAACTACGCCGGCGGCCAGTCCGCCGCCCGGCACCTGCTGGAGCTCGGCCGTCGCCGGCCACTGGTGATCACCGGCGTCGAACGGTTCGGCTGCACCCACGAACGCCTGGACGGTTTCCGCGACACCTACGCGGAGGCCGGCATCGAGCTCGACCCGGGACTCGTGTTCGAGGGCGATTTCACCCACGAGAGCGGACGCCGCGGCGTCCAGCACGCGCTCGACGAGCGACTCGAGTTCGACGCGATCTTCGCCCACAACGACCTCTCCGCCGGCGGTGCCATCCAGGCCGTCCGGGAGACCGGGCGGAACGTGCCGAACGACGTGTCGGTGGTCGGGTTCGACGACATCCCGTACGCCGAGCACACCGAGCCGCCGCTGACCACGGTGCATCAGCCGATGCGCCAGATGGGTCAGGCCGCGGCCCGGATGCTGATGACCCACTTCGGCGGCACCCCGCTGCCGGAGGAACCCCAAGTGCTGCCGACGACCCTCATCGTCCGCAGCTCCACCGCCCCGAAAAGACCCAAACCCGCCAAGAAATCCCACCGCCCCACTCCCGCCATTTGATGGGTTGACGTCCGAGTTGCTGGGTTCACCAGCGCGATCTCGGGCGCGAACCCTGCATCTGGGACGTCAACCCACCAAAGGCACCGCTCACCACAGGCTCCGGTGGCGGGGCAGCTGCCCCTGTCCCGCCACCGGCGTACCCCTCGATATCGATCCGTTAAGGCGTCCGCTCTTCCCATGAGAGCGTTCTCACGCCACGATGCAGTCGCTCTCCCGGCTCAGGGGAGAGCATCCGCCAACAGATTCACAGGAGGAACCGATGCGAGCACGACGTACAGTCGCGCTGGCCCTCACGGGCTTGCTCGCGGCAGCCGCGCTGGCTGCTTGTAGCAGCGGGGACGGTCAGTCAGGCAGTTCCGGGAACAACGGCTCGGGCACCGCCGCGACCGTTCTGAACATCGGCATGCCGAACGGTCCGCAGACCGAGAACCACAACCCGTTCCTCGGCTCCTCCTCGGGCGCCTCGCTGGGGTACCGCTGGATGATCTTCGAGCCGCTGGTGATGATCAACGGGATCAAGCCGACCGAGCCGGGCAAGCCGTGGCTGGCGACCGAGTGGAAGTGGGACGCCAACTACACCAAGCTCTCCCTGACGATCCGGGACGGCGTGAAGTTCTCCGACGGCCAGCCGATGACCGCCGACGACGTGGCGTACTCGTTCCAGATCCGCAAGGACAACGAGGGCCTCAACTCCGACGCGATCCCGTACGGCACCATCACCGCGTCCGGCAACAAGGTCGACCTGACCTTCACCCGCTCGCAGTTCACCAACCAGAACAAGATCCTGACCGTGTTCGTGATCCCGAAGCACCAGTGGTCGACGATCAAGGACCCGAGCCAGGACACCCTGAAGAGCCCGATCGGCACCGGTCCGTACACGGTGAAGTCGTTCACCCCGCAGACCACCACGCTGACCTTGCGCGACTCGTACTGGCAGGACCTCCCGAAGGTCAAAGAGCTGCGGTACACGTCGTACAACGACAACAACGCGCAGACCACCGCGCTGGCCAACGGCGCGTCGGAGTGGAGCTTCGTCTTCGTCCCGAACGTGAAGGCCGTCTTCCAGGACAAGGACCCGAAGAACCACAAGCTGTGGTTCCCGGCGAACCTCGGCATCCACGGTCTGTGGATCAACACCACCCGCAAGCCGTTCGACAACCCTGCGTTGCGGCGCGCGATGAACCTCGTGATCAACCGCGACGACATCTTCCAGCAGGGTGAGGCCGGGTACTTCTACCCGAAGGTCGAGTCGATGACCGGCATCCCGACGCCGGCCGGTGAGTCCTTCATCGCTGCGGAGTACAAGGACCTCAAGCACAAGGTGGACGTCGAGGCGGCCAAGAAGGAGCTCACCGACGCCGGCTTCAAGCTCGAGGGCGACGTGCTCAAGGACCCGACCGGCAAGCCGGTCACGATCACGCTGACCGACCCGGCCGGCTGGTCCGACTACATCACCGACCTGGAGATCATCAAGGACAACCTGTCCACGATCGGGATCAAGGCGACCGTGGACAAGGCCAACCAGGACGCCTGGTTCAAGAACATCGACGAGGGCAACTTCGACGCCGCGATGCACTGGACCAACGGCGGCGCGACGCCGTACGACATCTACCAGAACATCATGGACGGCAAGATCCTGAAGCCGGTCGGCAAGGGCGGCGTGAGCGGCAACTACGGGCGGTTCAACAGCCCGGAGGCGACCAAGGCGCTCGACCAGTACGCGAACGCCGCGGACGACGCGGCCCGCACCACCGCGCTGAACACGCTGCAGAAGATCATGGTCGAGCAGATGCCGATCATCCCCACCTCGGCGTCCAACGTCGGCGGTCTCTACAGCACGAAGAACTGGGTCGGCTGGCCCGACGAGCAGAACCAGTACGGGCCGGCGCAGCCGACCCAGCAGAACGCTCTGCAGATCATCCTCAACCTGAAGCCCGCCGGCACCCAGTGATTCGGACCGCGGCGCCGGAGGGCTCTCCTCCGGCGCCGCGGACCCACCACCTACATCCGGCGAGCGCAGCCAGGCGGCGAGCGCAGCGAGCCGTGATTGGAGTCTCATGACGGTCACTGAGACCGAGGTTGTTCTGGAGGCCGAGGGCCTCACCAAGCATTTCCCGGTACGGCGCGGACTCCGCGACCTGCTCACCCGCGAGCACAAGGCCGTGCACGCGGTGGACGACGTGAAGCTCACACTGCGCCGGGGTCGCGTGACCGCGCTGGTCGGCGAGTCCGGTTCGGGCAAGTCCACCGTGGCGCGATTGCTGGCGCAGTTGTACGGGCGTACCGCGGGTGAGATCCGGCTGCACGGGGAGCCGATCACCGTGGGCGGCGGCCGGAAGTTCCGCGCGTACGCGCGCCGCGTGCAGATGATCTTTCAGGACCCGTTCGCCTCGCTGAACCCGACCCACACCGTGCGGTACCACCTGACCCGGTCGCTGCGCATTCACGGTCGCGCGGGCGATCTCGAGGAGAACCTGCGCAATCTCCTGGAGCAGGTGCAACTCACTCCCCCGGAGCGGTACCTGGACAAGTTCCCGCACGAACTGTCCGGTGGTCAGCGGCAGCGCGTCTCGATCGCCCGAGCACTCGGCGCGGACCCGGAGGCGCTCCTCGCCGACGAGCCGGTCTCGATGCTGGACGTGTCGATCCGCCTCGGCGTACTGAACCTGCTGCGGGACCTGAAGGAACGGCTCAACCTCGCCATCCTCTACATCACCCACGACATCGCCTCGGCCCGGTACTTCGCCGACGAGACGCTGGTGATGTACGCCGGCCGCATGGTCGAGGGCGGCGACTCCGAGACCGTCACGCAGAACCCCGCGCACCCGTACACCCGGCTGCTGATCGAGAGCGCGCCGGATCCCGATCGGCTCGGCGAGCTGAGCAAGCCCGAGGACCAGGCCGGCGGCGAACCGCCGAGCCTGATCGCACCGCCGGGCGGCTGCCGGTTCAATCCGCGCTGCGTGCACGCGATGCCGAAGTGCTCGACCGAGCTTCCGCCTCGCTTCGAGCTGCCAGTTGCGGGCCATTGGGCTGCCTGCTGGCTCTACGAGGAGGGGGCTGCGCGATGAAGTTCCTTCTGCAGCGGCTGGCCTTCTACCTCTTCACCGCCTGGGCCGCGCTGACCATCAACTTCTTCATCCCGCGGCTGATCCCGGGCGACCCGGTGACGTCGCTGATCAACAAGTTCCAGGGCCAGATGAGCACCGACGCGATCAACTCGCTGTACGTGCTGTTCGGCCTCGACAAGAACGCGTCGCTCTGGAGCCAGTACGTCGACTACTGGGGCCAGGTGTTCCACGGCGACCTGGGGCTGTCGTTCACGTTCTTCCCGACGCCGGTCGCCGAGATCCTCCGGCAGAGCCTGCCGTGGACGATCGCGCTGGTCGGCATCACCACGTTCGCCAGCTTCATGATCGGTACGTCGCTCGGTGTGCTGGCCGGCTGGCGGCGCGGCTCGGTCATGGACGGGCTGTTGCCGGTGACAACGTTCCTGTCGTCGATCCCGTACTTCTGGCTCGGTCTGCTGGCGATCACACTGCTCGCCGGACCGGACAGCTTCTTCCCGTCGTCCGGTGGTTACGAGCCCGGGCTGGTCCCGTCGTGGAACGCCGAGTTCATCGGCAGCGCCGTACAGCACAGCCTGCTGCCGGCCATCACGATCCTGATCTCGTCGGTGAGCGGCTGGATCCTCACCATGCGGAACATGATGGTGACGGTGGCCTCCGAGGACTACATCACCGTGGCGCACGCCAAGGGCCTGCCCGAGCGCCGGGTGATGGTCAGCTACGCGGCTCG
This sequence comes from Kribbella sp. VKM Ac-2571, assembly GCF_004362255.1. Classification (NCBI taxonomy): domain Bacteria; kingdom Bacillati; phylum Actinomycetota; class Actinomycetes; order Propionibacteriales; family Kribbellaceae; genus Kribbella; species Kribbella sp. VKM Ac-2571. The sequence continues at coordinate 212,048 of NZ_SNWS01000005.1, forward strand.
GAACGCGCTGCTGCCGAACGTGTCCGGATTCGCGCTGTCGCTCGGCTTCATCGTCGGCGGCACGCTGCTGGTGGAAATCGTGTTCTCCTACCCGGGCATCGGCTACAACCTGTTCCAGGCCGTCGGCGCGAAGGACTACCCGCTGATGCAGGGCGTCTTCCTGGTGATCACGCTGTCGGTCCTGGTGGCCAACCTGCTCGCCGACGTCGCGTACCTGCTCCTCGACCCGCGTACCCGGAAGGAGGGCTGAGATGTCCGCACCAGCCACCACCATCACCGCGGTCACGCCAGACGGGCCGGAGGTCGCGGTTGCCCCGGTCAAGCGCCGACGGCTGCGGTTCGTCGCGAACCCGAAGGCCGCGACCGGCCTGGTCGTGCTCGCGTTCTTCTGCCTGATCGCGATCATCGGCCCGTGGGTCGCGCCGTACGACCCGTCCGCCCGCAGCAGCGACCTGATCCAGGCGCCGTCCGGCAAGCACTGGTTCGGTACGACGCACCTCGGGCAGGACATCTTCAGCCAGGTGCTCGTCGGTACCCGTGGCGTGATGTTCGTCGGCCTGCTGGCCGGCCTGGTCGCGACCGCGTTGTCGATCCTGATCGGCGTCAGCGCAGGCTTCCTCGGCGGTGCCGCGGACGACAGTCTGTCCGCGTTGTCCAACGTTTTCCTGGTGATTCCGGCGCTCCCGCTGATCATTATCGTCGCGTCGACGATCCCGTCGGCCGGTGACCTGATGGTTGCCTTGGTCATCGGGTTGACCTCGTGGGCCTGGGGTGCGCGCGTGCTCCGGGCGCAAACGTTGTCCTTGCGCCGGCGGGACTACGTCGAGGCCGCGCGGGCGACCGGTGAGAGCACCTGGCGGATCATCACGTTCGAGATCATGCCGAACCTGACCGCGATCATCGCGTCCGGTTTCGTCGGCACGGTGATCTTCGCGGTGATGTCCGAGATCACGCTGGCCTTCATCGGGATCTCGACGATCTCCGAGTGGAACTGGGGCACGATCCTGTTCTGGGCGCAGAGCCAGCAGGCACTCGCGCAGGGCGCGTGGTGGTGGTTCGTCCCGGCGGGTCTCGCGATCGCGGTCCTCGGGACGGCGCTGTCGCTGATCAACTTCGGCATCGACGAGTTCGTCAGCCCGAGGTTGCGCAGCAGCGGTCACACCCGACTGAAAACCAAGGACGGCCACTCGGTGCGGATGCGGGTCGGTTTCACCCCGGTCCTGTCCTCGAAGCAGGCGCCGGTGACTCCCGTCGTACCGCGTCGTGAGGAGGAGGTCGCGTGAAGGCGCCGGTGCTCGAGATCAAGAACTTTCATGTCGACTACGGCTTGGGTGAGCAGGCGGTGCAGGCGGTGCGGGACGTCACGCTGACGTTGCACCGCGGCGAGGTGCTCGGGCTGGCGGGCGAGAGCGGTAGCGGGAAGTCGACGCTGGCGTACGGCGTGACGCGGCTGCTGCCGCCGCCCGGGGTGATCAGCGGCGGGTCGGTCGTCTACCACCCTGCTTCGGGCGATCCGTACGACGTGATGACGCTGACCGACACGGAACTGCGGAAATTCCGGTGGGCCGAGACGTCGATCGTGTTCCAGGGTGCGATGAACTCGCTGAACCCGGTGCACAAGGTCTCGACCCAGATGCTCGACGTGATCAAGGCGCACGAACCGCAACTGTCGCCGCAGGCCCGGATCGCCCGGGCTCAGGAAATGCTGAAACTCGTCGGGATTTCCGCGGACCGGATGGACGCCTACCCCCACCAGCTGTCCGGCGGGATGCGGCAGCGGGTGATGATCGGGATGGCGCTCGTCCTCGAGCCGCAGGTCGTGATCATGGACGAGCCGACGACCGCGCTGGACGTGGTGATGCAACGGCAGATCCTCGCGCAACTGGTCGAGCTGCGCGAGCGGCTCGGGTTCTCGGTGCTGTTCATCACCCACGACCTGTCGTTGCTGGTCGAGTTCTCGGACCGGATCGCGATCATGTACGGCGGCCGCATCGTCGAGGAAGCGCGCTCCGCGGACCTGTACAAGGACTCGCTGCATCCTTACAGCGAAGGTCTGCTCAAGTCCTTCCCCGCACTCCGCGGCGAGCGACGCGAACTGGCCGGAATCCCCGGCTCCCCACCGGACCTGCGCGGCATGCCGTCCGGCTGCTCGTTCCATCCCCGATGCCCGCAGGCGTTCGACCGTTGCTCCGCCGAGATCCCCGTCCTCGGGATCCCCTCGGCGCGCAACGACCCCAACCGTTCCGTCGCGTGCTGGCTTCCCGGCCGCACGGCCTAGAAAGGCGAATATGAACGAGCGAAGCGAGTTCATCATCAAGCACAGCGCATCTCGTGTCTCATCCGCGCCCGGAGCGAAGCGAGGACGTGGATGAGCACAACTTCTGTCTCGGGGGCGGCTGAACTGGTCGCGGGGTTTCCGTCCGGATTCCGCTGGGGTGTCGCGACGTCGGCGTACCAGATCGAGGGTGCGGTCGCGGAGGACGGCCGGACGCCGTCGATCTGGGACACGTACTGCCGGGTGCCGGGGGCGATCGACAACGGCGACACCGGCGACATCGCCTGCGACCACTACCACCGGATGCCGCAAGACGTTGCCCTGATCAAGGACCTCGGCCTGGACACGTACCGGTTCTCGGTGGCCTGGCCCCGGGTGCAGCCGCACGGCAAGGGACCGGTGAACCCGGCCGGACTCGGGTTCTACGACCGGCTCGTCGACGAGCTGCTTGCCCAAGGCATCGACCCGTGGGTGACCCTGTATCACTGGGACCTGCCACAGGAGCTCGAGGACGCGGGGGGCTGGCCGGTGCGCGACACGGCGTACCGGTTCGCGGAGTACGCGATGCTGGTGTTCGACGCGTTGAAGGACCGCGTCAACACGTGGACGACGCTGAACGAGCCGTGGTGCTCGGCGATGCTCGGCTACGCGTACGGCGCGCATGCTCCGGGTCGGCGCGAGTACCCGGCAGCGCTGGCCGCCGTACATCATCTGTTGCTCGGACACGGCCTGGCGACGCAGGCGATGCGCGAGGCGTCACCGCGCAAGCTCGATATCGGCATCACGCTGAACGTCGCGACGTCGTACCCCGCTTCGGATGCGGAGCCGGACGTCGACGCGGCGCGGCGCGCGGACGGGATGGGCCGGCGGATCTACCTCGACCCGCTGGTGCACGGGCACTACCCGGCCGACGTGGTCGCGGACCTCGCGCGGGAAGGCGTCGAGCTGCCGATCGAGGACGGCGACCTGGAGATCATCGCGGCACCGATCGACGTACTCGGGGTGAACTACTACTTCAGCCAGAAGTTCACCGGATACGCCGAGGACGGCAGCACCGAAGACGCTCAGGGCCTACCAGTAAGTCGCGAAGTACCGCTGGGCAAGCCGCGCACCGCGATGGACTGGGAGATCGTCCCCGAGGGATTCACCGATCTGCTGCTCAGTATCGCCCGCGACTACCCCGGCCTCCCGATGGTCATCACCGAGAACGGCTCCGCCTTCGAGGACGTACCCGACGAGAACGGCTACGTCGACGACACCGACCGTACGGCGTACTTCACCTCCCACCTGTCCGCAGTCGCCGACGCCATTACCCAGGGCGCCGACATCCGCGGCTACCTGGCCTGGTCCCTCCTGGACAACTTCGAATGGGCCTACGGCTACGCCAAACGCTTCGGCATCACCCGCGTCGACTACGAAACCCAGGCCCGCATCCCCAAGGCCAGTGCCCTCTACCTGAAGAGCGTCGCCGAGCAACACCGCTCAAGGTAGGACGCCCAGGCCATCACAATCATCCCGTTGCCCGCCCGTCAGGCGGGCACCCCTGCACAGCCGACGATTGTGATGGCCTGGAGATCCACTTAACGTGCGGTCGGATGCTCGGGCTCAGGGGTTGCTGGTGGTTCGGACGATTTGTTCGGCGACGGCTCGGAGCTTTACGTTGCCGTCCTGGGAGAGCCGGGTGAGGAAGGCGAAAGCGCGGTCGTCTGTGAGCTTGTATCGCTCCATGACGACCCCTACCGCCTTGCCGATGAGCCCGCGCGTGCGCACGGCCTCTTGCAGGTTGTGGATCTCCCGGGCGTACTCGATCGCCATCGCGGCCTGGTGCTGGAAAAGCACGCCGAGCGCCCCGAAATCGCCGAACGCACCGGGCCGGCGGGCATAGAGATTCAGCGCACCCCGCGACTTCGGAGCGTCGAAGAGCCGGATGCCGGCCTGGGCCTCGATACCGGCGGCGACGGCTGTCACGGCGTACCGCGGGAAGCGTGGATCGCCGTCCAGGTTCGGCGAGATGACGTGGACGGAATCGGCCGCGGCTTCGTAGCAAGGTCCTTCCTGCAACTCGTACTGGGCCGCGTCGACGCCCCAGAGCAACTCATCGGTCGGCGCGACCGTTTCCAGACGGCCGTCGAAGTGCAGAATCGTGATGCTGGCGAAGTCCACCTCCGGCAGCACCTCGACCGCGGCCGCCGTGATGCGCGCGAGAGTATGGTCGAGGTCACCGGGCGTGAGCACCTTCGACAGACGTTCTGCCTGCTCCAGCAGGAGTTGCGTATCCATTGCCACCCGGTACCCGCTTCAAGCGCCACCGACGCCGACACCGACGCCCACGTACACAACGTGGCCGTCCGGTCGCGATATGACGCAGAATCGTCGGATGAACCTTCCTCTGATCCCGGCACCGGCGACCGCGACCGCCCCCGACGGTCCGTTCGTCCTGACGTCAGCCTCGGGTGTCGTCCACTCGTCTGAACTCGCCGGTCCCGTCGCCCGCTTCCTCGAGGACGTGGAGCTCGACGCTGGCCTCACGCTGACCGGCGACTCGGGCATCCACGTCGACCTCGGGAGCGTCGACGGCGTACCACCGGTCGCTGGTCTGCGCGCCGACGGGGACGCTCTGGACGAGCGCCACGGCCTGGAGATCACCACGAACGGCGTCCGGGTGTGGGGTCCGACGCCGGAGGCGGTGTACCGCGGCCTCACGTCGCTTCGCCAGCTGATCTCCGCGAATGTGCAGGACGGTACGGCGGTGCTGCCGGCTGCTCGGATCGTCGATGGGCCGCGGTTCGCGTGGCGGGGGCTGTCACTCGATGTGGTGCGGACGTTTCACGCGCCGGACGAGGTACGGCGGGTCATCGACATGCTCGCGTTGTACAAGCTCAACGTGCTCCACCTTCACCTCACGGACGATCAGGGCTGGCGGGTCGAAGTACCGTCACGGCCCGCGTTGACCGAGGTGGGTGCGGCCGGAGCGATCGGTGATCGTCCCGGTGGGTACTACACGCAGGCCGAGCTGGCGGATCTGGTCGCGTATGCGGCCGACCGGTACGTGACCGTCGTACCGGAGATCGACATGCCCGGGCACACAGCGGCCGTGTTCAAGGCGTACCCGGAGCTCGGGCCTGCGGAGCCTCAGACGATCGACGTCGGGAATGGCGACAAGCTCCATCTCGGCACGCTGGATCCGGGACGCGACGAGACCTGGGTGTTCGTCGAGGACGTCCTGGATGCGGTGATCCCGCAGTTTCCGCGGAGTGCGTACGTACATATCGGCGGTGACGAGACCTGGGGTATGGCCGACGAGGACCACGCGGCGTTCGTCGAGAAGGCGGCCGCGCTCGTCCGGGAGCGCGGGAAGAAGGTCGTCGGCTGGCAGGAGATCGCCCGCGCGAGGCTCGGCTCCGAGGATGTCGTACAGTACTGGCTGGATCTCGACATCGACAAGATGGGCGAGAACCCGGACGCGCCGACGCCGCCCGAGGAACTGCTGCCGGTGCTGGTCGAGGCGCTGCGCAAAGCGAAGTACGACGCCCCGAAGGCGCTCGAGCAGGGCGCGAAGCTGATCGTCTCGCCGGTGACCTGGCTGTACTTCGACCGCCCGCACGCCGATGCCTCCTCAGACCCATCGCAGGAACAGGCCAGGGAGCGTCTCGGCCTGCAGTTCTACGGTGCGGCGTCCATCGAACACGGTGTGTCGTGGGACCCCGTCGACACCTTGCCCGATATCGACAGCACCGAACAGATCGCCGGCATCGAGGCCGCGATCTGGTGCGAAACCATCACCAGCTCAGAGGACCTGGAACTGTTGCTCCTCCCCCGCATCCCAGGTCTGGCGGAGAAGGCGTGGTCGCACCAGACCGCCACCAACTGGCCGGAGTACGCCGTCCGCCTGGGCCAGCAGTCCCCCACCTGGCGCAACCGCCGGTGGACCTGGCTCCATTCGACCGAGGTGGACTGGAAGTAGCTGGGGAGGGCGGCCTTCTGAGGCCGCCCTCCCCAGGGAGTTCTCAGCAGGTTGCGGTGGGGGCTGCCCAGTCGGCGCGGTCGTTGTAGCCGCCGTCGCCGGCGTCGCCGACGAGGAGATCGAGCACCCGTACGCCGGTCAGGTCGACATCGAACTGCTTCGGGGTGAAGCGGTCGACGGTGCCGCTGTCGAACAGGACCTTGCCGTCGCCGACGACCTGGAACGTCGACGTACCGCCGTCCGGACCGACATTGCCGACCACGTCATCGATGCCCACGGCGCCGGTCAGCCGCGAGCACGCCTTGCCGAGGTAGTACCGGATCAGAGACGGGGACGCGACACCGATCCCGGTGGAGTACGTCGTACCGGTGAGCTTGATCGGGTTGCCGCCGCCGACGCTCTCGTCGATCGTCGGCGACATCCAGCCGCTGGTCGCGGTGATCCACTGGTGATGAGACAACGGCACGGTCCCGCTCGGCGGTGCGGGTGCGACGACCACCGGAGACAGCACGGTCGTCTGCCGCTGCTCGCCGTACAGCAGCGTCCGGTACGTCGTGGTGGCCGTGAGGCTCGCGGTTCCGGGTGGTGCCGTGGGCGGGAGCTTCACGGTGAACGCGAACGTCGCCTGCTTCCCGCCCTCGATCAGACCAGGCGCCTCGGACAACGGCGTCGCGGTCCATCCGGTGCCACCGGCAACCTTCACCGTCGGCGCGAACACAGGCACCGAACTATCGTTGCGCACGGCAACCTGCACCGTGAGCTCGTCCCCACCGGCCACGACCGGCGCCGTACCTTCGGGCTGGGCGTCCGTCCCGACCTTCGTCACCTGCGGGATCCCGGCCGTGACGTGCGGGATGCCCGGAACGCCGCGTGCGGGTTCGACGCGGAACAACGCCGTACCGTGAGCTGGCACCGCTGCGCTGATCACGCCGGCGCTCTCGGTCACCTTGTTCGTCCACGCGTTCTTCAGCGTGAACCGCGACCCACTCAGACCCACTGCATCGGCTGTCGTCGTCAGCGTCTTCGCACTGTCACCCCGGTTGAGCAGGACGACGGCGCGGCTGCCGTCGGCGAGCCGCTTGACCCACGTCTCGGTCGTCCCGGCAGCGCCGATCCGGACGGCCTGTACGGCGGCCTTGTCCTGGTTGATCGCGAGTACGTCGGGATCGGTCAGCATCCCGATCGTGGTTGCGCTGAGCTTGCGGACGTCGCTGCCGATGACCAGGGGCGCGGCGGCCACCGCCCACAGCGTGAGCTGGGTACGGAACTCCTCGTCGCTCATCCCGAGCTCCGGTGCCAGGTAGTCCGGGTCGCCGAACGCGCCGGGCCTCACGACCTCCGGGTGCCGCGCGTTCGCGTCGTAGTTCCGCAGTACGTCCTTGAACTTGATGTCGCCCTGGAACCCGACGTCGGTGTACGTACGCCACGACTGCGCGATCCCCGGCGCGTACGACCACGAGTTGATCGACTGCTGGGACTCCGGGTAGTTGCCCCAGTCGGGCGACGTCACCGGGTTGCAGAGGTTGAAGATCATCGGCCGGTGGCTGGCGTTGTTGCGCAGCGCCTGGGCGAACTCGGTGTAGACCGTCTTCGGGTCCAGGTTCGCCGCGATCCCGCACAGGTAGTCGACCTTGACGGCGTCGAAACCCCAGGCGGCGAACTGATCCGCGTCGCGCTGGTAGTACCCGCCGCTGCCGAGGCCGCACTTGCCCGGGATGTACGGACCGGCGTCGGTGTAGATGCCCGCCCTCAGGCCCTTGCCGTGGATGTAGTCGACCAGCGGCTTCAGCCCGTTCGGGAACTTGGCCGGGTTCGGCACCAGGTCGCCGGCGTCGCTGCGGGACTGGTCGGCCTGCCAGCCTCCGTCCAGCCAGACGATGTCGTAGCCGGCCTTCGCGAGGCCGCGGCTCACCAGGGAGTCCGCGACCGACTTGATCGTGTCCTCGGTGAAGTCGCCACCGAGTCCGTAGTACGTGTTCCAGCCCTGGTACGGCGTCGGGCTGAGGACCGGAGCTGTGGCCTGAGCCGCCACGGCTCCGGTCGTGGTGGTCACGCCGGCGATGAGAGCCGCCGCAATCAACCCGCCTAAAAGTCGTCTCATCCTGGTTTCCTTTGCTGCCGTTTGAGCGGACGGTCAGTCGAGCTGCTCGACGACCAGGCAGTGCGAGTCGGCGGAGTCGTCGAACGCGACTCCGACCTGCAGCAGGTAGCTGCCCGGGTAGGTCTCGTTGCCCACCCGGTAGTTCTTCGCCGGATCCAGTCCGGCCAGCGGCACCCGCCGCGGCCGGGTCGGCAGCGTGCCGCGCACGTTGCCGTCGCCGGTCTCCCACAGGAACACCACGGACCTCGTCGCGCCGACGTACTGCACGCCGGCCGAGAGCCCGTAGACCTTGCTTTCGGCAATCAACTCCCGAAAGCCCTTGTACTGCTCGATATGGCGCGCCGCCGTCTTCAGCTGGTCGTCGGTCCAGCGCGAGAGATCCGCACCGATCCCGAGTACGCCGGCCATCGCGACGTGGAACCGGAAGTCGAGCGACCGCTCGCGACCGTCGTGCGTCCCCTCGGCATCGGTCACCCAGGAACTCATCAGGTGCGGCGCGAACCCGGTCCGGAACCCTTCCTGAATCCGCAGCCGATCCAGCGGCGCGGTGTTGTCACTCGGCCACAACGTGTCGACCCGCGAGGCCATCGCCAGATCGACGCGCGCCCCGCCACCCGCACACCCTTCGACGGAGACCTCGGGGTGCCGGTCCCTGAGCTTCTCGAGGATCTCGTACAGGTTGCCAACCACCCGGCCGTCGAGGTCCCGGCGTTGATCGCCACTGTCCAGCCGCGGCCGATTGGCGTCCCACTTCAGGTACGTGATGTCGTACGTCGACAGCAGCCGATCGAGCGTGCTCCAGATGAACTCCGCTACGTCGTCCCGGCTCAGATCGAGCAGGAGCTGGTTGCGGATCAGGATCGGATCGTGCCCCGGCGTACGAAGGATCCACTCCGGATGCTCCTTGGCCAGCTGCGATGTCGGGCTGACCGACTCCGGCTCTACCCACAGCCCGAAGTCGAGCCCGATGTCCTTCAGTTGACCGATGAACGCGTCCAGCCCGTCCGGGAACTTGGCCGGATCGACCTCCCAGTCCCCCAGCCCGCCGGTGTCATCAGAACGCCCGACGAACCATCCGTCGTCCACCATGAACGTCTCGACCCCGATTCCCGCCGCGCGCCGCGCCAGTTCGAGCTGATGGTCGGCGCGGATGTCGAACTCGGTCGCGAACCAGGAGTTGTACAACACCTTCGGAACACGTTTTCTCGACGCGGCCCGCTCGTACTCATGGAACACTCGCGCCAGCCCGTCGGTGCCCTCAGCACTGCACGCGCCGACGGCCTTCGGCGACACCCACGTCTCGCCCGGCTGCAGCGTGATCCCGAGACTCGACGACGTCCGGCCCGCCTGGATCCGCACCAGTCCGGTCGTATCCACGTCCGCCGACATCTCCCACGACCCGGTCCACGCGAGCTGTACGCCGTACGCCACGTCGCCATCGACGACCAGGTACGGCGAGTACGAATGCCCGGTGATGCCCTGCGCACTCCCGATCGTGAACCGCCCGCGCGGCAGGGTGACCGAAGCCTGCTGGAACTCACTGTTCCACTCGCCCCACAAGTACTTGACGGTGTTCCCACCCGGTACGACGAACCCGGCCGAGTCATGTCGATGGAGCACAACCTCATCAGGACCGTCGTTTCGCAGGGACACCCACCGTTCCACCGCATCCCCGACCATCCGGTAGTGCAGGACGATCCGGACAACGTCCGCGAACTCGAGCTCCAGCCCGTCACCTTCACGTGCCTCGACGAACACCGGCCGGAGCTCATCCGCTCCCGAAGCACCTGAGGCAACCAGGTCGACGGGTGCGGTGTAGCGGACGCCGCGGACGGCGTACTCCAACGGCTCCACGTCCGCGCGCGGAACGAAATGCTCCGTGCCAACAACAGCAACTGGCGCCAAGCCATCATGCGGGCCCCAGGCAACCAACTGGGCCCACCGACCATGATCCGGTACGCCGACGACGTACGAGATCGTCGTACCGCGTAAGGTCCACGTCCTCACTTGACCGCTCCGATCGCCAGCCCGCCGACGAAGTGTTTCTGGAACCGGAGGAACACCGCGACCGTCGGTACGGCGGCGATCACGGTGCCGGCCGCGATCACGTTCCACGACGACACGAACAGGCCTTGCAGACCGAGCAGCGCAGGCGTGACCGGCATCTTCTCGCCCGAGCGGATCACCGTGATCGACCACAGCAGGTCGTTGAAGATCCACGTGAACGACAGCGCCCCTAGCGCTGCCAGCGCCGGACGGGTCAGCGGCAGGATCACCGCCGAGTAGATCTTCCCCGGCCCGGCCCCGTCGATCGTCGCCGCCTCCTGGATCTCTCGCGGCAGATCCCGCATGAACCCGTGGAGCACGAACGTGTAGAACCCCAGCCCGAACCCGACATGGACCGCGATCAGGGCGATCAGCGTGTCGTAGTACCCGATCAGCTCCACGAATCGGGAGATCGGGATCAGCAGGATCTGCGGCGGCAGCAAGTTCCCCATCAACATCAGCAACAGGATCGTCCGCCGGAACGGGATCGAGTACCGCGCGAGCCCGTACGCCGCGACCGACGCGAGCCCGAGACTCAGCAGCACGGCCGGGATCGTCACCAGCAGGCTGTTGATCAGCGCGCGGAACTCGTCCGCGTCCTCCCACGCCGACTTGTACGTCGAGAACGTGAACGAATGCGGCAGCGACCCCAGCCCGTTCGCGGCGACGTCGTCGAAGCTGCGGAACGAGATCACGATCACCCACAGGATCGGCGCGACCCACAGGAACGAGATCAGCCCCATCGCCACGTGGTAGCCGGTACGCCGTATCACGATTCCTCCCGGAACGCGCGGATCAGGTAGCCGAGGATGACGGCCAGGGCGAGCAGGAAGATCACCACGGCCAACGCGGACGCGTACCCGAGCTGGGTGGACTGGAACGCGGTCGAGTACATGTATGTGCTGAGCAGCTCGGACGAGTGGTACGGCCCGCCCTTCGTCATCGACCAGACGATGTCGAAGGACCGCAGCGAGTCGATGACGATCACCGACAGTACGACGGAGTTGACGCCCTTGAGCTGCGGGATCGTCACGTACCGCGTGCGTTGCCAGGCGGACGCGCCGTCGACCTTCGCGGCCTCGTAGAGCGCGGGGTCGACCGCCTTCAGGCCGGCCAGGTACAGCACCATGACGTACCCGATCTGGCGCCACAGAGCCGGCACGATCACGGCGTACAGCGCGGTGTCGGGGTCGGCGAGCCACGGGCGGATGAAGTTGCCCAGGCCAACGGTTCGGAACACCGTGTCGACAAGTCCATCCGGCTGGTAGAACACGCGCCAGATCAGCGCGGTGACGACCAGCGAGAAGACGACCGGGGTGAAGAGGGCGGCCCGATAGATCCCGACGCCGCGGCGCTCGCGCTGCAACAGGAGCGCCATCCCGAACCCGCCGATGACACTCAGTCCGCCGAACAGCACGAGCCAGATCGCGGTGTTCTTCAACGCGGTGCGGAAGATCGGGTCGGACACCATGTCGGAGAAGTTCCCGAACCCGACGAACCGGGGCGCCGACAACCCGTCCCAACTGGTCAACGCCAACCAGAACCCCTGCAGAGCAGGCCAGAACACCCAAACAGCCTCAACAACAAACGGCACCAACACAAACGCAAGAATCAAAGGAGAAACCCGCCGCGGCCCCGACCGTTTCGTACGACGCGATACACCCCCGCTGCCCTTCGCGCGACTTCCACCCGCCCCACTCCCCCGCTCGTCACGCCGCGGGCGCGACGAGCGGGTTTCCGCGGTTGACGATGACACGCTCACGCCTTGAAGACCTTCTGTGCCGCCGCCTGCCAGTCGGCGAGGATCTTGTCGATCTGGTCGGGCTTGTCGAGGAACTTGGTGAGGGCGGCGTCCGCAGTCGGCTGCAGGGCGTCGCTCGAGTCGCGGTTGAAGAACTGGGTGATCTCGGCTGCGGCCTCGATCATCGCCTTACCCTTCTGCACCAGCGGAGTGTCCGCGGACTTCCCGTCCGGATTGGCCGGAATCGCCGTACCGGAAGAGTTCTGCACGTAGATCTCCTGCGCCTCGGCCGTCGCCAGCCAGGTCAGGAACTTCTTCACCCCATCGACGTCCTGCACCTTCTTCGAGGCGAAGTACCCGTCCGTCGGCGCTTCCTCCGCCACCGGTACGGCGGGATCGATGATCGGGAACTGGAAGAAGTCAATGTCGTCCAGCGCGTCCTTCGGCGCCGAGTCCGCGAAGAACGTCCCGATCAGGAACATCCCGGTCTTGCCCGCGAGCAGCGCCGACGTCGCCTCCTGGAACGGGAACGACTTGCCCTTCGGGTCGAAGTACGGCAGCACCTCGCGCCACTTGGTGAAGACCGCCTTCACCTTCGGGTCGGTGAAGTTCCCCTGGCCGGCCAGCAACTGCCGGTGGAACGGCGCGCCGTTGATCCGGATGTTCAGGTAGTCGAACCACGCCGACGCGACCCACGGGGTGTCGCCGAGCCCGATTCCGATCGGCGGGATGCCCTTGCCCTGAATGGTCTTGCACACCGCGACGAACTCGGCCCAGGTCTTCGGCGGCGTCACGCCCCACTTGGCGAAGTTCGACTTCCGGTAGAACATGCCCCACCAGTAGTAGCTGGTCGGCACGAAGATCTTCTGCCCGGCGCTGCTCGTGGACAGCGTCTGCATCGCCTTCGAGTAGTTGCCCATCGAGTCCCAGACGCTCGAGACGTCGAGCAACAGGTCCTTCTTCGCGTACGAGTCCGCGACCGATCCGGCGTACCAGGTGTAGACGTCCGGCGGGTTCGCCGAGGTCAGGTACGTCGGGAGCTGGGTCCGGAAGATCTCCGACGCGACCGTGTTCAGCTTGACCTGCGAGCCGCCGGTCTTGTTGTACGCGGCAACGAGTTTCTCCATCGCGGCCTTGGCCTGCTCACTGGAGAGGTTCGACTGCAGCGCCAGCTGACCGGATGGCGCACTGCCGCTGCCGGGGCTCTTCGACGACGTCGCGCACCCGGGCACCAGGGTTGCTGCCCCGAGCAGTCCGAGTCCCTTGAGGAAAGTCCGCCGATCCGAACGAGGCACTGCCAGACCCGTCATGCACAACTCCTGAGATCTGCCCGCCGGCGATGCCAGTCGGGTGGGTGGTGTGTTCCGGACGATCTTGCGGCGACCCGTCGCAGCTGTCAATATTAATTCGTAAATTACGAGCAAATCGCTTGACCGAGCCTCACCTGTCACGGTCAACTGGTGCCTCGTTCATCGTTGGGAGCGGCCTGCCTCCGTGCTTGGGTGGGAGCTGATCGAAGGAGGCGCGGGTGCGACTGGCAGGGCGAGTGATCGTGGTGACCGGGGCTGCGTCGGGGATCGGCGCGGCGTGTGTCGAGCGGGCGCTGACCGAGGGCGCGCAGGTCGTGCAGGTGGACATCCATCCCTGCAAGAACCAGCCAGGCAAGGCGATCAGCGTGGTCGGTGACGTCGCGTCGGCCGACACCTGGGCGGAGGTCCGGGCCCGCGGCCGCGACGAGCTCGGCCCGATCGACGGCCTGGTCAGCAACGCGGTCTTCGTCGACGTGAAGCCGGCGCACGAGCTGTCGCCGCCGTCCTGGCAACGCCAGCTCGACGTCAACCTGACCGCGTCCTTCCTCGGTTTCCAGGCGCTGTACGACGACCTCGCCGCGAACGCCGGCTCCGTCGTACTGGTCTCGTCGGTGCACGCCATCGCAGGTCTCCCAGGCCATCCGGCGTACGCCGCAACCAAAGGGGCGCTCGTCTCACTCGGAAGGCAACTCGCGGTCGAGTACGGTCGGTCGATCCGGGTGAACACCGTGCTTCCGGGGCCGGTCGTGACGGCGATGTGGGACCGCGTCGACGCCGAGGGACGCGAGCGCAGCGCCCAGGCGACGGCACTCAAGCGGCTCGGGCAACCGGACGAGGTGGCGCAGGCGGTGGCCTTCCTGCTGTCACACGAGGCGTCGTTCGTCACCGCGACCAGCCTGGTGGTCGACGGCGGATGGTCCGCAGTGAAGGACTCGGCGTGAGGGAGAGCAGGGTGACGGGGATTCAGCGCGGGGTGTCGCGGGGACTGCACGGGCAGATCGTGGAGGAGATGGCGCAGCGCATCCTGTCCGGACAGATCGCGGAGGGCGCGACCATCAACGTCACCGAGCTGCAGTCCGACCTGGGCGTCAGCCTGACCGCCGTACGCGAGGCCTTGAAGGTGCTGACCGCGAAGGGTCTCGTCGACGCGCGGCAGAAGCGCGGCACGTTCGTCCGGCCGCGCTCGGACTGGAACCTGCTCGACGCCGACATGATCCGCTGGCACTTCAGCGACGCGGACGCCCGGCCCGAGCTGCTCGAGGAACTGCACGAGGTCCGCGGGATCGTCGAGCCGGCCGCCGCCCGGTTGGCCGCGGTGCGATCCGACGATGCGGACCTCACGGCGCTCGACGAGGCGCTCGCAGCGATGGAATCCGCGGGTGACAACGTCGCGGCGGCGGCCGCGGACCTGGCCTTCCACCGCGCGTTACTCGCGGCAACGGGCAACGAACTGCTGACGAAGATGGAAGTGATCATGGAAACCGGGCTCGCCGACCGCGACCGGCTGGTCCACAAGGTGAAGCCGTCGGACGATCCCGTGCCGAGCCACCGGCGCGTCGTGGACGCGGTCCGCGCGCACGACCCCGAGGGCGCCGAGCTCGCGATGCGGGAACTGCTCGCGAAGGCGGCCGAGGACCTCACCGAGGTCCGCGGATCGACCCGGCGGCGGCGCCGGTGAAGATCGAGAGGATCGAGACGTTCCTGGTTCCGCCGCGCTGGTTGTTCTGCCGGGTGGAGACGAGCGACGGTGTCGTCGGGTGGGGCGAGCCGGTCGTCGAAGGGCGCGCCGAGGTCGTCCGGGCCGCAATCGACGTACTGTCGGAGTACCTGATCGGCCAGGATCCGCTGCAGATCGAGCGGCACTGGCAAGTGTTGACGAAGGGCGGCTTCTACCGGGGCGGGCCGGTGCTGAGCAGCGCGGTCGCCGGGCTCGATCATGCGCTGTGGGACATCGCCGGCAAGGTGTACGGCGCTCCGGTCGCCGCGCTCCTCGGCGGGCGGGTCCGGGATCGGGTCCGCGTGTACGCCTGGGTCGGCGGGGACGAGCCGTCCGCGATCGGTGAGTCCGTCGCGGAGCAGGTGGCGGCCGGGATGACGGCCGTCAAGATGAACGCCAGCGGGCAGATCCAGGCCTCGCCGTCCGTCGCCGAGGTCAACGACATCGTCGACCGGCTCGCTGCCGCTCGCGCGGTCCTCGGGGATTCCCGGGACGTCGCGATCGACCTGCACGGACGGGTCGGCGTGGCCGCGGCGCGCCGCATCCTGCACGCGGTCGAGGACCTGCAGCCGATGTTCGTCGAGGAGCCGGTGCTGCCGGAGCAGATGGCTCACCTGGCCGAGGTGGTCACGACGTCGACGGTGCCGGTTGCGCTCGGCGAGCGGCTGTACCACCGGTCCGACTTCATGGCGCCGTTGAACGCGGGCGTCGCGGTCGTGCAGCCCGACGTCTCGCATGCCGGCGGGATCTCCGAGGTGCGACGCATCGCCGTACTCGCGGATGCCCACGGTGCGATGCTCGCGCCGCACTGCCCGCTCGGGCCGATCTCGTTGGCGGCTTCGTTGCAGGTGTCGTTCGCGACGCCGAACTTCCTTATCCAGGAGCAGAGCCGGGGCATCCACTACAACGTGACGAGCGATCTCACGTCGTACGTCGTGGATCCCGCGCCGTTCGCCTGGGTCAACGGTCATGCGGACTGGAACCCCCTGCCCGGCCTGGGAATCACGGTCGACGAGGAGGCCGTCCGCGCCGCGGACCGAACCGGCCACGCCTGGCGCAACCCGGTGTGGACCCACGAAGATGGATCATTTGCCGAATGGTGACCATCGATGCAGCTGACGGCGGCCGCTGGACCTCTCTGCAGCTCGGTGGCCGCGAATGGCTCTGGGCCGGGCCCGGCCTGGTCACCGGTCCACGCACCGGCCTCGCCACTTTCATCGACGCGGGCGGCGTCGACGAATGCTTCCCCACCGTCCGCGGGTTCCCTGACCACGGCGGTCTGTGGAATCAGCCGTGGGACGGGATGGTCACGTACAACAACGTGATCCTGACGCGGGCGTTCACCGCCGGCACCGACACCGTCAGCGTCGACTACCATCTGCAGGCTCCGGCCGGCTACCGCTTCATCTGGGCCGCCCACGCGCTCCTCGACTGCCTGGCCGGTGCGACCATCTCCGCCCAACCCGGCACCGAATGCCGCCTGTATCCCGAGGCCGCGCCGTGGTTGCCGTGGACGTGGCCGGGCGACGCCCACTGGGTGACCGCCATCTGGCCGACCCCTCTCGACCTCGGAACCTTCGGCCCGACGGACGGGACGGCTGCCGGAGCGATTCTGGTGGACTGCCCAACGGTTTCGGTCCGTGATCGCGGTGCCGAGCTCACCATGACCTTGAGTTGCCCGGGGCAACCAGTGTCCACAGCGTTGTGGCGTAACCAGGGTGGCTTCCCGGACGATGCGCCGTACCGGAGTCTGGGGGTCGAGCCGATGCTGGGCCGCGTGTTCGATCTGGCGACCGCCGGTCCGGGCGACGCCGCGGTGGTGCCGGCGAGCGGTGAACTGACCTGGCGGTTGACGCTGTCCGCCGGGCCGGTGTGATGTCACCCGAGGGGCAGAGCGAGTACGGCGTTGGGCACCGACGTGCTGTCCGCGGTGCGGATACTGTTCAGCTCGGTCGCGGTGAGCGTCCACGCCAGGGCTCATTGGACGTCCTATGTCTAAACTGATCACATAGGTTGGGGATTATGGATCTGCTTGCCGAACTCCGGAGCCGGAAACTGCTCGCGATCGTGCGCGCCGACGGGGCGGACACAGCCTTCGCCTGTGTCCAGACCCTCGTCGAGGCCGGCATCACGGCCCTCGAGGTCTCACTCACCACGCCCGGCGGCATCGAGGCGATCGCCAAGGCGCGTGCGCAGTACGACGCGAACATCCTGATCGGCGCAGGCACCGTCGTCACTGCCCTCCAGGCCGACGAGGTCGCCGCCGCCAACGCCGACTTCGCGGTCACGCCCGCGATCACTCGCGGCGCCCACCGTTCGGTCGAGCTCGGCCTGCCGCTGTTGTGCGGCGCACTCACGCCCACCGAGGTAGTGGCCGCGCTGGATCTGGGCGCCACCGCCGTCAAGATCTTCCCCGCCAAGCTTCACGGCCCCGGCTACCTCTCCGAACTTCGCGCGCCGCTCCCCGACGCCCCGATCATCGCGGTCGGCGGCATCGACGCGGTGTCCGCTCCGAAGTACCTCGCCGCCGGAGCCCTCGCGGTCGGCGTCGGCTCCCCCCTCCTCGGCGACGCCGGCACCGGCGGCTCCCTCGCCGAACTGGCCATCCGAGCAAGCACCTTCCGCACAGCCCTCAACATCTGATGCTTGCGACCCCGCAACTGACGGCGATCCGCGGGATCGCCCCGTTTCCCGGAGTGCTGACATGACGGACTTGCTGACTCTCGGCGAGACGATGGTCTCGGTGCGGACTGCCCGGCCGATGCGGCTCGGCGGGGATGCGCAGCTCTCGATCGCGGGATCCGAGAGCAATGTGGCGATCGGTGTCGCGCGGCTCGGGCACGACGTCACCTGGCTGAGTGCCTTGGGCAACGACGAACCAGGCCGGCTGATCGAACGCACCCTCCGCGCCGAGAACGTCGGCACTCAGATCCGGTTCTCCGACGACGCGTTCACCGGGTTCATCGCGTTCGACCAGCCGTCGCACGACATCACCCGCGTGAGCTACCACCGCCGCGGCTCGGCTGCTTCCACCCTCACGCCAGACGAGACCACGGCCGCGGTCGCCGCGACAGCCCCAACGCTGCTCCACGTCACCGGCATCACCCCGGCGCTCTCCAACACCGCACGTGCCGCCACGCTGGCCGCCGTACGCACGGCCTCCGCCACAGGCACTCAGGTCTCACTCGACGTGAACTACCGCGCCCGCCTCTGGACCCGCCCCGAAGCAGCCACCGCGCTGCGCGAACTTCTCCCCCACATCCACACCGTCTTCGCATCCGACGACGAACTCGACCTCCTCACCGACGCCGAAGATCCGGTCGCCGACCTTCTGAGGTCCGTCGACACAGTCGTCGTGACGGCCGGAGGGAAGGGCGCCTGGTCCCACACCAAAGGCTCCGAATCCGACGACGCGCCCTCGCCTGAGGTGCACACCATCCACAGCCCCGCCCTCCCCGTCACGGTCGTCGACAGCATCGGCGCCGGCGACGCATTCGTCTCCGGCTACCTCTCCGCCATCCTCGACAACCTCGCCCCCGACGCCCGCCTGACCCGAGCCACAACCTCAGGCGCCTTCTGCGTAACGGCGTACGGCGACTGGGAATCCCTCCCCACCCGCCAAGACCTAACCCTCCTGACCCACACCCAAGGCACCGCCCTCCGCTAACCCCACCCCCCCACCCAACCGACCGGCCGTCCCCCACCGCCCCGCAGCTTGCTTCCCGCCGACCCGCCGACCAGCGGCCTGTTTCACCGCCGGTCCGCCGAGTGGCGGGTTGTTTCGTGGCTGGCCTGTTGTACACAACCCGTCGGCGGTCACATAAGGCGCCAGTTGACTCGGCTCGGTTCGCCTAGCGTTGTCGGACGGAGTAGGTCAGGTGTGTCACCTTCGGGGAGTGCTCCGCGTGGATCTGGTCCAGGGCGACGCGGCTCGCATCCACGCCCTCGAAGAGGCGGATTCCGGAGCCGAACAGCACCGGCGACAGCGCGATCGAGAACTCGTCGATCAGCCCGGCGTTCAGGTACTCCAGGATCGTCGCACCGCCACCCGCGATGCGCACGTCGCGATCGCCCGCAGCCTCGCGCGCCTGCTCGAGCGCGACCTCGATGCCATCGTTGACGAAGTAGAACGTCGTCCCACCCGGCCGCTCCCACGGGTCACGCTTCTCGTGCGTCACCACGAAAACCGGCGTATGGAACGGCGCCTCCTCCGGCCACATCCGCTCGCCGGCATCGAACATGCGCTTACCCATCACACTCACGCCAGTGCGCTCGTACGTCTCCCGCGCGATGTCGTTGTCGCGCCCCTCCTCGCCGCCCTTTCCGAGCTTCAGGTTCTCCCGGAAGAACCGCAGCGGAAAGACCCACCGCTGCAGCTCCATCCACTGCTTTCCCATCAATTCCTCGGGCGAATCGGGCGCGATGAACCCGTCCAGCGACATCGACACCCCGAAGAACACCTTCCCGCCCATCAGCCCTCCACTCCCAACCGAGAGCCGACGTACGCAGCCAGCTTGCTCAGCGTCTGCCGGCCGCCCTCGATCGCGCCGTACTTCTCGACCGCCTCGTCGCGCAGTTCCTTGGTCCGGAACACCGTGCGCATCTCGATCCGCGTCGCCGCACCGTCGAGCGCGAACGTCAGCACCGACTCGAACGAGTTCGGGTCATCGCGGGACTCACCGTGCAGCAACGCGATCCGCTCCGGAGCGACGATCTCGGTCCAAGTGATCCACTCGCCGTAGTCCGTCCCGTCCGGCCCACGCATCACGAAGTCCCACACCCCACCGACCCGGAACTCGAACGCCCGCGTGGTGGTAGTGAACCCCTCCGGCCCCCACCACTCCGACAGGTGCCGAACCTCGGTGAACGCCTCGAACACCAACTCCCGCGGAGCGTCGATGACCCGCGAGATGACGATCTCCCGCTCAGCCGTCGCAGACCCCACCGGCACCCCGCGCCCCGTCGTGGACTGTGCCGACGCACCCTGCCCGCTCATCTGCTCTCCTCCTGCCGTGTCTGCTTCAGGTCCTGCACGTATGCATCCAGCCGGTCGAAGCTCTCGTTCCAGAACCGCTCGAACCCGCCGGCCCACTCATGGACCGGTCGCAGCCCGCGGGCATCCAGCCCGTACAGCCGCTGCTTGCCTGCCTTGCGGTCCCGCACCAGCCCCACCTCCCGCAGCACCCGCAGGTGTTTGGACGCCCCCGGCTGAGTCATCCCCAACTCCTGGGCCAACTCGGTCACCGGCCGCTCGCCCGCCCGCAGCAACACCAGGATCTCCCGGCGCTGCGGCTCGGCGATCGCGTTGAAGACGTCCGAAGTCGTCGCCGCTCGTGCCATGCCCGCAATCATATGCCCATATCGGAATGCGTCAAGCAGCTGTCACGCCGAAGCCGGCCAGCTCTAGCCCGCGACCTACGTCCAGGCTGTCGCACTCTTTGTGCACCAGATCCGTACATTCAGCCTCCGCCGGCACGGATCCCGTGCACAAAGTGACTCGGGTGGAGGTCAGGCGTCGTCGTTTGTGGGGAAGAGGATCGGGCTGAGGAGGTAGCGCGATCGGCCCGGGCGGGCCTCGTTCGACAGGACTGGGAGGATGGCGGCTCGGAGCCCCTCGATCAGCTGGTGGAGTTCGGCTTCCGTCAGCCAGATGCCGTGCTGGCGATAGCCGACGAGGTCCGCGATCGGGTCGGCTCCGTCGCGTTCGACGTACGCGTTGAACTCCGCGACCAGAGCCGCCATCGCCGCGGCGAACCCGCGCCGGTGGTCCTCGACCGTCAACTGCGCGAGCTGCTCCGGCGTGATCAACGCGCTCGCGACCCGCAACCGGAAGCGTCGCTCCACGGCACCCCGCACCCGCCGTTCCTCCGCGACCTCGAGAATGCCGCCCTCGGCGAGCAGTTCGACGTGCCGGTACAGCGTCGCCTTCGACACGTCCGCGATCCGCTCCCCCAGCTCAGCGGTCGTCAACTCACGTCCACCGCGCAGCGCATGCACAATCCGCAACCGCACCGGATGCCCCAGCAGCTCCAACGGACCCATGGCGCAACAATCTCACGTCATGCTACCTTTCTCAAATCATGAGAAAGGTACGCCGATGACCTGGACTCCCCCGCCGTACGCCGATCCCGCCGGCTTCACCGAACACGAGATCACCCTCGAGGCGGACGGCCGAACCGTCCCAGGCACGTTGACGTTGCCTGCGCGACCGACCGGCCAAGGTGCCGTTCTGCTGACCGGCGGCGGTCCGTTCGATCGCGACGAGACCAGTGGACCGAACAAGCCGCTCAAGGACCTCGCCTGGGGCTTGGCAACGAGGGGCGTCTCCGTCCTGCGCTTCGACAAGGTCACCGCGAACCGGCCCGAAGCGATGGCCGAGCCGGGGTACACGATGACTGCGGAGTACGTGCCGCACGGGATCGCCGCCGTACGGCTGCTCGCCGAGCACGTCGAGCGGGTCGTCCTCATCGGCCACAGCATGGGCGGCAAGATCGCACCGAGGATCGCCGCCGAGGAACCGCTCGTCGCCGGGGTCGTGATCATGGCCGGCGATACTCAGCCCATGCAGCACGCGGCAGTCCGCGTCGTGCGCTACCTGGCCCAGACGAATCCCGAGGCGGTCCCACCCGAGACCGTGACACTCTTCGAACGGCAAGCGGTCGCGGCCGACGACGTCTCTCCGGACACCCTCGCGACTGACCTGCCGTTCGGCGCCCCGGCGTCGTTCTGGTTGGATCAGCGCGAGTACGACCCGGTCGTGACGGCCGCGAAGCTCGACGCACCGATCCTTGTCCTGCAAGGCGGTCGCGACTACCAGGTCACCGTCGCCGACGACCTACCGGCGTGGCGCGCGGGCGTCCCGGACGCGACGATCACAGTGCTCGATGCCGACAACCACGTGTTCTTCCCCGGCGAGGGCCCGTCGACGATGGCCGACTACCAGGTCCCAGGACATCTGGACCCGGCAGTCGTCACCGCCATCGTCGACTGGTTGCCTTAAGCAAGCAGGGCTGGGTCGGACTCCAGTTCGCGTTCGGGGTCCAGGGGTAGGACGATCTTGAAGACCGTGTGGCCCGGTTCGGACTCGACGCGTAGGTCGCCGTGGTGCTTCTTCACCACGATGCGCCAGGAGATGTCGAGGCCCAGGCCGGTGCCTTCGCCGATCGGCTTGGTGGTGAAGAAGGGCTCGAAGATGCGGCGCCGGATCTCGTCGGGGATGCCCGGTCCGGTGTCGCCGATCTCGACCACCGCGTAGGCGCCGTCGCGACGGGTACGGAGCGTCAGCGTCCCGGATCCGCCCATCGCGCTCACCGCATTGTCGATGATGTTCGTCCACACCTGGTTGAGTTCTGCGGCGTACGCCGGGATCGGGGGCAGCTCGGGATCGAAGTCCTTGACGACCTCGTACCCCTGCAGCTTCCCCGACATCATCACCAGCGTCGACTTCAGCAACTCCCGCAGATCTATGGTCTGGTACGGCGCCCGGTCGATCTGCGAGTACTGCTTCGCCGCACCGACGAGGGTCGAGATCCGGGTCACGGAGTCGTCGATCTCGTTCATCAGCGACTCGGTGTCGATGGTGTACATCAACCACCGGACTGCACCCTCGAGGTACTTCGGCCCGACTGCCTCCAGCACGTTCTCCATCCAGGGCACATCCAGGCCGGCGGCGGCGAGCACCGGTGCCACGTCCCAGCTTGCCTGGACGTCGTGGTCGTCGAGCCAGTCCGTCAGCGTGTCCTCGCGGTCGGACAACTCCATCGGCGGGAGGTCCTTGTCCTTGTTCTTCTCCAGCCGCTCGACCGCGTCGTCCTGCAACGCGACGATCTGGTGCAGCTTGGTCGCGTCGAGGGTGCCGTCGGCAAGCATCGCCAGCTTCGACCGCATCCCGGACACCCGCTGCCGCAGGGTCGCCGCGGCCCGGACCGCCGCCGCGGCCGGGTTGTTCAACTCGTGGGTCAGACCCGCGGACAAGGAGCCGAGGGCAAGCAACCGCTCACGCTCCCCCAGGGTCTCATTGGTCCGCCGCATGCCCATCACGAAGCCCTCGATCAGGTGCACCGCCATCGGGAACCAGGTGTTCATCATCGTCGCCATCGTCTCGGCGCTGATCACGAAGAACTCCGACGGCCCGGTCACCTGCATCGTCGCGGTGTAGGACTTGTGATCGTTGGCGCCGAAGAACGCGTTGAACGCCCCGGAGTACACCCCGCGCTGGCCGGTCCGGTTGATCTCCACGAGCTCGCCGTGCGACAGCTTGCAGAGCCGGATCTCACCCGAGAGCAGGACGTAGCAACAGGTCGCCTCGTCGCCTTCGTTGAACACGATCCCGTCATGCACGGACTCGACGTACCCGGCCTCGGAGAGCCACTGCAGCTGCTCCTCGGTGAGGCTCTCGAAGAGGAACAGCGTGCGGAGTTCGTCCGGCGTCAGTCGCCGCGGCGCCACAGCTTGGTCAGTCATCAGAGCATCTCCAGGTATCGGTGCACCAGTGTCACGGCCATCGCTCCGTCGCCGACCGCGGAGGCGACCCGCTTCACCGACTCGGCCCGTACGTCGCCGGCGGCGAACACGCCCGGCATGCTCGTCTCCAGGTGGTACGGCTCCCGGTCCAGCGGCCAGCCCGGCGGTCTGCCGTGCAGGTCGGGTCCGGTGAGCACGAAGCCCCGGTCGTCGCGGAGCACGTCACCGGGCAGCCAGTCCGTCCGCGGGGCCGCGCCGATGAACACGAACATCCATTCCGTGTCCACCTCACGCTTCTCCCCGGTCTCGCTGTTCAGCAAGGTGAGGTGTTCCAGGTGCTCCGAGCCGATACAGGAAACGACCTGCGTGCAGGTGTGCACCTCGATGTTGTCGATCCCGTCGATCTGGTCGATGAGGTACGACGACATCGTCGCGGTGAGCGATGGTCCTCTCACCAGCATATGCACGCGTTTCGCATGCCTCGAGAAATAGACCGCCGCCTGACCGGCCGAGTTCGCCCCGCCGATGATGTAGACCTCGGCGCCGGCGCACGCCGGACCCTCGGTGGTGGCCGATCCGTAGTAGATGCCGCGGCCGCACAGATCCTCGACACCGGGGGCTTGCAGTGTCCGGTACGAGACCCCGGTCGCCAGGATCACCGAGTGCGCCGAAATCTCGCTGCCGTCGGCGAACACCAGCCGCCGCGCGTTGCCGAGCGTCTCGAGGCCGACGACCTGGCGAGTCGTCAGCAGCTCGGCCCCGAACCGGACCGCCTGCCGCCGGGCCCGGTCCGTCAGCTGCGCGCCCGACACGCCGTCCGGGAAGCCCAGGTAGTTCTCGATCCGGCTCGACTGCCCAGCCTGACCACCGGTCGCCAACTGCTCGACCAGCACAGTCCGCAGGCCCTCACTGGCGCCGTACACCGCCGCACCGAGCCCGGCCGGGCCGCCGCCGACCACGACCAGGTCGTAGAAGTCCTTCGCCGGCGCCGTGGACAGGCCGACCTTCTGCGCCAGCTCGGCCTCGGACGGGGCGATCATCACCGTGGCGTCAGGCGTGATCACGACCGGCAGCGTCGTACCGTCCACGTCGGCGGCATCCAGGAGCCGCTTGGCCTCGTCGTCGTCGACGTTCAGCCAGCGGTACGGCACCGCGTTGCGGGCGAGGAAGTCGCGGGCCGCGAACGACGGCGCCGACCAGCGGTGACCGATGACCCGGGTCTCGTCGCCGGACGGCTCCGGGGTCGACCGCCACAGGTCGAGCATCGCGTCGACCACCGGGTACAGCTTCTCCTCCGGCGGATTCCACGGCTTCAGCAGGTAGTGGTCGAGGTCGACCACGTTGATCGCCTGGATCGCAGCGTCGGTGTCGGCGTACGCCGTGAGCAGCACGCGGCGGGCCAGCGGGAAGAGGTCCATCGCGGCCTCGAGAAACTCGATGCCGGACATCTGCGGCATCCGGTAGTCGGCCAGCAGCAGCGCGACCGGTTCACCGCGGAGCTTCAGCTCCTTCAGCGCGTCGAGCGCCTGCACCGGGTTCTCGGCCCGGACGATGCGGTTCTCCTCGCCGTACCGACGGCGGAGGTCACGGGCGATCGACCGGGAAACGCCGGGATCGTCGTCGACGGTGAGGATCACCGAGCGGGTCGTTGACGCTGTCATGCCTCCTTCATACCAGCGGATCCCTACAAACAGACATCGGTAATCCACAGGCTCCGGCCCGGCTCGCGGGGGCGGCGCGAGCCGGGCAGGCCAGGGAGGGAGTCGAGGTACGGCGCGTGGCTGTCCTGCAACTCCCAGTTCGTTAGTAGAGATGCTCCATAATCACCGGTCAATGCGTCGGCGACGGCGGATACCCGACGCTGGCGGGAACCCGGCCTAGGGTGGTCGCGTGACGGAGATGGACTGGGGCAAGGGCAGCTACGAACCGACCGCCGCGGATCTGCTGCCCGCAGCTCGGGAACTGGTGACGGCAGCGAACATCCGGCCCGGTGAGCACGTGGTCGACGTCGGCGCGGGCACTGGCAACGTCGCCCTCCTCGCGGCCGATCTCGGCGCCCGTGTCACCGCGGTGGAGCCGGCTGCCCGCCTCCGCGAGGTAATCGCCGAGACAGCCTTGGACCGCGACCTGACCGTCGTCGCCGGCAACGCAGCGTCGATCCCGCTGCCGGATTCTTCAGCCGACGTGATCCTGTCCAACTTCGCCGTCATTTTCGCCCCCGACCCGGCCGCCGCAATCGCCGAACTCGCTCGAGTCGCGAAACCCGCGAGCCGAATCCTCCTGACCAGCTGGCAACCAGGAGTCCTGAGCCAACTCGTCGGCGTCATCCTCGCTGCGGTCCGAGAGGTCACGGGAGGCGCCCTGGGTACGCCGTTCAAGTGGCATGACCCGACCGCACTGTCCGAGCTCCTCGACCCGCACGCCTTCGCGGTTTCCGGCACGACGCTCGAACTCGACATCGTGGCGGCGTCCGCCGAGGACTACTGGGAGACCCGCATCGCAGCCCATCCCCTGGGCATCGAAACCCTCCCCCTCCTTGAACAGGCCGGCCGCCTGGATGAAGTACGCAAGCGCGTCCTGCAGACAATCGCCGACGACTGGATCACGTCAACCGGCCAGGTACGCCTGAAGGCGCAGTACCTCCTGGCAACTGCGGTGCGCTGACTGGCAGGTTTTCGCCAGCGGCTAGTTGAAGCCAAAACCGTGTGGTCGGAGCGGTGGATTGGCAGGCTCTTCGGCGTCCGAGCTCGGGGGCGGGCGGCCGGGGCTACAGCCACGGCCAGGACTACATGCCGTGGAGGCATCACGTGAACCATCCCAACCTGCGTCGGCGCGCCGCACTGCTTGCAGGCGCCGCGCTGATCACCACCGCCTTGGTGGCTCCACCGGGCTCCGCTGCACCAGGCACAGATGCGCCGTCCAGCAGCCGTCTCACCTTCGCACCTGGGCGGTACGTCGTAACACTGGCCGACAAGCCACTCGCGACGTACCAGGGTGGCGTCACCGGGCTGAAGGCCACCAAGCCGGCAGCTGGCCGCAAGGTCGAGGTCAACAGCACCAGCGGGAAGGCGTACCGCGCCTATCTGACCGGCAAGCACGCACAGGTTGCTGCGAAGGTCGGAGCACACGTCGACCACGACTACTCGACCACACTGAACGGCTTCGCCGCTTCGCTGACCTCGAAGCAGGTCAACGAGCTCACCAAGACACCTGGTGTGATGGCCGTCGTACCGGACCAGCTGCACGTCGCCCTGGACGACCGCAACCCGACCGACTTCCTGAAGCTGTCCGGCCGGACCGGCGTATGGAACAAGCTCGGCGGTACGGCGACCGCGGGCCAGGGTGTCGTCGTAGGTGTGGTCGACACCGGCATCTGGCCCGAGAGCGCGTCGCTGTCCGGCCCCAAGCTCGGCACCGAGCCGGCGACGGCTGCGGACCCGTACCGTCCTTACCTGTCCGGCTCGACGACTGTGATGCAGAAGGCCGACGGCAGCACGTTCACCGGCAGCTGCGAGGCCGGTCAGGACTTCACCGCCGACCTGTGCAACACCAAGCTCATCAGTGCGAAGTACTTCGGTGACGGGTGGCTCAGCCTGGTCCCGCCGGAGCGCCGTGCCGACTACGAGTCGCCGCGCGACGGTGAGGGCCACGGGACGCACACCGCTACCACCGCGGCAGGGCGGGCTGACGTGGACGTCGTACTGGGCGGCCGTGACCTCGGTACGGTGACTGGTGTCGCACCGGCCGCCAAGATCGCTGTGTACAAGGCGCTCTGGTCCGGTAAGGCGACGCAGGACTCAGGTGGTCTCACCTCCGACATCGTCGCTGCTATCGACCAGGCAGTCGCAGACGGCGTCGACGTCATCAACTACTCGGTCGGCTCGACCATCGAGTCCCCGGCCACGGACCCGATCCAGCTAGCGTTCCTGTCCGCTGCGTCGGCTGGTGTCTTCGTCTCCGCAGCCGGTGGCAACTCCGGCCCCGACGCAGCGACGCTCGACAACACCTCCCCCTGGGTGACCACGGTTGGAGCGACCACGGTCGCCCCGTGGAACGGGACAGTCGTGCTGGGCAACGGCCAGAAGTACTCCGGCGTCAGCACGACGATCACGTCGCCGACGGGCAGCAGGCCGCTCGTCAACGGAGCCGCAGTCAAGAAGGACGGCGTGAGCGACTCGGACGCACTCATCTGTCTCGCGAACACCCTCGACCCCGCCAAGACGGCCGGAAAGATCGTCGCGTGCGAACGCGGCATCAGTGCGCGCGTGGACAAGTCCGCCGAGGTACAGCGTGCCGGCGGCGTCGGAATGGTGCTGCTGAACCTGTTCGACCAGGACGTGGTCGGCGACTCCCACGTCGTACCGACTGTGCACCTGAACACCCCTGGCTCGCTGTCGGTGAAGTCCTACGCGACGCAGGCAGACGCGACCGCTGAACTCGTACCTGGCAACCAGACCAGCACCACGACGCCGTACCCGCAGATGGCCGACTTCTCGTCGCGTGGCCCGTCTCTGTCAAGTAACGGCAACCTGCTCAAGCCTGACCTCACCGCACCGGGTGTCAACGTGCTGGCCGCTGTCGCACCGCCCACCAACGGCGGACAGAACTACGCGTTCCTGTCGGGTACGTCGATGGCTGCACCGCACGTGGCGGGTCTGGCAGCCCTGTACCTGTCGAAGCACCCGGACTGGTCGCCCATGGCGGTCAAGTCGGCGCTGATGACGACTGCCGGCAACGTGCTGACCTCTACTGGAGCCGTCAACACCAACCCCTTCGACGCCGGCGCCGGTGAGGTACAGCCGTCGAAGATGCTGGACCCAGGCCTCGTCTACGACTCGAGCGACACGGACTGGCTGGGCTACTTGGAGGGCACCGGCGTCAAGACCGGTACCGGCGTATCGGCCATCAACCCGAGTGACTACAACGCTCCCTCGATCGCGGTCGGCCAGTTGCTGGGCACGCAGACCATCACCCGGCGAGTGACCGCTGTGACTGCGGGCCTGTACCGAGCGACTGCTTCGGTACCAGGTATGAAGGCCGTGGTCACGCCGTCAATCCTGCACTTCAGCAAGGCCGGTGAGACGAAGACCTTCACAGTGAAGCTCACTCTCGACACAGGTGACTCCGGCACGACCAGCAACGGTTGGCTGACGTGGCAGGGCGCCGACAAGACAGTCCGTAGCCCGATCGTCGTCGTACCGACGTCCGTGCTTGCTCCGACTGCAGTCACGGGCACCGGCGCTTCCGGCTCCACCTCGTTCACCGCAACCGTCGGCAAGGCCGGCGTACCGATCCGGTCGTACGGCGTGGTATCGGCACCTCTCGTTCCTGGCGCGGTGCCTGCTGGGGCAGCGGATGCCGACCTTCCGGACTACCCGGTGACGGCGACCTCCCAGACCAAGGCAGTGCAGTGGAACATCAAGACCGTGGACCCGGCCGGGAGCATCTGGCTGGTCCTGTACAAGGTCGTGAACGGTCAGATGCAGTTCCTGTCGTTCGTCGGTGACGGATCGAACCAGGCGTCCGCCAGCGTGCCCGCACCCACTCCTGGTGTGTGGGGTGTTCTTGCGATCACCCTGTCCAACCCGCCGGGCGCGAGCACGACGGAGTACACGATGCAGACGAACGTCGTGACCTCCTCGACCGGTAGCTCGCTCAAGGTCACGCCGCCGGTAGCACCGGCCGCGTTCAAGCCGTTCCAGGTGACGGCGTCGTGGTCCGGGCTGGCGACCGGTCAGCGCTCGACCGGCTTCGTCGAGTTCCCGAACCGGGCCGGAACGGTGGTGACGATCAACTAGGACCTAGATCCAGCGGCGGCGGGCGGCCTGGACGCCCGCCTGGAACCGGGTCTGCGCGCCGAGGGCATCCATCAGCGCGCGGACCCGGCGCTGGGTCGTCCGGGGACTGATCCGCAGCCGCCTGCTGATCATGTCGTCGGTGGCTCCGCCGGCCAGCAGCATCAGGATGTCGCGGTCCGGCGCCCGCAGCTCCGCCACGTCGCCGTTGGCCTCCAGCTCCGGCATCGGTACGGCCAGTCCCCACCATCGCGATCAGCCCGTCGAGCAGACCGGACGACCTGATCAGCAGGTGGGACTCGGCGGGCGCCCGCTTCGTCAGTGCGACCAGCGCCATGGTGTCGTCCCCGAGGACCATCTTCATCGGCATCTGCGGCAGCACCCGGCTCACCTCACCGGCCGCCCGCAGCTCCGGCAGCACCGCCATGACCTCCTCGGACTCGAACACCTCGAACCCGTAGATCGCCCGGTACACCAGCCCGTCCGCCAGCCGGTTCAGCTCGAGCTTCTGCTGCGACGCGGGCGGCGTCGAGTACGGCGGCCGATCCAGCGCCCGGACCTGCACCCGGCAACTGCGCTGCATCTCCTCGTAAGTCCGCAACAGTGTGGGCCCGTCCTCGATCAGCTCGACCTGGTTGCCCTCCAGAACCGGCTTCCCCCGAGCCTCCCGCAACTCGTCCGCCACTACCCGCAGCCGAGCCACCTGAGCATCCAGTTCGTCCAGCGGATCCACCACCGCACCGTCCGCCACCAGCACCACCCCTCACCAACCCGGCCCAAACCCCCTCACACTAAACCGCGTCAAGTAATCCCTGACACCGATGTCTCACGCACGGCTGGGGAGACGTGCCCTAGGGACCGCAGTCGAGGCAGGGCCACGGGCGGCCGCAGCGTGAGCAGAGGCCGTCAGGAGCCGGCGCCGGCAGCCAGACCGTCTTCTCCTGCGGCTCGGGAGGTGGTGCGGCCGGCCGGACCGGCGGCGGGTCGAGCCAGTGCAGCCGGGTGTCGCCGTCGGCGGCGTGAACCGCCAGCAGTGCCTCGATGTCGTCCCAGGTCGAGGTGCTCGACCAGCGGCCGAGCCACCTGAGCGCGACGGCACCATCGGACCACTCCGCACCTTCCGCGAGCATCCGGGAACCAGGGGCGGCGATGGGCCGGACCAGACGGAAGAGGCGAGCCTGTCGCTTCAGCGTGTTCACCTGCTCAGGATCACCCAGAACGCAGTGCGCACAACAGGTGTGGGCTGTGGGCTGTGGGAACAGCCCACAGCCCACATGCCCTTGTTTTCCACGGTTTTTGTCGGCGAGGGCTTGTAGCTTGTCCGGCACGCACCACATGAGCTCGAAGCGCGAACGGGGTGGTCCTGTGACCGAGACATCGATTGGGACGTCGATTGGGGCATCGTTCGGCCCGTTGCTGCGGCAGTGCAGGCAGGCGGCCGGGCTGAGCCTGCGCCAACTCGCAGCACGGGTCGGGTACGACCACAGCTATCTGTCGCAGGTGGAGCGCGGGCAGCGGCCCGGCTCTGCGGACTTGGCCCGGCTCTGCGACCGGGAGCTCGGCACTGACGGCCGACTGGCTGCCACCTTCGAGCGAAGGCCCGCCCGCGCAGGTCAGCTCCGGCCGGAGGCCGACCCGTTGGAGACAGCGTGGCGGGGGCTGGTCGCCACGCTCGATGCCGGCGGACCGGTGCCCGACGACTACCGCAGTGTTCCACCGGCCTGCCTGCTACCGGAGCTGGTGCGGCAGCTGCACGGCGCTGACGGAGTAGAGGCAGCCGAGCTGAGCATGCTGATCGCCGAGACCCTCGCCAGGCTGGGTGAGCGAAGCACTGCCAGGCGCTGGTGGTGGGCCGCACGCGCGGCTGCGGACAGCGTCGGCGAGGGCCCGCTGCCGGCGCTGGTGCGGGCCAAGGAAGCAATCACCGGTCTTGCCGAGCGGCGTCCGTTGGCAGAGCTGCTGGAGCTAGCGGACGAATCCGTCGCGCTGGACCGGCAGGCGCCGGGCGCGGCAGGCTGCGTGCCGCGGACATCGCGAGCGCTCGTCCTTGCCGAGCTCGGACGCACCCAGGACGCGCACCGCGCGTTGCAGGAGCTGATCGGTATCGGCGACGAGCTCCTGCGCATCACCCCACAGGCCCTGCCGTACCAGTTGCACTGGGCCGAAGGACGGGTCTGCACCCTGCTGGGGTACGGCGTGCCCGGCTGTGTGCTGCTGGAGCGCGCCAGGGAGCTCTGCCCCGAGAGCTGGATCGGCGAACGTGCACGACTCGACCTGTGCCTGGCCGAGTGCCTGGTGGTCGCGGGCGAAGTCGCAGCAGGCCTGGCCACGGCACTCCGGGTCCTGGTCGAGCTACCGGACGAGTGGCAGGACTGCTTGGTGTACGACGCTGCCGATCGAGTGCTGCACGTCGTACAGGCAGAGCCCGGTGCAGTCGAGCTACGGCAACTGCTGGCGCGATCGGCGTACCGGAGTGGTCGGAGTGTGGGCGGCGGGTCGAGCTGGAGGTGAGATCAGAGGTAGCGTGCGGCGAGTGACAGGTGAACAGCGGGCAACGGTAGTGACAGATGCATGGGACTTCGCGGTCGAACTGCGCAGCGACCCGGCCAGTGCAGAGGCTCGGGCGGCGGTGCTTGCCGATCCGTCCTTCGGACAGTCGTTCACGGACCACATGGTCGTTGCCAAGTGGTCGGTGGACCGTGGCTGGCACGACTCGAAGGTCACGGCGTACGCACCGCTGTCACTCAGCCCGGCGGCTGCTGTCTTCCACTATTCGCAGGAGATATTCGAGGGCCTGAAGGCGTACCGGCACGCCGACGGCTCGGTGTGGGCCTTCCGTCCGGACCGGAACGCCGCTCGGTTCACGGCGAGTGCGGAGCGGCTTGCGCTGCCGCAGGTGCCGGAGGACGAGTTCGTCGCGGCCCTGCGGGCGCTGGTGACCGTTGACGAGGCGTGGGTGCCGTCGGCCGATGACGGCGAGACCAGCCTGTATCTCCGGCCATACATGATCGCCACCGAGGCCGCACTGAGCGTCAGGCCCGCCCACGAGGTGCTGTTCGGCGTCATCGCCTCGCCCGCCGGCCCGTACTTCGACACCGGCCCCAAGCCGGTGTCCATCTGGCTGACGACCTCGACCATCCGGGCGACGCCAGGCGGGACCGGAGCGGCCAAGTGCGGCGGCAACTACGCGTCCAGCCTCGCCGGCCTGGCCGAGGCGGTTGCGAACGGCTGCGAACAGGTCGCGTTCGTCGATGCGGTCGAGCACAAGTGGCTCGAGGAGATCGGCAGCATGAACATGTTCTTCGTGTACGCCGACGGCCGGATCGCGACGCCCGAACTGAACGGCTCGATCCTCGAAGGCGTCACGCGCGCCTCCGTGCTCGAGCTCGCCGCCGACCTGGGCCACCCGGTCGAAGAGCGCCGCATCTCCGCCGACGAATGCAAGGACGGCATCCGCTCCGGCGAGATCACCGAGGTGTTCGCCTCCGGCACGGCCGCCGTCATCACCCCCATCGGACGCCTCGCCTGGCCCGACGGCGACCTCACCATCGGCGACCACTCGATCAACCACGGCGTCGGGCCGGTCACCGCGAAGATCCGCAGCACGCTCCTCGACCTCCAGTACGGCCGCACCCCGGACACCCGCGGCTGGCTCACCCGCCTGGCCTGATGCCGTTTGTCCCCGGCGCCGGTTAGGTTGGCGTCATGGCCCAGTCCAAGGCGAAGTCTCCGGCGATCGAGCTGGAGGTGGGTGAGCGGACCGTTCGGATCTCCAATCCGGAGCGGGTGTACTTTCCTGCGCGCGGGGAGACCAAGCTGGATCTGGTGAAGTACTACCTGTCCGTCGGGGACGGCATCGTCAACGCGCTGCGCGAGCGGCCGTGTATGTTGCACCGGTTCCCCGAGGGTGTCGCGGGCGAGAAGGTCCATCAGAAGCGGCTGCCGCACGGAGCGCCGCCGTGGATGGAGACCGTGCGGGTGAAGTTCCCGCGGTACAACCGGACCGCGGACGAGCTGTGCGTCACCGAGGTCGCCCACGTCGCCTGGGCGGTGCAGATGTCGACGGTCGAGTTCCATCCGTGGAACTCGCGGCGCGCCGACACCGAGAAGCCCGACGAGTGGCGGATCGACCTCGACCCGATGCCCGACTGCCCGTTCGATCGGGTCCGGCGGGTCGCGCACACGGTGCACGAAGTACTCGACGAGCTCGGCGCGGTCGGCTACCCGAAGACCTCGGGCGGATCGGGCATCCACATCTATGTCCGGGTCGAGCCGACGTACGGCTTCTCCGACGTACGGCGGGCGGCGCTGGCGTTCGCGCGTGAGGTGGAGCGGCGTGCGCCCGAGGACGTGACGACCACGTGGTGGCGCAAGGACCGCGACCCGCGATTGGTCTTTGTGGATTTCAACCAGAACGCCCGCGACCACACGATCGCGGCCGCCTACTCGGTCCGCGGCAACCCGGAAGGCACGGTCTCGACCCCCATCCGCTGGGACGAGATCGACGACGTGAACCCGAAGGACTTCACGATCGCCACCGTCCCCGCCCGCTACGCCGAACTCGGCGACCTGCACGCCACGATCGACGAGAACGTCTACTCACTCGACACCCTGATGGACTGGGCCGCCCGCGACGAACGCGAAGGCGCCGAGGAACCACCTCCGCCCGAGGACTAGGGTCCGCATCTCCAGGCCATCACAATTGCGTCGAACTGCCGGCTCCACGCCGGACGGGGATCGAGACCGCTCGATTGTGATGGGCTGGGCGTTCGCCTCTACCCCGCCAGACCGTGGTGCAGGAGGTTGGTGAGGGTGTCGATGGCGTTCTCATCGGAGATCGTCTGGCCGTTGGACGGGTTGACGACGAGCCAGGTGTAGGCGAAGCCCTCCATCAGGGCGTTCATGGCGGAGATCGTGACGAGCGGGTCGGCCGGCGGGTTCGGCAGGTGTGCGAAGTGCTCGACCATGTGCTGGTCGTCGTCCGCCATGATCTGCTGCAGCCGCCGCCCCAGCTCCGGGTCCGCCATCGCGGCCTGCTTCACCGCGATCATCTCCGGCAGATGCGCCTGGTAGAACCGCCAGAACGCGGCCACATGCCAGCGGATCGCCGACCGCTTACTGAAGTCGGCGTCGTGTCCGGCGTCGTCGACGACCGCCTCGTCCGCTGCCGCGAGCATGTCGCGGAGCAGCGCCTCGAGCAGCTCTTCCTTGCTCGCGAAGTGGTTGTAGAACGACCCCGTCGCGCGGCCCGCGGCCGCGGTGATGTCGGTGATCTTCGTGTTCAGGTACCCGCGCTCGGCGAAGACGTCGCGCGCGGCCTGCTTCAGCGCCACCTCGGTCCCGGCCGCCCGCTGCCGGCGGCTCACCGTGTCCGTCACGAGTACCTCCTTGACAGCGAACCCTAGTCCCGGACAAACTGAATCTGAATTCAGTGAATCATAATTCAGTCACGGAGACGACCATGAACGTCCTGATCGCGGGTGCCGGACCGACCGGCCTGACCCTCGGTATCGAGCTGGCCCGGCGCGGCATCGCGGTCCGGGTGATCGACAAGGCGACCGAGTTCTTCAACGGATCGCGCGGCGACGGCCTGCAGCCGCGGACGCTCGAGGTGTTCGAGGATCTCGGCGTACTGGGCGAGGTCCTGCAGCAGGGCCGCCCGGTCCCGGTGATGAAGATCTACGTCGGCGGCCGGCTCGTCGACGAGCGCCGGATGGCCGATCCGGTCGAGCCCACACCCGACATCCCGTACCCGAACGGCCATATGCTCAGCCAGTCCCGCACCGAGAAGATCCTGCGCCACAAGCTCGCGGAGTACAGCGTGAGCGTCGAACTCGGCACCGCGATCGTCGGCTTCACACAGACCGCGGACGCGGTGACCGCCGACCTGTCGACCGGCGAGACGCTGACCGTCGACTACCTGGTCGGTGCTGACGGCGGGAGGAGTTTCGTCCGCAAGCACCTCGGCGTCCCCTTCGAAGGGACGACCGACGAGTCGATCCGCATGCTGCTCGGGGACGTCGCGGCCGACGGGCTCGACCACGAGGTGGGCTACTGGTTCGGCGCCGCGGACAATCCGATGTCCGGCATCGCGATGACTCCGCTGTCCGGCGGCGATCAGTTCCAGTTCGGCGCTCCCCTCGATGGCGAGGACGCGGACACTTCGCTCGAAGCATTGCAGGAGGTGGTCGACAAATTCGCCGGCCCGGGTACGGCGAAGCTCCGCGACCTCACCTGGTCGACCGTGTGGCGTCCGAACGTGCGGCTCGCCGCGAAGTTCCGAGTAGGCCGGGTCTTCATCGCCGGCGATGCCGCCCACGTGCACCCACCGACCGGCGGTCAAGGTCTGAACACCGGCGTCCAGGACGCGTACAACCTCGGCTGGAAGCTGGCCGACGGACGTGAAGAGGTGCTGGCGACGTACGAGACCGAACGCCGCACGAACGCCGAGCGGGTCCTCGGTATCAGTCAGGACCTGCTGCAGAAGCACATCGACGGCGACCAGTCGGCACTGGAGCGCGGCGAGAACACCCGCCAGCTGGACATCTCGTACCGCAACCCGGCGGACACCCGAGCCCTGGCCTCCGGGGACCGCGCCCCCGACGCGCCGCTCACAGATGCCGAGGGCAACAAAGTGCGCCTGTTCGAGCTCCTCCGCGGTCCGCACGAGACGCTGCTGCGGTTCGCCCCCACCACACCGGCGACGCACCCGCACACGGTCGACATCACCTCACCCGAGGCGTTCGCGATCTACCACGCCCAGCCGGGCGACGAGATCCTGATCCGCCCGGACGGCTACCTCGCTTAGGATCCTCGACGTGCTTACTCTGGACTCAGCCGCCGCCTACAACGTTGCCGTCGAGTTGGCGACGCGGGGGCGGCGGCAGATTCTGGGGATCACCGGTGCGCCGGCCGCCGGCAAGTCGACGTACGCCGAGCAACTAGCCGCGAAGCTGACCGCGGACGGGCACAAGGTCGCGCTCGTGCCGATGGACGGCTACCACCTCGCCCAATCAGTTCTGGAAGCTGAGGGACTGGCCGATGTGAAAGGCGCGCCGCACACCTTCGACAGCTACGGCTTCGTCGCGCTCCTCAAGCGGTTGAAGGAATCACCGGACGAGCAGATCTGGGCGCCGCGCTTCGACCGCAGCATCGAGGACTCCATCGCCGCGAGCATCGGAATCGCCCCCGAGGTCACGCTGGTCCTGACCGAAGGCAACTACCTCCTGCTCGACGAGACGCCCTGGTCGACCGTACGCCGTCTGCTGGATCAATGCTGGTACGTCGAGGTACCCGAGGAGCTCCGGCACGCCCGACTCGAGGCCAGGCACCGCGCCTTCGGCAGATCACCCGAGGAAGCGCACGAACGCACGTACGGCTCCGACGAACGCAACGCCCACCTGATCGCCGCCACCGCACCGGCGGCCGACGCGATCATCCGACCCGGTCAATGAACGCGGCGACGCCGTCCAGGTAGAGCTGGGTCGCACTCGCGTGGTGTTGTGGTCTACTCCTGTTCTCCGTCGTCCTGGCGACTTCGCTGTATCGGAGATGGTCGAACCGCTGAACGCGCTTCTGATGCCGTTCGGCGAAAACTGCTGAGCGTGACCCCTTCGTCGGGTTAACGTCAAGGTCCCCCCCAACGTGTGGTGGTCCCACTCCCCCCGGGACCCACACGGACGAGCGCCCCGGTCATCGATCGGGGCGCTTTGTTTTCCCGATTTTCTTTTCGAGGACGTGTCGAATCCGGCCCCTCTGGTCCGACGTATCAGTAAGAGCGACCAAAGGAGAGGGTCAGAATGAACATCACCACCGACATCCGGAACATGATCGTCACCATGCTGGCCGAGGGGAGCCCGGTCTGGTTCGTCGCGGGCATGGTCAAGATGAGCAACCACGACGTCTACCTGGTCGGCCGCGAGGCCGGCTACCCGGACAAAGCCCGACTGCGCCGAGCGGTCTGGGCCGCCCGGAACCGCGCGCTGCAAGCTGCCTGACCACCCGGTCGCTCAAGCCGTCGCCTGCCCTCTGATCGGGGCAGACGGCGGCTTTCGTTTGTCTAAGGTACGTCTGTGGACGATGTCAGCGTGGTGGACTATCACACGGCCGGGGAGCCGTTCCGGATCGTGACCTCGGTCGAGATCCCGGGAACCTCCGTGGCAGACCGCCGGGTCGTGGCGCAGTCGTCCGAGGCCATCGACGCCGTACGGCGGTTGCTGGTGAACGAGCCGCGTGGTCATGCCGACATGTACGGCGGGTTCGTCGTACCGGGTGATGACGACGGCGCCGACTTCGGCGTGGTGTTCTGGCACAAGGACGGGTACTCGACGGCGTGCGGGCACGGGACGATCGCGCTCGCGACCTGGGCGGTCGAAAGCGGTCTGGTCCAGGTGGCTATTGATGGCGAGACGGATGTTGTCATCGACGTACCGTCCGGGCGGGTGGTCGCGCGGGTCAGTTGCGCCGGTGGTTCTGTGGTGAGCGTTGCCTTCCGCAACGTTCCGTCGTACGTGCTGGGCCGTGGCCTGCAGGTGCCGACGGCGCGCGGCGAGGTGCTGGCGGACATCAGCTACGGCGGCGCGTTCTACGCGTCCGTCCTCGCCTCATCGGTCGGTCTGTCGGTGACGCCCGCGTGTTATGCGGACCTGGTCGCGATCGGCCGCGAGATCAAGTGGGCCTTGGACGCGGTCGCCGTACATCCTCACGATCCTCGCTTGAGCGGTCTCTACGGAACGATCCTGTACGACGATCTCGGGCCGGCGCACCAGCGCAACGTTGCGGTGTTCGCCGACGGAGAGGCCGACCGCTCGCCCTGCGGCTCAGGTACGTCGGCACGCCTGGCCCTACTGCACGACGAAGGACGTCTGCGCATGGGTGAGGTCCTGCGCCACGACTCCATCGTCGGCACGACGTTCCTCGGCCGCGTCGTCGAGGAGACCCCGGACGGCGTCATCACCGAAGTCACGGGCACCGCCTACCGGACCAGCACCGCGACGTTCGGCCTGGACCCACGCGACGCCCTCGGCACCGGGTTCACCCTTCGCTGATCTCAGATTGCGACCGCCACCGCCGCGGTGGCCGCTAGGTTTGTCCTCATGATCTTCATCACCGCGAAGTTCCGCGTGAAGCCCGAGCACGCCGACAACTGGCCGGCCATCACCGCCGACTTCACCACCGCAACCCGCGCCGAACCCGGCTGCCTGTGGTTCGACTGGTCCCGCTCCGTCGACGACGCGAACGAGTACGTCCTCGTCGAAGCCTTCGCCGACGACGACGCCGCCACCCACCACGTCACCTCCGACCACTTCAAGGCCGCCCAGCAACACCTCCCACCCCACCTGGTGGAAACCCCCCGCATCGTCAACTTCAAACTCCCCCAGGACACTTGGTCCGAACTCGGCGAACTCGCCGTCAACTGAGCTGCCGGGGATGAACGGACAGATTGTCTGGGATGCCGCGGTCAGCGGCTGGCGCCGGTTGGCGCAGCTGCCGTCGGCCGACGGGGTGTTCACCTGGGAACAGCAGGGCGACGCCGACTGCTTCTGGTGGGCCGGCCGGCCCGGCAAGATCGCGCATCAACTGTTCCTGAGTGCGCCATCGAGCGAGGCAATGACCCGGTCGATTCGCCTGGCTTTGGACTCGCCGACTCCTCAGGACGGCTGCGACCTCTCCCTCCGCATCCTCGATCGCCCGGATCTCGCGGCGGCACTCGATGAGCTCCACCCGACGTCCACCAACACCGCGCCGTTGATGCTCTGCGACCTCGCCGACCGCCCGCCGTCACCACCCTCAGAGTTCACCACCGCAATCATCAGCAATTCTGAGGAGCGAGCCCGACTACTCCGCATGGTCGGAGGCGTGTACGACGACCCAGACGGTCTCACCGGCTTCTTCCACGGCACGGGCGCCGCCGACATCGTCGGAGCCTTCGAGGGCGACACCCTGGTGGCGTCAGCAACCGTCATCACTGCCGGACACACAGCCAACCTCTGGTCAGTGGCCACACCCCAAGAGGAACGCGGCCGAGGCGCAGCGTCAGCAGTAGTAGCAGCCGCCCTAGCTCACGCAGCCACCACGGGCTGTTCCCAAGCCGCCCTTGGCACCTCAGACGAGCTCGTCCCCTGGTACACCCGCTTCGGCTTCACCAAGGTCGCCCGCGAACGCACCGCCACCATCAGCAAGCCCGCCCAAGCCGAGCCCCCGCCGGGAAGGGTTTGACACGGCGGGTAGGAGCTGTCACATTCCTGCAGTGCACCCAGGGTAACTATTCACGGCATCGGCTGTTCCGGTCGCCGCGCGTGCTTGCGGTCGTCGCACTGGCTCGCGCGTTCCCACGCTGGTTCGCCTTGCTGATCGGGTGCATCGTCCTCACCGCCATCTGGCCGGCGATCTTCGCGGCACTGGTCGCACACCTGATCACGATCCTTCCCGCAGCCGCCCGGTCAGGCTCGAACTCGCCGGCAGCAGCCGCCGTCATCTCGGCCCTCGCAGGCATCGCGCTTGTGCTGGCAGCGCAGGAGATAACGCGCGCCGCCTACGAAGTGGTGCGTTGGGCGCTGTACCGGCGATACGAGGAACACCTGATCGGTCGCGTGATCCGGGCCGCTCTCAGCGCAGGCACCTTGGACATCTTCGAGCGGCCCGACCTGGCCGCCAAGACTGACCGTGCCGTGCGCATCGCGGGCCTCGAACCCGGGGATCTGGTCGACGGCGTGAGCATGAAGTGGCCCCTGCAAGCCCAGGGTCTCGCGGCCGCCGTGCTGGTGGCCACCGTCTCCGTCCCGGCCGCTGCAATCCTGTTCCTGGTCTGGATCCTGGTCGGCAACAGGCTCCAGGCAAACATGCGTCGCTCGGATCAGTTCACCTGGGAAGACGCCGTACACGCCGCGAGCTACACGCACCGGATCGGCTTGCGTCAGGAGTGGGCCAAAGAGGTCCGCATCTTCGGCCTCGCCGGCTGGTTGTCGGATCGGTACGGTCGCCAGACGGCTCGCATACTCGCCGAGCTGGCCAAGGCCCGCAAGATCGGACAGCGCCCGCTGGCCGTGCTCCTCGCCCTCGTTGTTGTGGTCAATGCCGCCGTCATCGTCCTGGCCACACGGTCAGACCTCAGTGTCGGCGCTGTCGTTCTGCTGCTCCAAGGCATGCTCGGCATGAGCCTTCTCGCCGATCAGTCCGGTGACGATCTCATCGAGTACGGCGCCAGTCGCGTGCCGGTCGTTCTCGAACTGGAACACCTCGTCGCCCGCCACGCCACTACACGCCCTGGCACAGCCACTGCGTTGGGACGTCCAACGGAGTCGATCGTCTTCGAGGAGGTGACCTTCGGATATCCCGAGTCCGGCAAAGTCATCTTCGATCGGCTGAACCTCGAGATCCAGGCGGGTACGTCGCTCGGCATCGTCGGCCTGAACGGAGCAGGCAAGACCACGTTGATCAAGCTGCTCACCGGGCTCGAAGTACCGCAAAGTGGCCGGATCCTCATCGACGGAACCGATCTTCGCGAGCTCGATCAGGAATCGTGGCGGAAGTCCGTGGCGGCGATCTTCCAGGACTTCGTTCACTACGAGATGTCCGCACGGGACAACATCGGTCTCGGCGCAGTCGAGCAGTTGGCACAACCATCGATCGACAGGGAAATCGAGCGCTCCGCCGTACGAGCCGGCGCGGATGCCATCCTCGACGCGCTCGCACACGGTCTGGATACGACCCTTTCTGCCCGGCTCGAGAGTGGAGTTGACCTGTCGGGTGGACAGTGGCAGCGGATAGCCCTCGCCAGATCGCTCATGGCGGTGCAAGGTGGCGCGCGCGTTCTCGTTCTCGACGAACCAACCGCGCAACTCGACGTACGCGCCGAGGCGGACCTCTACGACAGGTTCCTCGATCTCACGGCCGGCTTGACCAGCGTCGTGATCAGCCATCGCTTCTCCACGATCCGTCGCTCCAACCGGATCATCGTGCTCGATCGCGGCCAGGTCACCGAAGACGGCAGTCATGAACAGCTCCTCGCGGCCGACGGCACGTACGCACGCATGTTCCGCAAGCAAGCGATGCGGTTCAGTTCCAACGCCGAGGAGGACATCGATGGCTGAGAACTCCCGCCGTACCAGCCGACAGCGCGTCATCGCAACGATGCTGCGCCTAGCTTGGCAAGCAGATCGTGCAGCGGCGGTGCTCGCGTTCGTGCTGGC
This sequence comes from Kribbella sp. VKM Ac-2571, assembly GCF_004362255.1. NCBI lineage: Bacteria > Bacillati > Actinomycetota > Actinomycetes > Propionibacteriales > Kribbellaceae > Kribbella > Kribbella sp. VKM Ac-2571. Next base: position 253,651 of record NZ_SNWS01000005.1, read on the forward strand.
CGGGCTTGGGGCAATCACACAGTCGTTGTACGGGCTGTGGCTGAAGTTCATCGTGGATGGCATCCACACCGGCAGTCCACTTCCCCTGGGGGTCGGCGCTGTCGGAGGCGTCGTCTCGATTGCCGCCAGTGTCGCCGTCGCTTACGGCGGACAACGCGCCCAGTCTCGGCTCCGCGATCACACCCGGTACCTGATGAACGCGCAAATTCTCAACCTGGTCAGCGCCACGCCAACACTGGAACTCCACGAGAACCCCCACCATCTGAGCGAGCTGTATGCGTTCCAACGAGAGGGCCACCAGCTCAGTCAGGTCCTGCCGAGGATGGTCGAACTCTGCGCCGTCACCGTGCAAATCGTCACGACCGCGGTCCTCATGGTTCTTGTCGATCCGCTCCTCCTCGCCCTGCCGTTGTTCGCGGTGCCGTCGCTGCTCGTCAGCTTCAGGACAAGCCGCATCTTCCGCGACAGTGGCCGGCGCGCAGCCGGGCCCGCCCGGCTTGCTGAGCATCTGGTTGAGCTGACGGCCACGCCGGGCGGCGCGAAGGAGGTCCGCCTGTTCAGGTTGCAAGCGGAGATGCTGCGCAGGTTTCAGCGGGCGCACCACCAGATTCGACGCCTCCATGGACGAGCCCAGCTCCAGGCCGCCGGCTGGAGTCTCTCCGGACGACTGGTCTTCATCGCCGGATACATCGCTTCCATCGCGTTTGTGGTGCGGCTGGTCACCATTGGCGAGGCAACGATCGGCGAAGCCGCGCTGATCGCGGTGCTGGCCGGTCAAGTGCTAGGGCTGGTCAGCGGTTCCAGTGAGGTCCTACAGCTCACGATCCAAAGTCTGGTCGCCGCCGACCGTTTTGTCCGCCTGCAGGACCTCTTCGGCCCCGCGGCCCAACGTGGCCACCGTCCGGTGCCGCCGCGGCTTGCGCACGGCATCTCGCTGCGCAACGTTTCCTACCAGTACGACGGCGCAGCGCAGCCTGCCCTCGAGAAGATTGATGTGGACCTGCCTGCCGGCTCGACAATCGCCATCGTCGGGGAGAACGGCGCCGGCAAGTCGACTCTGGTCAAACTCCTTGCGGGCCTCTACAACCCGACCGACGGCACCATCACCATCGACGGGAAAGATCTAGCTTCGATCGACCTCACCCGATGGCAGCACAGAGTCTCTGCTGCGTTCCAAGATCATGCCCGCTTCGAGCTCCTGGTGCGCGAAACCGTGGCGCTCGGAGACATCGAGAACGCTGACTCCGACCTGTTGGTCCTTGACGCGCTCGAGCGCGCCGCAGCTACCGACGTACTGTCCGCCCTGCCCCGCGGGCTCGACACACAGCTTGGCTCAGGGTGGCCAGCAGGGGTCGACTTGTCCGGGGGCCAGTGGCAGAAGCTCGCCATTGCCAGAGCAATGATGCGCCCCGCTCCTGCGTTGCTGCTCCTCGACGAGCCCTCAGCAGCCCTGGACCCCGAAACCGAGCACCGCCTCTTCGAAGCTTGGACCAAGGCCGCAAGTGATCTCCGAGTGCAGGCCGGCACCATCACTGTCCTGGTCTCTCACAGATTCTCCACAGTGCGCATGGCCGACACCATCGTCGTTCTCCAACACGGAACAATCGCAGAACACGGCTCCCACGAAGACCTAGTCCACAAGAACGGCCTCTACGCCGAACTCTTCAACCTCCAAGCCTCCGCCTACCACTGAGCCAGCTCGAGCTCCGATGTATCGACTGCCCGTCCTCCTCCGGTCTGGCGGGGACATGAGCACCGCGGCCGCTATTTCTCGTCCTCGGCCTGTTGCAGGCGGCGGACGAACTGGCTGGTGATCCAGCCGGGCGCTGTGATTGCAGTGCCAACGACAACTGCCCAGGCACCGGCGGATAGGGCTTGCGTTGCTTGGGAGGGGGTGCGGTACCGGCCTTCGGCGACAACCGGGATCTGCACGCGCTTGGCCAGCTCACCGACCAGGGCCAGGTCCGGGGCTTCCACCTGTGGGCTGTCCGGTGTGTAGCCGGACAGGGTTGTGGAGACCACATCGGCGCCGAGCGCTGCGGCCGCTTCGCCTTCCTCGAGCGTCGACACGTCGGCCATCACCAGAGCCCCGGCCTCATGAATTGCCTCGATGCTACGGATCAGTGGGTTGCCGTCCGGACGGGCTCGTGCGGTCCCGTCCAGCGCGACGATGGTTGCCCCGGCCGCCACGACCTCCTGGGCGTGCTGCACAGTCGGCGTGATGTAGACGTCGCTGGGCTCGAGGTCGACCTTCCAGAGGCCGATGATCGGTACGTCGACCAGCGGGCGGACCGCGCGGATGTCGGCCGGCCCCTCCAGCCGGAGTCCGACCGCACCACCCTGCACCGCACTCGCCGCCATGGCGGCGATGACCCGCGAATCGCGCAACGGATCCGAGCCCCGTGCCTGGCAGGAGACAACCACTCCGCCCCGGATCCGCTCCAGGGCGTCGTTCACTGCGTTGATCGTCATCCTGCTCCGATCGTATCGAGAGGCGCGGCAAGCAGGGCGGCTGCACCGAGCACGCCGGCCAGCGGACCCAGCCGGCCGCGCAGGCGCCCCGTCGAGCACGTCCGTGCCATCACCCGCGGTGACCACTACCGGATCCAATGCCAGCTGACCCTCGACTCACCCGGCGCTGGAGTCCAGCCCGATCCATCACCGACTCGCCGCGAATGACGAAGGCCCTCTGACCAGTTTCCTGGTCAGAGGGCCTTTCCAAGTAGCGGGGGCAGGATTTGAACCTGCGACCTCTGGGTTATGAGCCCAGCGAGCTACCGAGCTGCTCCACCCCGCGTCGTTGTGTCTTTAGTTTAGAGGATCTGGGCCGAGCAACCAAATCGGTTCCCGGTGCGCCGAAAACCCGTGTCTGCCGGAGGGCCGGCGGCGTACCGTCCGAGTATGTCCCGACACCTCGTTCGTCCGTTCGAGGAGACGGATCTGCCGGCCGCGGCGGGTCTGCTCGCCGAGCGGCATCAGGCACATCGCAAGCGTCACCCGCTGCTTCCCGCTGACTACGAGGACGAACAGCTGGCGCTGGTCGAGGTGACGGCCGCCTGGGAGACTGAGGGTGCGTCCGGCGCGGTGATGGTCGAAGATGGGGAGATCACCGGCTATCTGCTGGCCGCCCCGAAGCAGTCCCCGGTCTGGGGTCCGAACATCTGGGTCGAGGCCGCCGGTCACGCCGTACGTGAGCCAGAACACATTCGCGACCTGTACGGCGCTGCTGCTGCGAAGTGGGTGGACGACGGCCGCATCGCGCACTACGTCCTCGCGCCCGACGACCCCGCGCTGCTCGACGCCTGGTTCCGTCTCGCGTTCGGTTCGCAACACGCGCACGCCGTACGCCCTGTGCCTGACGCTCCCCTCTCGCCGCCTTCGGATCTGGTCGTACGCCGCGCTTTGCGCGCGGACATTCCTGTACTCGCGGAGCTCGATCTCGAACTGCCCCGCCATCAGGGCTTGTCGCCGGTGTTCTCGTCCGGCGAGCTGCCGACTCTCGAGGAAGCGGTGGCGGACTGGGAGGAATCGATCGACGATCAGGACTACGCGACCTTCGTTGCCTCGTACAACGGTGAGGTCATCGGCTCGTCGGTCGGTTGCTCGCTGGACAAGTCGAGTGCGCACAGTGGGCTCGCGAAACCGGACAACGCGGGGTTCCTCGGGTTCGCGGCTGTGCTGCCGTCGGCTCGTGGACTCGGCGCGGGGCGCGCGCTGGGCGAGGCCGTGCTGCAGTGGTCGGCGGAGACCGGGTACACGTCGGTCGTGACCGACTGGCGAGTGACGAACCTGTTGTCGTCGCGGGCGTGGCCGCGGCTCGGGTTCCGGCAGACGTTCCACCGGTTGCATCGGCTGATCGGGCACTGATCGGGCACTGACGGCGAGGTTGTCCACAGATCCGAACTCGCCGGTTCAGGCGAGGGACGATCACTGCACCTTCTTGGTCACGAAGGGCGTCTCGCAGCAGGCGGGGCGCCGCCGTATCCAGGAGGCAGCCATGTCGCGTTCATCGCTTCGTTCCCGAGCCGTGCCGTCCGCCCGCCGTATCGTGATCGGAGGCGCGGTCTTCCTGGCCGCACTCGGGCTCTCGACGACAGTCCCTGCCTCAGCAACAGGTTTCACCCCGTCGTCGACGTACTCCGCGGATCATCCATCGACCGAGCAAAGGGCTGGCAACTTGGACGGCTTCGTGATCGAGAACCTTCCCGACGGCCTCGGCACGCCGAGCGACTTCGAGTACGAGTGGGGGGACGTGTCCTTCCACAGCCGGGTCTGGGAGACCGGACCGGATCCGGAGGGAGCGTTCAAGGTCGACCTGACCGTGAAGACCCTCCGCGGCGAGAAACTCACCGATCTCGAGGCAGTGAAGGACTTCCTGGTCGAGTACGAGGAGAAGGAGCCGGGCGACTGGCAGCTCGAACCGGTCAAGGTCGGCGGGTACGACGGTCTGTTCGCCGGCAACGAGGTGTTCTACTTCATCGAGCCTGGCGTCGCGGCCGAGGTCACGATCGATCACGACCGCTTCACCGACGAGGACGTGCTCGACACCGCGGCCGGGTTCCACCCGGAGCCGACGACCTGATGCCGTAGGCAACCAGCCTGGCGAAACGGCGGGCCGAACGGCGCACGAAACGAACGGGCGAGCCGGCGGGCGAAACGAACGGGGCGGCGACCCCGACTGATGTCGGTGTCACCGCCCCGGAACCGCCCTGCGGGCTCAGCCTGTCGGTGAGGTCGGTGGGCTCGTCGGTGTCGTCGACGCCGGCGGGTTCGACGGATTCGCCGACGGCGTCGACGATGGTGTCGGGGCAGGCGTCCCTGCTGCACCGGCGGCGGCACGGTCGAGCGCGGCCTTCATCTGGTTGAGGTTCGTCTGGTAGCCGGCAAGATCGCCGTTCTTGAGGGCTGTCTGCGCCCGGGTCCATGCGGCCTGCGCGTCGGCGATGGCCTGCTTGACCGTCTGGTTCGGCTGCTGTGGAGTGGGCGGTTTCTCCGTTCCTGGAGGCAGCTCACCGGTGTCGACGCTGGTCTTGAAGACCTTCGTGAGGGCTTCCTGCAGCGTCCCGCCGTAGGCGACGCCGTCGCCGAAGGACACAAGTACGTACCGCAGGACGGGGTAACTACCCTGCCCGCTGGTCCGGACCGAGTAGACCGGCTGGACGTAGAGCAGACCACCACCGAGCGGCAGCGTCAGCAAGTTGCCGTACTGCGCTCTTGCTCCGCTGTTCGGCTGGTTGATCGGCAGCAACGCCTGTCTGATGCCTTCGTCGGTCTGGAACTTGTTGTACACCTGCCCCGGACCAGGTATCTGCAGGTTCCCCGGCAATCGCAGCACCCGGAACTTGCCGTAGTCCGGCGAGGTGGCCTCGGCGTCGACGGCCACGAACGCCGTCAGGTTCTCCCGTTCGCCGTTCGGTACGTACACCGACGTCAGCGAGAACTTCGGCTCGGTCTGATCGGGCATCCGCAACGAGAGATAGAAGGGAGGCTGGCTGATATGCGTCGCCGAGTCACCGCCGGAGGAGACCGCGGTCGGGTCGTCCGGCACTCGCCACAGGTCGCTGTTCTGGTACCAGGTGCCGGGGTCCTGGACGTGGTACTTCGCGAGCAGGTCGCGCTGCACCTTGAACATGTCCTCGGGGTAGCGCAGGTGCGACATCAGGGCCGGCGAGATGTCCGAGCGCGGCTTGACCGTGCCGGGGAATGCCTTCATCCAGGTCTTCAGCACCGGGTCGTTCTCGTCCCACGCGTACAGCTCGACCGAGCCGTCGTAGGCGTTGACGACAGCCTTCACCGAGTTGCGGATGTAGTTGATCTTCTCGCTCGGCTGCTGTGCGATCGTCCCGCGGCCGGTGGTGGTGTCCCGGGTGCTGACGTCCAGGTCGACCTTCTCGGAGTACGGATAGTTGTCCGAGGTGGTGTAACCGTCGACGATCCAGACCACCTGGCCGTCGACGATCGCCGGGTACGGGTCACCGTCGGGCGTCAGCCACGGGGCCGCCTTCTCGACCCGCTCGCGCGGGGTGCGGTCGTAGAGGATCTTCGACTCCGGGTTCACCCGGCTGGACAGCAGGATGTTCGCGTCCCGGAACTTTGTTGCATACAGCAACCGGCTGCCGAACGAGCCGATCGGGACGCCGCCCTTGCCCTCATAGGTGTTCAGCGTCGGGTCGCCGCCCTTCTGACCTTCCGGCGTGTCGAGCTCGACCTTCTGGCCGCCCTCCGGGGCGCCGACGATCGAGTAGTCCGGCGACTGCTCGCCGAAGTAGATCCGCGGCTCGTACTTGCCGAGATCGCCGGTCGGTGGCAGGTCCTTCTCGGTCCACACCGGAGTACCGCCCTGCGACTGATTCCCGTTCGCAGCGACCACACCGAAGCCGTGGGTGTAGACGGTGTGGTCGTTGTTCCAGTTCCGTTGCCCGGCCGGCAGCCGGTCGACCTGGACCTCGCGGGCCGCGATGACCGTGTCCTTGAACTTGCCATTGATCTTGTACCGATCGACATCGAGATCGGTCGGGAACGAGTAGAAGCCTCGGACCTGCTGGAGCTGCTCGAAGGTCGGTCCGATCACTGTCGGGTCGATCAGCCGGATACCCGGCAGGACCTCGGCATCCGCCGTCAGGTCCTCCGGCTTCGCCGTGCTCTTCGCGTTGTATTCGGTGACGTCGGTGTCCTCGAGTCCGTACGCCTGGCGCGTGGCGTCGATGTTCTTCTTGATGTACGGCGCTTCCTTCACCGGCTCGCTCGGTCGCACCCGCAGCTGCTGGAGCGCGGCCGGCCAGAGCGCACCAAGGAGGATCGCCGACAGGATCAGCACGACCGTTCCCACGCCGGGAAGCAGCCAGGTCCGGCGGACCACGTTGGCGAAGAACAAGATCGCACACAGGACCGCGATGACGGCCAGGATCTCCTTGCTCGGCAGGACGGCGTTGTCGCCGGTGTAGGAGACACCGGTGAACAGCTTGGCGTCCGACGTCGTGAGACCGAACCGGTCCAGCCAGTAGCTGAAGGCCTTGAGCAGAACAAGCAGGCCGAGCAGCACCGAGAACTGCACCTGCGCCGCACCGGAGGCCTTCTGGCCCTTGGCGGACGGGCGGAAGCCGCCGTACAGGTAGTGGGTGATGATCGCGGCGACCAGCGACAGCAGGACGATCGAGTAGCCGAAACCGAGCAGGACGCGCAGCCATGGGTAGTCGAAGACGAAGAACGCGATGTCCTTGTTGAAGTGCTTGTCGGTGACGCCGAAGGGGGTCCGGTTCCGCCAGGCCAGGAAGACCTTCCACTCCCCCGACGCTGCGGAGCCGCCGAAGACCAGCATCAGGGTCGCGACGACGCCGACCGCGATCTTCCCGTGCTGCTGCAGCAGATCGCCGTACCGCTCGAAACCGGGGCTGGGCGACGGGGCGAGTGCCACCCGGGGACGGGTGCGGAAGGCGACGACGACGTTCGCAACGACCGCGGCCGCCATCAGCAGACCGACGACCACGAACAGCAGCACGCGGGTGCCGAGCACGGTGCTGAACACCGAGCCGAGGTCGACCGATCGGTACCAGAGCCGCTGGGTCCAGACGTCGGTGAAGACGCTGAACAGGATGAGCAGGACGATCAGCGTCGCGATCGTCGGGAGCAGAGCGCGCGGGCGTCCGCCTGTTCGCCGGGTCCTGCGGGCCGGCGGCTCTTCCGGCATGTCGTAGACGCCGTCGCTCATGGTCGCTTCTCCTCGTCGTCGCTCATGCCGTCGACCCCAGGACCTTCGCCCGACCGGATGCCGGCCGAAGGTTCGAATGTCAAAGACAGTACTTCGCACAGCGTGGGGACCAAGTCGACACCGGTGAGCACTGCACTGTCCTCGTCGTGGGCGCGCAACCGGACAGCGCCGAACCGGGTTCCTTCCCGGAGCACCGCCGCGACCATCCGGACCTCGTGCCGGCGCGGATCGCTACCGGCCAGCCGGGCCAGTTCCGCGTCCGACTCGACGCTGGACAGGCCGGACTCGGCCGCCGCGGGCAGCACGATCCGCTCGATCGCCAGTGCGCATCCGGCGACGCCGTCGGGCCATTCGATCCGGCCCAGCGTGTCCGCGAGATGGTCGTCCTCGACACCGCCCGGAAGTTCGCCCTGGGCGACCGGGGTCAGTGGTTGCGATGCGTCCTCGGCGCCGAGCTCGGCGGCGAGGTGCGGTTCGGCGCGGAGCAGATCCGCTGTCGGAACCAGCGCGAACAACTGCGCGGGCTGGTCCCAGCCCGCGCTGCTCACGTGCTTCTCGATCTCGACCACCGCGCGGCTGAGCGCGTCCGGTGGCAGCGTGCCTACGGAATCCATGCCGGCAGATCTTCCCTTCGGCTCACCAGTACGTACCTGTAGCTCATTGGCTGCACGACGGGACATCTCCCTTGCCGGCCGAGACCGCCTGCAGGGCGCTGATGGCGTCGGTCAGCGTGCTGATCTTCACCAGCTGGATGCCCTTCACGTCCGCGTGCAGTGCGGCCGCGCAGTTCGGCGCCGGGACCAGGAACACCGTCGCGCCGTCGTTCTTGGCGCCGGCGATCTTCTGCTGGATACCGCCGATCGCGCCGACCTGGCCGAGCGCGTCGATCGTCCCGGTTCCGGCGACGTGCTTCCCGTTCAGCAGCGCTCCCGGGGTCAGCTTGTCGTAGATGGCCAGCGCGAACGCGGTGCCCGCACTGGGGCCGCCGATGTCCTGACCGAGGTTGACCGTCACCTTGACCTGCGAGTCGACGCCGATCGTGATCCCCACCATCGGCCGGGTCTCGTCACCGGGCGTCGCGGCGGTCTTCAGCTGGACGGTCTGCTCGGCGGTGCCGCGGCGGATCAGGAACACGACGTTCTCGCCGACCTTGTGACTACGGACGAACTCGCCGACCTGCGGGACCTGCGTCACCGTCTTGCCGTCCACGGCCAGCACGATGTCGCCCGGCTTCAACTTGCCCTGCGCCGGCGAGTTGTCGGCGACTGTCGAGACCTTCGTATGGAACGGAACCCTCGCCGCCTGCAGCGCGGCCGCGACCGCGCTGTCCTGCGAGCCGGTCATCTCCGCGGTGTTCTGCTGCTCGACCTCGTCGGCGCTCTGGTCCGGCGGATAGATGATGTCGCGCGGGAACAGGTCGTGGTGCGGGTCGAGCCAGTTACGCATCGCCTGCGGCAGGGTCAGCTGCCGGTCGGGCGAGGTCACCGAGACGGTCGTGAGGTCGAGCTGGCCCGTGGTCGGGAACGTCTCGTGGCCGCTGATCTCGACGACCGGCTTGTTCTTCGCCGATCCCAGGGTGTCCTTGACGGGCCCGGGGCTGAACGAGACGAACGGCACCGGGAACGCGGTGACCAGGCCCAGCGAGACGACAAGCACGACGATCGAGGTGACCAATGTGGCGGTACGACGTGTCACGAACCCTGCCCTGCGATCTTGGAGCCGGAGCTACGGATCTCGGAAGAGACCGGCTGATGGTTACGACGACCGAGGCGACGGCGACGTTCCGGAGTGGCCCGTGGGCCTGGCGCGGCGAGCGCGGCGTTGAAGCGGCGGAAGTCCTCGACCGAGGCGAAGGGGGCCCCGGACCGGCGGCGCTCACGGCTGCGCCACCCGCGCCACGCCGCCCAGCACATCGCCAGCAGCGTGGCGACCAGCGGGAACGCCAGCCACGCCAAAATCTTCATCCGGCCACCTTCATGCGCCCAGCGTACGGGTCAGTGAGCGCCGACCCACTCGCTGCCACCGTCGGTGAAGAGCTGGTGTTTCCAAATCGGGACCTCGGCCTTGAGGTCGTCGATCAGCTGCCGGCAGGCGGTGAACGCCACGTCCCGGTGCGACGCCGCCACCGCCACGATCACGGCGGCGTCTCCGATCACCAGGTCCCCGGTCCGGTGGACGGCGGCCAGCGCGGTCACCGCGGGGTCGTCGCAAATACGCTGCGCAACCTTTCGCAGGTGCTCCAGCGCGTCCGGATGCGCCTCGTAGCTCAAGCGGTCGACTGGCTTGTCCTGGTCGTGGTTGCGCACAGTGCCGATAAAAAGCGCAGTTCCACCCGCCGTCGGGTCCGCGACAGCCGCCAGCACCTCGTCGCTGGACAACGCACTGTCGCGAATGTCCAGCAGTCTGATCGCGTCGCTCATCCGTTCCTCATTCCGGCCAGGTCCCCACGCTCACACCACACCATTGCATCCCCCACCATTCCAGCCCCTCGTACTGCAATTCTCCCTCCCACCCTCCCTGTCCAGCACACCCCCTCCCTCTCCGCGTCCCGACTTACGGGCTGCGGTGCGTGGTACGGCGTACACCGGGAGAGACCGTTGCCTTCCTCACCTACCTCCCGGGACCGGAGTTCGGCTCTGCCTGCGGCGAACAGGGACGGTTGTCCGTTCACCCGGCGAGGAACTGATGGACGGAACCAGTACGTTGGAGTTGTACGCCCCACCCGCACAGGAAGGCCCTCCAATGAGCGACGAACCGGACAACCCGGACAACCCGTTCAAGGGAACGCCGTTCGAGGCCATGTTCCAGCAGTTCTCCGGTGCGGCCGGCGCGGGCGGCGCCCCGGACCTGAACGCGATCTTCGCCCAGGTCCAGCAGATGCTGAGCGGGTCCACCGACGGCAAGCCGGTGAACTGGGACCTGGCCAAGGACATCGCCCGCAAGACCGTCTCCACCGCCGGCGACCGGTCGATGACGTCCACCGACAGCGATCGGGTCGCGGACGCGGTCCGCCTCGCCGAGCACTGGCTGGACGACGCGACCACCCTTCCCGAGGTGTCCGCGACCTCCGCGGCCTGGAGCCGCGCCGAGTGGGTCGAGAACACGCTCCCGGTCTGGCAGACGATCGTCGATCCGGTCGCGGAGCACGTCGCGGGCGCGATGGGCAACGCGCTGCCCGCCGAGGCGCAGCAGTTCGCCGGCCCGATGGCGGGGATGCTGCGGCAGCTGGGCGGTTCGGTCTTCGGAGCGCAGGTCGGACAGGGTCTCGGCGAGCTCGCCGGTGAGGTCGTCAGCTCGTCCGACATCGGGCTTCCGCTGGGTCCGACCGGCCAGGCGATCCTGCTGCCGGACAACGTGGCGAAGTTCGCCGACGGCCTCGGGCTGACCGACGAGGACGTCCGGCTGTACCTGGCGCTGCGTGAAGTCGCGCACCAGCGGCTGTACGCCGGGGTGCCGTGGCTGCGCCAGCATCTGCTGGCGGCGGTCGCCGACTACGCGGCCGGGATCGAGGTCGACACCGGAAAGATCGAGCGGGCGATGGCCGACATCGACCCGCAGAACCCCGAAGCCATGCAGGAAGCGCTCGCCGGCGGCTTGTTCGAGCCTGAGGACTCGGCGCAGCAGAAGGCGGCGCTCGTCCGGCTCGAGACCACGCTGGCCCTGGTCGAGGGCTGGGTCGATGACGTCGTACGGGAGGCGACGAAGGATCGGATGCCCGCTGCGGTGCAGCTTGCCGAGACGGTGCGGCGTCGTCGTGCTGCCGGTGGTCCCGCCGAGCAGACGTTCGCGACCCTTGTCGGTCTCCAACTGCGGCCGCGCCGCCTGCGTGACGCCGCGAACCTGTGGGCCGCCGTCCGCGACGCCCGCGGTGTCGACGGCCGGGACAACCTGTGGTCCCACCCGGACCTGATCCCGAGCACCAGCGACCTGGACGACCCGATCGGCTTCGCGCAGCACGCCGGCGAACTCTCGGACATCGACATCAGCGACTTCCTCAACGAAGAGACATCCGAGAAGCCCGAGGACGACGACGGCGACAACCCCACCAAGTAAGGGCAACAACACCCCACGGAGCAGCCGGCGACACCCCAACCCAATAGCCGTCGCCGAACCTCGCCTCAGTGTGGTCGTCCCACCCCCACTGAGTGTGGTCTTCCCACCCCCGGCCTCGGTGGGGTTGTCCTGCCCCCGCCTGAGTGTGGTCGCCCCACCCCCGCCTGAGTGCGGTCGCCCCACCCCCGCCTCGGTGCGGTCGCTCACCCCCGCCTCGGTGCGGTCGTCCCACCCCGCCTGAGAGTGTTTGGGTCGGGATGGGGAGACTTGCGGGGTGCTTCATGGGGATGCGGTTGAGGTGTTGGAGCGGTGGCATGCACCGGATGCGGAGCAGGAGGAGCTGCGGGCGCACTACCTGCGGCACCTGGCGACGCATCCCGACGGGATGTGGCGGAGCTGCCGACCGGAGCATGTGACGGCGAGCGCCCTGGTCGTCGACAGCACGGGTCAGAACACCTTGTTGACCCTGCACAAGACAGTCGGCCGATGGCTCCAACTCGGCGGCCACTGTGAGCCCGGCGACACCACGCTGAGCGGCGCTGCCCTACGCGAAGCGACTGAGGAGTCCGGGCTCCCGGGTCTGACGGTCAATCGTGAACCGCTCCAGCTCTCCCGCCACCTCCTGCAGGCCGGCGGCTGCGCGGGCGCGTATCACCTCGACGTGCAGTTCCTGGTCACCGCGACAACGACGGAGTACGTCGTCAGCGACGAGTCGGACGACCTGGCGTGGTTCCCGTTGAACGCCCTTCCGGCTGACACCGACACCAGCGTCCAGAGCCTCTCAACCCGAGCCAACCACCAGATCCCGCAGCCCTGACCGCCCGAGGAACACAGGCGTGTGGGCCGACTCAAGTCAGCCGGCCCACCTCCCCACAGCAGGGCACTCCCCCTCAGCCCCGCAACAACCACCTGCACATCCCCGTCGTACTGTCCCCCGTGCTGTGATCACCTGCTGGTAAAGCGGTTCCAGGCACCCCCGTGCCTTTCCCCTGGTCGTACTGCGATCCCCCGTTGGCACAGCGTTCCCCGTGATACAGCGTCCCCGGGGTGGTGCCGATGTGTGCAGTCCCCCGACTGCGGCACGCCGTTGTGGTGCGATCGCCGTTGTATGGCAGGCCCGAGCCGCATCCCCCCGGTGCGGTCGGGTCGTCGTCGGGTACCGCCCCTGAACGGCATCGGCGATCAGTTCGGGCTTCCCCGTACTGCCCGTGTTCCCCGTTGCATGGTGAACGAGCGGGTGAGCAGAAGGTGACGGCTCAGGAGTGACGAAGTATGGATCGTGTGGCGTCCCAGCCTTCGAGGCCGGGATCCAGTCGCGCTAGGTCAGCATTCGATCGCAGACGGTGCCAGCCGGGCCCGATCGCCACGGCGTGACGGCGGGGTTTGCGGGCCTCGAGGAGTTCGAGTGGGGTGTCGAACGTCGGGGCGAGTTCGACGAGCCAGTCGGCGACGGGGAGCCCCACCCCGATGGCCGCCAGCGAGCCGTCCTCGGCGGGCGTGACGGCGATGTCGGCATTGCTCAAGGCACGGAACAGCTTGCCGATGAGCAGCCCGGGAAGATCCGGTACGTCGTGCGACACCGCGACCACTGCTGCGGCGGGGCCGGCGAGTTCCACTGCATGCACGACGGGCCGATCGGGATCGACGGCGTACGTCGGCGTGCCGGGCCAGGTCAGTGCGCGCACCTCGGCCACAGCGTTCTCGTTGCCGGCGACTGCGACCGCGACATCGACCCGGTCGAGCGCGGCGATCACTTCGTACGTGTCCTCGGCCATCGCCAACCGCCACGCCTCGGAGTCCCTGCCCGGCGGAGCCCAGGTCCCAGCGTCCGGCACGACAACCACCACCACCCGACGGTCTGCCCCGTCCGAAGTGGTCATGCTGGGGTGCTCGCGTCGTAGGTGCTGCGGGCGGCGGCTACTTCGGGCATGTGGGCTTCGGCCCACGACTTGATGGCGGAGATGAGTGGCATCAGGGTGCGGCCCAGTGGTGTGAGGTCGTAGTCGACGCGGACGGGGACGGATGGCGTGACCGATCGGGTCAGGAGGCCGTCGCGTTCCAGGGATCGGAGGGTCTGGGTCAGCATCTTCTGGCTGACACCGGCGATGCGGCGCGACAGGTCCGAGTAGCGCTGCGGGCCGTCCGCGAGGGCGGTCAGTACGAGCGTCACCCACTTGTCGCTGATGCGGTCGAGAAGTTGCCGCGCAGGACAGGTCGCCAGGAACGCGTCGTACTCGCGCGCCGCTTCTTCGCGGAGCTGTGCTGCGGTGCGGGTCGGCATGGCTCTCCTCGACGTACGGAACGCACTCCGAAGTGCGTACTTCCCAGGAGAGAGTAGCTCTCCGAGAGTGGTGCAGTCCCAGACACCACGAGGAGAGAACGATATGCGCGCACTGGTAGCCCGCCGCCTGGACGGGCCGGAAGCGATCGAACTGATCGAGACCGCCGCACCCGAACCCGCCGCAGGCCAGATCCGGATCAAGGTCGCAGCCGCCGCGATCAACCCCGTGGATCTGGCGGTCACTACCGGGGCGCTGGTCGAGTTCGGCCTGACTGCTGCGAGGCAGCAGTTCGGCCTCGGCTGGGACGTCGCCGGCACTGTGGACGCCGTCGGACCGACCCAGAACGGTGGCCGCGGCGAAACCACGCGCGGAGGCCGACTTCACATCGGGGACGCGGCGGTCGGAGTTGCCGACCTGCTCGGGCGCGATCTCAAGACTCATGCGGAGTACGTGGTGCTGGACGCGGACACCGTAGTGCCGGCGCCCCACAGACTCTCATTGGTCGAGTCTGCGACCTTCGGCCTCAACGGTCTGACAGCGCTGCAGGCGATCAAGGCGCTCGAGCCTGAGCCAGGTCAGACGCTGTTGGTCACCGGCGCCGCAGGAGGAGTGGGCGGGTACGCAGTAGAAATCGCGAAGTACCTCGGCCTGACCGTCATCGCCGCCGCCAGCGCGCACGACGAGGAACTGGTGCGGCTGATGGGCGCGGAACACTTCGTCGACCGGTCGCAGGACCTAGCTACAGCCGTACGGCGGATCGCACCGGCCGGCGTCGACGCCCTGGTGGACGCAGCGGTGGTCGGTGTCGGCGCACAGGAGGCTGTACGCAACGGCGGCCGCCATGTGCATGTACAAGGAGGACCATGCCCACCACACCTTCGAGGGATCAGCGTGGAGCAAATCCTCGTGCAAGCGAACCGCAGTGATTTGGAGGAACTGGTGCGACTCGTCGACGCAGGAGCGCTCTCCACTCGCGTCGCGGACGTTCACCCGCTCACCGAGGCCGCAGCCGCCTACAAGCGCGTGGCTGCGGGCGGTGTGCGCGGCCGACTCGTCCTGGTGCCCTAGGCGGTAGCACTCAACTCGGACTTGATCAGACCGAGGCGCAGCCCGGCCATGATCGCGTTGGCCCGGTTCGTCGCTCCGAGCTTGTCGTAGAGGCGTGACACGTACGTCTTGGCCGTCGACAGGCTGACAAACATCGAGGCCGCGATAGTCGGCACCGAGTGCCCGCAGGCCAGCAACGACAGGACTTCCTGCTCTCGCGGGCTGAGGGCGAGAGTGGCGGCCGGGTGCAAGGCAACCTGCCCGCGTCGGGCGAGAGCCGATGCAAGACCGGTCGCGGTAAAGGACGCGGACGCCACCGCAGCGTGCCGGATCGCCCCGAGCAACTCGGCGTTCGGGGCGGTCTTGGCCACGAACGCCGACACCCCGGTCTCCAAGGCCCGGAACAGAATGTCGTCCTCGTCGTGGCAGGTGAGTACGACGATCCCCAAGGCTGGATGCCTGTCGCGCAGTTCCCGGGCGAGCCGGAGGCCGTCGGCATCCGGCAGCACGACGTCGAGCACGACCACATCAGGGACCGCGGCCGCGATCTGGGCTGGCGCGTCGGCGGCGAGGCCGCATTCACCGACGATCTTGATGTCGGTGTCCGCACTGACCAGCCGGATCAGTCCGTACCTGGTCAGTGTGTGGCCGTCGACGACGACGACCGTGATCGGCTTGCCCATGATTTCTGCCCCCGTTGAGTCCCCCAGCACAGCGTGACGAGCGTCACCTGCTGTAACTATCATCGGGCCCGCTCACGGATCGTTACGCATTTTGAAACAGGTGCTTTTAATCTAAACAACCTAAACGTTCCGTAACCAAGTTGCGGAGGCCGGGCACCCTCAGACGAGGAGCGCTTCGTACCACGCGGACAGCGGGCCCGCGGCGAAGACGGCGAGCAGGACGCCGGCGATCATGAACGGCCCGAACGGAAGCGCAGTCTTCCGGCCACCGCGCCCAATCCCCATCGCCACAAGGCCGACGGCCGCACCGAGCACGAAGGCCGCGAAGGCACCGACCAGCAACGCCTGCCACGAAAGGTACGCCAGTACGCCGCCGACGAGGCCGGACAGCTTGACGTCACCCCAGCCCATCCCGGCCGGGTACGCCACCACCAGGAGCAGGTAGAACCCGAACAGCACCGCACCGCCGATCACAGCGCGTATCAGCGCCCGCCAATCGTGATCCCACGCGGCGGCCCCGACGAGCAGCGCCAGCAGAATCGGGTACGACGGCGCCACGATCACGTTCGGCAACCGCCGTACGTCGAGATCGATCAACACAAGCGCCACACCGACACCGGCGAACCACAGGTACGCCGGTAGCGCCGCAGTACCGCCGAACCGCAACGCCACCGCGGCGAACAACAGCCCCGTAACAAGCTCGACGAGCGGATAGCGCACGCTGATCGGCAGCCGACAGTCCGCGCACCGCCCGCGCAGCAACACCCACCCGACCACGGGCACGTTGTGCCTGGCCCGCACAAGACTCCCACACCGCGGACAATGCGACGGCGGACTGACGATCGACTCCCCCCGCGGCACCCGATACACCACCACATTCAGGAACGACCCGACAACGAGCCCCAGCAGCCCGGCCAGGACAGCTAGCGTGTTCGAGACCAACTCTGGATCACCACCTTCCTGCTGACAGGTTCGGGCGTGCCACTCGGGTCGTAGAGGAACACTCTCGACCGCACGAGCAAAGTGCCTGTCGACGAGCTGCAGCTCGGCTTGCCGGGACAGACGTAGGTGCTGAGATACACGATCGTCCCGCCCGGTCCGTAGCCGAGTGAATTGTCCGGCAACTCGATCACGGGCCCCGAATAGGACAGCGCGCCGGTCTCCTTGATGTACAGAGCCCGGGAGACCAATCCGAACCGCAGCACCTGCTGAGTGACATTGCTCAAGGTGATGTCGACGACTGCGGCAGGCGTGTACGTCGTGCCCTGCAGATACAACTTGTCCGCGTAGTTGGTGGTGGTCGAGAACACCGCGCACGGCCCGCCACCGCCGGTGTAGGCCAGGGTCAGACAGTTGCCCGGAACCGAGGTCTCGGTTTCACCCCGGAACGCCGGCGGCACGTAGACCAGGTCGAGCGCGATCGTGTCGATGTCCTCGATGTCTCCGGTCGTCAGGAGCCCCGTCGTCAGCGCGATCTTGGCACCGCTGAATGTTCCCTTGTAGATCTGGTCGGCCAGTGAGCCGTCTCCGCTCGTGTCCACCTGAATGGGCGTCTCCTTGAAGGTGCTCGGGCCGACCACGCCTGTTGCGCTCGCCGCCGCCAGAGGGCTCCCGCCGGTCGGAGTGACAGTCACGGACAAGGCATCCGTCGATCCGAGCGCGTGCCGGTGCGTGACCCGAACGGTGGCCGACTTCAGCATCGATCCAGCCGGGATCGGGGTCGCCGGCGCGAACCCTTCGACGGTCATGCTTCCGCTGTCATTGTTCTTCTTGCTCTTCCAGGTGGCGAAATCGCCACCTGCGGCGCCGAGGGCAGCCACCGTCGCACTGGCGCCGTAATCACCCGGCGTCGTGACCTTGGTCAGACTGAGTCCAGTCTGGGACGCGTCGGTCGCCGTACCTGATTTCAGGCCGAACAGGGCGATCGGTGGCCGGTGGTCGTGCCAGGTGCCGCAAATCTCGACGTCACCGGCCGCGATTGTGAGCCTGCTGTCGCCGCCGAAGATGAACTGCACGCCGGGGTAACGCGTGTCGTCGTTCTCGGCCGGGCTCTGACATGCCCCCGGCGTCAGAGCGGGTACCTGCGGCTTGGGGGTCGGGGTGCAGCGGGTCGTGTTCGGGTTCACTCGGTTGACACAAGGTGACCCCGCGACCAGTTGACTGCCGGCGTCCTTGATGGTCCACACGTCGCCGCTCTGCTTGGACAGCAACGGGTTCGCGTTGTTCTTGAAGTCGAAGTAATAGGTGCCCGGCTGGAACCACCAGACGCTTCCACGGCACGATCCGGTCCCGTCCATCAACTGCGACAGCGCGTTGGCGTCGTCGTAGTACCCCGCGGTGAACGTCACGATCTTTCCCGGGCAGGTGCTCGGAACCTTCTGCAGGGTCAAGGCTTTTGCCACCGCATTGGGGTCGGGGTCGAAGGCCAGTTCGGTCTGATAGTTGGGATCGCCAACGGTACTCGAAGCGCACAGCGGCGCCGGGTTGCTGATGATCGTCCCGCTGCAGCCCGAGTGCGCCCGTACGCTGACATTGCTCTGGAGGGTGCCGCTGACGACATTGATGTTCGAATCCGAGACGATCTGACCGCGAACGTTGAACGGAACCGGCTCGTTCTTGGTGTTCTTCGCCAGCGCCTTGATGTTGATGCCGTCCTCGCCGGCTACCTGTCCCAGGGTCAGGATGGCGTTGCCTGGCTTGTTGTCCTCGTGGATCGGCACCAGTCCCCCCGCGGCCCCGCTGTTTGGATCCGGCGCACAGCTGACAGCCGCTGAAGATTGGCTTTGGACCTTGCCCGCAGGTGGGTAGAAGTTCGGCAGCGGCAGTTCGGCACCGGGATTTCCGCCGACGCCGTTGCCGAAGCAGTAGGGGTACGTGGTACTGGTTACGTCGTTGTTGAACTTGCCGTTGCGAAGGTTGCCGATGGCGGCCTTCGTCGCACCATCCGCGTTGTACTGATCTGCGGCCTGCTCGTCCAGACCGATCGTCGTACGGACGCTCGTGTCGGACAAGGACAGGAGCCCGGCCAGGCCCAAGGCGAGGATCGAGATGATGACAAGCACAAGCACCAGTGCTGCGCCGGTCTCATCGCGATGCCTGCGGCGGATCATGTCTGCCTCCGTTGTCCCGAGAGGGTGAAGGTGTAGTCGTCGGCCTGAGCTGTGGCGACCGTCAAGGTCAGCTCGAGAGTCTGTGGGGCGTTGTCGGAACAAGACGGTTTGCACTTCAGCGCACCGACCGTCTTGACGTGATGCGCTACCACGGTGTTCGAGGACGGCGTCGTCGATCCGCGCTCGCACTTGGCCCTTCGAAGATCGGTCCCGTCGACGAAGTACGAAACCACATCGGTCGCGGCGGAGCCGCCCTGCCAGTTGTCCGACAGGATCTTCACGATCGACGACGGGCCGCAGGCAGGACCTCCTGATCCCACGTAGAAGGAGCGGTTGAACGCGACCCCGCCACCGACGGGTTCCGTGACGTAGTCCCTGACGCCCAAGGTCGCGGCATCGGCGGCGAAGTATGCCCCTGCGATCTGTGCATCGTGGGACAGTTCGAGCCGGGCGCTCGTCCCTTGTGCGTTGTGCAGGATCCCGATCACCGCGTTCGACAGCGGAACAGTGATCACACCGAGGATCACAACTGCGACCAGCAACTCCACGATCGTGAAACCGGCATCGGATCGTGGCCGGCGACGTGTCCTTGACATCAGCACTCCCCTCACGGTTTCCGCACGATCGTCACAAGGCGTTCGGTCACGCGCTTGTTGTCGGTGACCTTGAGCGCGATCCGCTGGAGGCCGGTGTCGCCCAGGCCGCACGACTGCCATGCGCTACCGCTCCAGCACGTCATGGCATCCACTGTCGCGATGAGCCCGCTCCCTGGCGGAACCTCGAAAGCAACCTTGTCCGGCGCGTAGTCGTCCGCCGCGCTGCCGTAGGTGCCTCCGGCAACCGAGGTCTGCACAGCCTCCGCGTAGTCACGAACGTAGGTCCCCGCAGTAGCCTGCTTGCGGTGGATATCGGACATCAGAATCGATGTGGTCAGACCGGCCATGATCGCCACCACGGCGATGCCCATGATGGCTACAGCGATCAAGACTTCGAGAAGCGTCTCGCCGGTCTCATCCGATGATGGTGGCCTGGTCATGTCTGGACCTGGCGGAAGATGCCGTACATGGCGGAGACGAGGGCGACGGCGACGAAGCCGACGATGACGCCCATGACGACGATGACGAGCGGCTCGAAGAGGCCGATCAGCTTCTTGAGCTTGTAGTCGAGCTCGCCCTCGTAGTACTCGGCGGTGACTTCCAGCTGGATGTCCAGGGTTCCGGTGTCTTCGCCGACCCGCATCATCTGGGCCGCAGTTCTGGGGAACAGCTTGGTCGCGGCAAGCGGACGAGCCAGCCCCTCGCCCTCCAGCAGTGCCTCGCCCACCTCACCGAGAGAGCGCCGAAACACAAGGTTCGGAAGCGAACCGGTCGCCACGCGAAGAGCCTCCGGTAATTGCACGCCGGCGCCCACCATCGACGCGAGGATCCGGCAGAACCGTTCGACCAGCGCGAACTGGATCGTGTTGCCGAGCACCGGCAGCGCGAGGAACAGCTTGTCCCGCACGTAGCGGCCGCCGTGAGTCTGGATGATGCCGAGGATCAGAAGCGCAAGGACAGCGACGCCGCCGCCGACCGCCCACCACCAGGCTGTGAAGAAGTCGGTGACGGCGAGCAACATCCGGGTCGGCAGCGGGAGGGTGGCGTGCAGGCTGGCGAAGAAGTCCTTGAACCGCGGCAGCACGAAGGCCGACAGCACGACCACAGTGACCAAGGACATCAGCGCGACGATCGTCGGATAGATCATCGCCTGCTTGACCTTGCGCCGCGCCTCCAGGTCGCGCTCGAGGTACTTCGCCAGTTGCTGGAGCACCGACTCGAGCTGGCCGCTGAGTTCGGCCGAGCGGAGAATGCCGCGGTAGTACTCGGGGAAGATCTTCGGGTGCCGGTCGAAGCAGTCCGACAGCTTCTCGCCGCCGCGCAGTCCGTGCTCGACCTCGGTCATCATCCGCCGGACCGAGGCGTTGTCGGCCTCTTCGCCCAGTGAGTGTACGGCGTCGATCAGCGGCAGACCGGCCTTGATGAAGGCACCCAGCTGCCGGGACAGGTGCATGACTTCTTCGCGCTTCACCCGGCGCGGCGTGATCTCCAACTGCAGGATCCCACGCTTCTCGGTGACCCGGATGTCCCGGAGCTCGCGCTCGTACAGCGCCAGCTCGGCCTCCTCCTGGGTCTCCGCCTTCGTCGTACCTTTCGCGACCTGCCCGTCGGGCGCGATCGCGACGAACGCGTACCTGGTCATCGGTCAGCTCCCGACCATGTAGATGGAACGCATGACCTCGCCGAGAGTGGTGACGCCGGATTCGACCAGCCGCACACCTTCCTCCGTGAGGGTCCGCATGCCCTCGTAGCGAGCGGTCTTGCGGATCTCGTCGTGCGATGCGCGGTCCACGATCAGTTCGCGGATCGCGTCGGACACCGCCATCAGCTCGTAGACGCCGGTCCGCTCGAGGAAGCCGGTGTGTGTGCAGAAGTTGCAGCCGGCGCCACGGATGAAGCCGTCCACCGGCGATGCACCACCCACGCTGGCCAGGAACGCGAGCTCCTCGGCCTTCGGCTGGTAGTACTCGCGGCAGTTCGCGCAGACCCGCCGTACCAGACGCTGAGAGACCACGGCGGTGACCGAGGACGCGATCAAGAAGGTCTCGATCCCCATGTCCAACAGGCGATGCAGCGCGGTCGCGGCATCGGTTGCGTGCAACGACGAGAGCACGAAGTGACCGGTCAGAGCCGACTGTACGGCGATCCGCGCGGTCTCCACGTCGCGGACCTCGCCGACCAGGATCACGTCGGGGTCCTGCCGTAGG
Source organism: Kribbella sp. VKM Ac-2571 (assembly GCF_004362255.1). Classification (NCBI taxonomy): domain Bacteria; kingdom Bacillati; phylum Actinomycetota; class Actinomycetes; order Propionibacteriales; family Kribbellaceae; genus Kribbella; species Kribbella sp. VKM Ac-2571. Next base: position 275,337 of record NZ_SNWS01000005.1, read on the forward strand.
ATCGATCGCAGACCGCCGGCGAACGTGATGCCGGCCGCCTCGTTGATCTGGATCTGGTTGATCGAGTCGAAGGTGTACTCGACCGGGTCCTCGATCGTCATGATGTTGCGCTCAGGGCTGTTGATCTCACCCAGCGATCCGTAGAGCGTCGTGGTCTTGCCGCTGCCGGTCGGTCCGGCGCAGATGACCATGCCGTACGGCGCCCTGAGCAGGTTGGAGTACGTCGCGGCCATGTGGTCCGGCATCCCGAGCTGCGCCAGCTGGTACAGCGGACGGCTCTTGTCGAGCAACCGCAGTACCACCTTCTCGCCGCCGATCACCGACGTGGTGGAAACCCGGATGTCTACGGGCCGTCCCTCGACGTCCATGCTGATCTGGCCGTCCTGCGGGCGCCGGCGCTCGACGATGTTGAGGTCGGCGAGGATCTTGATCCGGCTGACCACCGCCGGGCCGATCGACCCTGGCAGCTCGAGTACGTCGTGCAGCGCGCCGTCGATGCGGTAGCGGACGCGGACCCGTTCGCCGTGCGGCTCGATGTGTACGTCGGACGCCCGGTCACGCAACGCCTGGGTGATCACCAGCTGGACGACCTGCACGACAGGCGCGTCGTCGCTGGCACCGGGAGCATCGTCACGGAAATCCTTGCGGACCGCGTCGCGGGCCTCGAAGACCTTCACCCGATCGTCGATTCCGGTCAGGGCGCGGTACGCCGTACCGATCGCATGAAGGACATCGGTCGGTGCCGCGAGCTTGACGATCACCCGCCGGCCGAGTGCGGATTGCAGATCCTCGACCACCGAGGGGTCGGCCACTGCGACCGTGACGACGTCGTCACGGACCTCGAGCGGTACGGCGACCAGACTGCGTGCGGTGTGTTCGTCGATCAGGGCTGCGGCAGTCGGGTCAGGGCTGGCTGTGCGCAGGTCGACCAGTTCCAGGTTGTGCTGCTCGGCGAGGTGACGAGCCTTGGTCCGCTCGATGTGCAGGTCTTGTTCGGTGGCGGCCGGGAGTACCTCGGGTCGCGCGTTCGGCGCGGCGTGCCGGGGTTCGGGGGCGGCTTTGCGGAGCTTCATGCCGGCACCCCCGCCCGGAGGCGCGGCCGCGCCTCGACGTCCTTCGGGTAGAGGCTGCGAGCGACGGCGTCGTCGTACGTGACCATGCCGTTCTGCACCAGGGTGGACAGCGACTGTTCGAGGGTGAGCATGCCGTCGCGCTGCCCGGTGACGACCGAGTTGCGCAGCTGGTGCGTCTTGCCTTCCTTGATCAGGTTGCGTACGGCGGCGTCGGCGACCATCACCTCGTACGCCGCGATCAGGCCACCGCCGATCCGCGGAATCAGCCGTTGGTACACGACTCCGGTCAGTGCGGCGGCGAGCTGTACTCGCACCTGGGACTGCTGTTCGGCCGGGAACACGTCGATCATGCGGGCGATCGACTGCGCCGTGTCGTTGGTGTGCAGGGTGGCGAAGACCAGGTGACCGGTCTCGGCGATGGTCAGCGCGAACCGGATCGACTCCAGGTCCCGCATCTCACCGACCAGCAGTACGTCGGGGTCCTCGCGGAGCGCCGAGCGCAGTGCGTCCGGGAAGCTGGCGGTGTCGCTGCCGACCTCGCGCTGGTTGACCGCGGAGAGCTTGTGGTCGTGGACGTACTCGATCGGGTCTTCGACAGTGATGATGTGGCAGGCGCGGTCGGTGTTGATCTGCCCGATCATCGCGGCCAGGGTCGTCGACTTGCCGGAGCCCGTCGGGCCGGTCACCAGGACCAGGCCCTGGTGCTTGCGGGCGAAGTCGTACAGGACGGGCGGCAGGCCGAGTTCGTCCATGGTCGGGATCTGGCGCGGGATCATCCGGAGCGCGACCGCCGTGTCACCGCGCTGGGTGAACGCGTTGCCGCGGATCCGGGCCTCGTCGCGCCAGGAGAACGAGAAGTCGTGTTCGTGCTTGGTGTTCCATTCCGCGCTTTGCTCGGCGGTCAGGATCTCGTCGAGAAGGGTGTCGGTGTCGTCGCGGGTCAGTGCGTCCAGGCCGTTGACGGAGTACAGGCGTCCGTGGACGCGCAGCTGCGGTGGCATGCCCGCGGTCAGCAGGAGGTCGGTGCCGCCGGCGTTCCAGAGCTCTTCGAGCAGCAGGTCGACCCGGCTGCCACGAGCAAGACTGATCATGGTGCTTCTCCAGGTAGTTGGTGTACAGCGTGGAACCGGCGGGGAAGGGCCCTTGGGGAAACCCCTCCCCACCGGAGATCTGCGGATTAGCCAGCGTCGCAACCGACAGGCACACCGGCCTTCATCGCGATTGAGCCGTCCGTCGCGCTGGCGCTGAGGACGTACTTGGTCGGGCCCGGTCGCAGCAGCCCATCAGTCACGAGCCCCGCGAGATCGGCGTACGCACCCGGCGTGGTCTTGGCGAAGTGAGCCTCTTCGGCCACAGCGATGGTCTTGACCTCCGTCTTGCAGGCGGCGAGGTCACCGCGGTCGGTGATGCCCTTGACCGCGAAGACGACGATGCCGGAGAGGACGCCGAGGATGACGATGACGATGAGGAGTTCGATCAGGGTGAAGCCGGACTGGTTGTTGCGGGCTTTCTGGATTCGGTTGAGCATTGGTTTTCTCTTTCTGTGCAAAGGATTTGATGGATGTGACGGTGGTGCTACGCGGAGGGCGGATCGCGGCTGCACCTCCCGTCGCTCGCGACCAGGACGTCGGCGAACTCGCGCACGGCCTGGCTGACGGGGTGGTCCGGGTAGCCGACGGTGATGGGTTCGCCGCGGTTGATGGAGGCGGGTACGTCGGTCCAGTTGGGGAGCTGGACCGTGATCGGAGTCCTGACCAGCTGGTCCACGTCGGCCGCGGTCAGATCGGCCCGACGGTCCGACCGGTTGACCACGACCGACCGAGCGCTCGCGTCGTACAGGAGGTCGAGGACGTCGAGCGTCAGCCGCAGGTTCTTCAGCGACGGCCGTTCTGACGTCGCGACCAGCACCTGGTGGTCGGCCGCGTCCAAGGCCGCAAGTACGGACGCGTTGAACTGCGCCGGCGTGTCGACGACTACGTAGTCGTACGCATCACGCAGTACGGGCAGGAGTTCGTCGATGAGGGTGTGCGGGATCTGCATCGCGTTGCCAGGACCTGTCGGAGCGAGCAGGCAGTCCAGGCCCGGGCGGAACGGCGTCATGAGTCCGGCGACGCGTTCGACGGTCAGAGAGCCGGTCCACTGGACCGCATCACACAGGCTGCGTTGCGAGCGCATTCCGAGCGCGATGGCCACGTCGCCGAACTGCAGGTCGAGGTCCACGAGGCAGACCCGACGGGCACCGAAGGCCCACAAGCTGACGGCCAGGTTCGTCGCGATCGTCGTCTTTCCACAGCCGCCTTTGGCTGCGAAGACGGTGATGATCCGCCCGTCCGACATCTTGACCCACCCCCTGCGCCACTCGCTGTCATCGCTTACGGCGCTGACCTGGCACTAAGAGTGGCCGTCAGGGGGATTTCGTCACAGCGGGTGAACGGATGACAGGCCGCATCGTTCGGACGACGTCGCGTCAGCCGAACGCCTGACAGGGATCAGCCGAGGGCGGAGTGGAGGCGGAGGGCTACTTGGACGTCGAGGGCGCGGTCCGGTGACTGCCATCCGTCGCCTAGCAAAGCGGTGATGCGGTCTAGGCGTTGTTGGACTGTGTTGGGGTGGATGTGGAGTGAGGTGGCGGCTCGGGTTGGGCTTTGGCCGGCGGCGAAGTAGGCCTGCAGGGTGCCGATGAGGTCGGTGCCTCGTTGGGTGTCGTAGTCGAGGACCTTGCCGAGCACATGGTGCACGTGGGTGCGGACGTCGACCTCGGAGGCACCGACCAGACCGGCCACACCCAGGTCGTCAGGTGTGGCGGATTCGCAAAAGCGGCTCAGGCGGACCATCGTGGTGACTAGGCGAGATGCTTGCCGGTGTGCCTCGACCAAGGGCTCTCCCCAGGTCGCGGGGCCGGTGACAGCGACTGTGACGCCGGTGCGCTTGGCCAGCTCGGACAGGTCACGTGCAGTGGACACGGCACTCGTACGAGCAAACAGCAGCACCAGGTCCCCGCCGTACGGACCAGACAGCACCAGTCTGTCTTCCAGTGGCGCGGACAGCCGAGCACGTACGGCGGTGTGGTCGCCACGGCACACTGCGACGACCAGGGGATCGTTCCGATGGTTGGGTGCGAGTAACCGGAGTCGATCGGTCAGAGCGCGCGGATCGGCGCTTCCGCTCAGTACGTCGGCCAACAGGTCTGCCTGTGCACGTTGGGATTGCTCAGCGGCCTGTCGACGGAACAGCAGAACCAGGGCGGTGACGACGGCTGCTCGCTCGACGATGCGCTGGTCTGCGCCTGACAGGTCGTCGGCACCGCCAATGACCAGCGCACCGAGCCGTTCGCCCTTCGCGGTCGCTGCCACGACCCAGCAGTCACCGATGCGAGTCAATCGACCGGACTCGGACTCCTGCCAGGGCACCGGCGTACCGGGGACGTTTCCGGCCGCTGCCAGCTCGTTGCCGCTGGCATCGACCAGTACGACCCACATGTCGAGCAGCTCGGCCAGTGCGGCGGCGATGGCGTCCACGTCCCCGCCTGACAACACGATCTCCGCAAAACGGTCGTGCGCGGCGGCTGCGTGCTCGACCCCCGCATGTGCAGCAGACAGCTGGTCCAGTGCGGCAGCGGTCTCCGCCGCGGCACGTACCTGCACCAGGGTCACCGCGGCCAGTGTGGCCAATGAACCGAGCAGCGACACCTCGTCACGGCTGAACGGGCGTCGTGTCCGGTTGGACGCGAACAACACACCGACGAACGCTCCGTCGACCACTAACGGCGTACCGCAGATCGCTACCAGCCCTTCCTCGCCGACCGCGTCGTCGATCGGCGTGGTGTGCCGAAAGCGGTGGTCAGAGGGATAGTCCGCGGTCCAGTACGGCTTGTAGGTCTCCGCGACCAGTCCGCCCAGTCCTGCGCCGAGCGGCAACCGCAACTGCTGGAACGCGGCCGAGACGGAGCCGTCGGTGGCCCGCATGTACGTGTCGCCACGGGTCTCGTCGTACAGGGTCAGGTACGCGACGTCCGTGCCGACGAGTGTGCGGGCGCGGTGGACGATGGTGTGCAGTACGCCGCCAGGATCGCGGGCGGACGCCAGCTCCCGTGCCACATCGACCAGTGCGGACAGCTCGGCCTCACGCTTCTTGCTGGCGTCCATGCCCGCCCGGATCCGCAGGGCGAGGTCGCGTGCCACCGCGTCCTCGCCCGCCGCCCGGGCCAGCTCGCTGCCGGACGCATCCTCAGCCAGCAGCCGCAGAAGCTCCTCCATGGTTCTACAGCGTAGTGAGGTCCCGACGATGTGTTTCGGAGTACGACGTCACTGCGACGATCGAGATGACCGCACAGGCCGCGACGTACACAGCGATCGCGTAGCCGGAGTCGTACGCCTTGAGCAATGCGACCGCGATGAACGGCGCCAGACCGCCCGCGACGATCGATGCGAGCTGGTAGCCGACCGACACCCCGGAGTACCGCACCCGTGTCCCGAACAGCTCGGTGAAGAACGACGCCTGCGGTCCGTACATCGCACCGTGCAGCACCAGGCCGACTGTCACAGCGAGCGTCGCTAGGGCGAAGTTGCGAGTGTCCACCAGGGCGATGAACAGGAACGCCCAGACACCGACACCGACCGCGCCGATGAGGTACACGGGCTTGCGGCCGATGTGGTCCGACAGCGCGCCCCAGAGCGGAATGGCGAAGAAGTGCACAACCGCGGCGATCAGTACGGCGTTCAGGGCGAAGGACTTGCCCATGCCGAGGTGTTCCTTCGCGTACGTCGCGATCACGATGGTGAAGATGTAGTAGCTGACGTTCTCCGCCATCCGCGCACCCATCGCGGTCAGCACCTCACGTGGGTACCGCGTGAGCACCTCGAGAATCGGAAGCTTCTCTGCCGGCTCCTCCTGCGAACGAGCGCGCGCCTCCTGGAAGACAGGTGACTCCTCGATGCGCAGCCGCACCCAGAGCCCCACCAGCACGAGTACTGCGGACAAGAGGAACGGGATGCGCCAGCCCCACGAGTCGAAGGCCGCATCGGTCTGGAACGCAGCCAACCCGGCCAGTACGCCGTTGGCGATCAGCTGACCCGCTGGCGCACCGGCCTGCGGCCAGGACGCCCAGAAGCCACGTCGCGCCGGATCACCATGCTCCGAGACGATCAGTACCGCGCCTCCCCATTCACCACCCAGCGCGAACCCCTGGATGAGCCGGAGCACCGTCAGCAGGATGGGAGCTAGCGCACCGACCTGTGCGTACGTCGGCAGCAGACCGATCGCGAACGTGGCAATACCCATCATGAGCAGCGACAGCACCAGCAACTGCTTGCGGCCCAGCCGGTCACCGAAGTGCCCGAACACCACGCCGCCGATCGGGCGGGCGAAGAAACCGACCGCGAACGTGGCGAAGCTCAGCAGCGTTCCGGTGAGCTCCTCGCCTTTCGGGAAGAACAGGTCGCCGAACACCACCGATGCGGCGACCCCGTACAAGAAGAAGTCGTACCACTCGACCGTCGTACCGACGAGACTCGCGCCGACCACCCGCACGATCGACGAACGGGTGCGCACTGGTTCTGTAGCTGTCATTGGGCGGGCTCCTGAGTTAATGGGCGGTCCAGCCGCCGTCGAGTACGAACGAGCTCCCCGTGATGGAGGCGGACGCCGGGCCGTACAGCATGGCCACCAGCTCTGCCACTTCGTCCGGCTCGATCAGCCGCTTCACAGCGACCGGCTCGAGCAGGACCTTGTCCAGCACCTCTGACTCGGACAGGCCGTGGGTCGCGGCCTGGTCCGCCAGTTGCGCGGTGACCAGTGGCGTCCGGACGTACGCCGGGTTCACACAGTTACTGGTCACACCGTGCGCAGCACCTTCGAGAGCGACGACCTTGCTGAGTCCCTCCAGTCCGTGCTTCGCAGCGACGTACGCCGCCTTGAACGGACTGGCCCGCAGCCCGTGGACCGAGCTGATGTTCACCACCCGGCCCCAGCCGGCGCCGTACATGTGTGGGAGCGTCTGCCGGATCAGCCGGAACGGCGCCTCCAGCATCAGCCGCAGGATGTAGCTGAACCGCTCCGGTGGGAACTGCTCGACCGGTGCGACCTGCTGTACGCCGGCGTTGTTCACCAGGATGTCGACATCCGTCGGGAGGTCGGACAGCCGCTCAAGGTCCGACAGGTCGGCCACGACCGTCTCAACGCCGTCCAGCGCGCCGAGCGTCTGCAGACCGGCCTGGTCGAAGTCGACGGCCACCACGTGGACGCCGTCCGCGGCCAGGCGCTGGGCGCACGCGGCACCGATCCCGGACGCGGCGCCGGTGACGAGGGCTCGACGGGTCTCCATGGCCGATGACTGTAGAAATCCGGACCCCCGCGCACTATGGGATGCGGCCACACAACCCGACGCGGCGGCATAGCCCGGCGAGCCACTCATCCACAACCTTGGCTATCAGGGCAGCGCGTCACGATAGCTGGACCTATTGTTGAAACATGGTCGATATCGAACAGCCGAAGCAGAAGGCCGCCGGCGTGCCCGCCGTGCTGTCGTCGTTCAAGTTCGGTCTCCGCGAGATGGGGCCGGTGCGCACCGGCCGCGCCTTCCTGAAGATGAACCAGGACCGCGGGTTCGACTGCCCCTCCTGCGCCTGGCCGGACCCGGAGCACAAGCACACCGCGGAGTTCTGTGAGAACGGGGCGAAGGCGGTGGCCTGGGAGGCGACCCGCAAACGGGTGCCGCGGGAGTTCTTCGCCTCGCATTCGGTCGCGGAGATGAACCGGATCTCGGAGTTCGACCTCGGCAAACTCGGCCGGATCACCGAACCGATGCTGCTGCGGGCCGGCGCCACGCACTACGAGCCGGTCGGCTGGGACGAGGCGTTCCGGGTCGTCGCCCGGCACCTGAAGGCCCTCGCCGACCCGAACGACGCCGTCTTCTACACCTCCGGCCGGACCAGCAACGAGGCCGCCTTCCTGTATCAGCTGTTCGTCCGCGCGTACGGCACCAACAATCTCCCCGACTGCTCGAACATGTGCCACGAGTCGTCCGGTACGGCGCTGTTGCGGGTGATCGGCAGCGGCAAGGGCGCGGTCACGCTGGAGATGCTCGAAGAGTCCGAGCTGATCGTCGTCGTCGGGCAGAACCCGGGCACGAACGCGCCGCGGATGCTCACCCACCTCGAGACCGCCAAGCGCAACGGCGCCTCGATCGTCGCGGTGAACCCGCTGCCCGAGACCGGCCTGATGACCTTCATGAACCCGCAGAAGCCGCGCGGTCTGGTGGGCAAGGGCACGCAGCTCGCCGACCAGCACCTGCGGATCCGGATCGGCGGCGACCAGGCCCTGTTCCTTGCCCTCGGCCACCTTCTGCTCGAGGCCGAGGCGGCGAAGCCGGGCACCGTGCTGGACAAGTCGTTCATCGAGTCGCACACCAGTGGCTTCGAGCTGTACGCCAAGCACAACGCCGAGCTCGACTGGCCCGCGGTCGAGCAGGCCACCGGCCTGCGGCAGGCCGAGATCGAGGAGCTGGCGCAGCGCTTCATCCGGTCCAAGGCGACCGTGGTGTGCTGGGCGATGGGGCTGACACAGCACCGCGAGGCGGTCGCGACGATCACCGAGATCGTCAACGTGCTGCTCCTGCAGGGCAACATCGGCAAGCCGGGCGCGGGCCCGTGCCCGGTGCGCGGCCACTCCAACGTCCAGGGCGACCGCAGTATGGGGATCTGGGAGAGGATGCCGGACGCCTTCCTGGACCGGCTCGATCACGAGTTCTCCTTCACCTCCCCGCGTGAGCACGGCATCGACGCCGCCGCGACCGTGAAGCGTCTGCGCGACGGCGACGTACGGGTGTTCTTCGCCATGGGTGGCAACTTCGCGTCCGCGACTCCGGACACCGAGGTCGTGCATCGCGGGCTCCGGCAGTGCGACCTGACCGTGCACGTCTCCACCAAGCTGAACCGATCGCACACCGTCACAGGCCGCGAGGCGCTGATCCTGCCAACACTCGGCCGGACCGACCACGACCACACCGCGGCGGGTCCGCAATCGGTGTCCGTCGAGGACTCGCAGGGCGCCGTACACCTGTCGAAGGGCAACCTCATCCCGCCGGCGCCGGAGTTGAAGTCCGAGATCGGGATCGTGTGCGGTCTGGCGCAGGCCGTCGTACCGGATGTCGGGCAGATTCCGTGGGCCGATTTCGCCGATGACTACAGCCTGATCCGGCAGCGGATCGGGCGGGTCGCGGACGGCTACGAGAACTACGAGCAGCGGCTGCGGGAGGGTGACGGCAGATTCCTGCTGGCGCACGCGGCGCGGGACAAGCGCGTGTTCAAGACGTCCGACGCGCGAGCGCAGTTCACCGCGAACGACCTGACCTGGTTGCCGACAGAGCCTGGCCGGTTGTTGCTGCAGACGTTGCGCAGCCACGACCAGTTCAACACCACGATCTACGGCCTCGAGGACCGGTACCGCGGCATCAACGGAACGCGCGAGGTCGTCTTCGTGCACCCGGACGACCTGGCCGAGCTCGGCCTGCAGGACGGTGGGTACGTCGACATCGTGAGCGAGTTCCAGGGCGTCGAAAGACGGGCCTCGCACTTCCGGCTGGTGTCGTACCCGACAGCCCGTGGCTGCGTGGCGGCGTACTATCCCGAAACCAACGTCCTGATGTCCGCCGACGACCTCGCAAAAGGCAGCAACACCCCAGTCGCCAAGGGCCTCACAGTCAGACTCGAGCCGCGTAGCTGAGGGCGTCAGCCCAACCAGGAGCCGACACCGTCCCATGCGTACTCGAGTTCACGGGCGGCGCCAGGATCCGGCAGCCGGGATGCGACCTGGGCGAGCGCTGCACGCATCCCCTGGACCCCGCCGTGGCTGTCCAGCTGACCGCCGAGCTCGCGGGCACGGGCCTCACCGGGGCCGTCGTCGAGGTACTTCCCGGCCTTGCCGATCTCCGTCAGTTCCTGAATGACGGCCTCCACGTCCAGGTCACCCGTCGGTTGCGATGCGTCGGTCACCATTCCTCCGATCCGGATCGAGCCGTCGCCTGACCCATGGTTGAAGTATCGCGAGTGCGAGGGCCACCGCGGCGCTTGTCAACCAGAGGCCCTTGGGGCCTGCGGTTTCGAGGAGTTGGGTGACGGTGATCGGGGCGATGGTGGTGGCGATGCCCCAGCTCAGGCCGAAGACCGCGAGGTAGCGGCCGCGGGTCTCCTCGGGCGCAAGGCCGGAGGCCTGGGTGAGGTAGCGGGTCAGCAGGAACAGTTCGCCGAGGCTCCACAGGACCGACGCGAGCAGGAACACGCCGAGGTTGTGGGCGACCGCGCTGACCACTAGACCGGCAGCGACGAGTAGGTAGCCGATCGCGATCGCCCGGAAGTCGTCGAGGTGCTGCACTCGGAGCACACGTTGGGCGACGATCAGGGTGATCGCGGAGACGGCGAGGATGATGCCGGTGCCCGACTTCGGGAGTCCTTGCTCGAGCAACGTCAGCGGTACGCCGATGACGAGCTGCATGTAGATCGTGGCGAACACCGTGCCGCCCGCGAGGAGCAGGAGTAGTCGCCTGTCTCTCCAGGCTGCCGCAGGGCGATCCGTTGGGCGCTCCCGGCGTACGTCGGCCGGAAGCGCAAGCGCGACCAGTGCGGCGCAGGACAGACACGTGATCGCGTCGGCGACGAACAGCCAGCGGAGATCGAGATGGCTGATCGCAGCCGCGAGCAGGCCGGCCAGGACACCCGCCGCGGCAAGTGCGGCGCTGTAAAGGCCGTACGCCGCCGGGCGATCGTCCGGCTCGGTGACGTCGGCGATCATCGCTTGGCTGGGCGGCTCGTAGATCTCGAACGCGAGGCCGAGCAGGATCGTCGCGAGTACGGCGGACCACAACGAGTGGCTGAGCGCGATCCACAACTGGGCGATCGCACAACCTGCCAGCCCGAAAACGATCGTACGGCGGCGGCCGAGGCGATCGGCCAACTGACCGCCGAGCAGCCGGGACGGGATCGTCGCGGCACCGAAGACCGCGAGGATCAGGCCGACCTGTCCGAGCGAAGCCTTGAACTCGACCGCGAGTACCACCCCCAGGAACGGAAGCGTGAACGCGCCGATCCGATTCACCGCGCGGGCGATGACCAGAATCCACACCGCCCTGGAGAGCCCACGCGCCGTCGTGGCGGAAACAGCACTCATCACAACTCCATGACTGTCTAAACGGATATGATCGGTCACGCGAGAGCCTACGGAGAGGGACCATGACCGGTCAAGTGTCTTTTGATAGTCACGCGCGAAGTGTGCTGGCGGCCTCGGTCGAGTACGTGAACCGGCTGACCCCCGGGTACTTCGGCGGCGTCGCCTACGCCGCGCCGCCCGACGAACCCGAGGCGATCACGGCAGCCGTCGCCGAGGCGCTGACTGCGATCGGCCATCCGCCGAAGTCCGTTCCGGTCGACGACGCGCGGCGCCTGAAGCTGCTCGCGGGCCGGATGCGGATCGTTTTCGAGGCCGCGAACTCCGGCGACCTGGACGCCGCCGCGGAGGAGATCAATGCGCTGCTGGTGGACACCAACGCACGCCCCCAACTCGACCGCGGCAAGGACCGCCCATGGAGCCTCCACTTCCACGGCCCCGACGAACAACTGGCCAACGGCTGGGCAGCCGGCTGTGCCGCCGGTCTCGCCCTGGCCGTCGGCAGCGACCTGGCCGGCCGCCTAGGCGTCTGCGCAGCCCCACAATGCGACCGCGTCTTCGTAGACGTATCGAAGAACGGCCAACGCCGCTTCTGCTCCCCCCAATGCCAAAGCCGAGTAAAAGCCGCCGCCCACCGAGCCCGCCAGGCCACCACCTAACCCGAACTGGGAATAGGAAATGGCTACCCGGAACACGCAATTACGTGTCCCCAGTCCCCGGCGAGTGTCCCCAGTTCCGGCGGGTGTCCCGAGTCCATGCGACTCAGCGGCGGGTGAGGGTCGGGTTGGCCGGGTCCTCGTTGTTCACGACCAGTTGCGCGCGTTCAGCGGGACGGACCTGGTCGACGTACATCTGCTCTCCTGGGATGTACCTGTTGCGGTAGCGCTTCTCGGCAGCCGCCGCCGAGTCCATCCAGGCCGCGTCGCGGGCTGCACCTCGGCGGAGCACCGTCTCGAAGCTGTCGTCGACGTAGATGCGCAGATCCCAGAACGCATCGAGCTCGAGTCGTTGCAGGAACGCACCGTCAGCAACAAGGATCGCGTCCGGCGCGGCGGTCTGAACGGGCGAGTCGAGCACCGTCCGCGCGGAACTGTCCCGTAGGCCGACCGTGTACCGCCGATCCCCACCGGGGACCTACGCCGCGCCGAACGGTTTTCGGACCTTCAGTCGCCGAGGAAGCGCAGCTCCGCCCTCATGCTCCGGCTGCCTTCTTCGCACAGCTCGGTGAGCCTTTCCAGCAAGGGGCGAACACTCTCCGGAGCGTGGGACATGAACCGCCGGACGTCGGCCGCCAGCGCGTCTAGCTCCGCGCGCTCGAACAGCACGTCCCCGTAGGCGTCCACCCGGCCGAGCATCGGAAACTCAGCTTCCCTGTCGTCAGCTGCGAGGGCGGCCTCGATGTCGTCCCACCACTGCTCAGCCCCATCGACCCCGCGGCCGTCGATCCACAACTCGATCCTGACAGCCATCGCGATCAAACCCCTTCTCCAGCCAGGTCGCCCAGAACGTCGAGCAGTTGACCGCGGCGTTCGGCGCTCAGGGGAGACATTAGACGTACAGACGCGGCCCACCCGGATTCAGAATCCAGGTGGGCCGCGGCGGTCCGATCGGCCGTCAGCCGACCGGGGTTAGTTCGCGTTCTTCTTCTGGGGTTGGGGCGGCGTGCTTGGCGGTGTTGCCGCGGAGCCACTTGGGGGCCCACCAGTTGGCGTCGCCGAGGAGGGTCATGATGCTGGGGAGGACGACGGCGCGGATGATCGTTGCGTCGATCAGGATTGCGACCGCGAGGCCGACGCCCAGCTGCTTCATGTCCAGCGTGCTCAGGGTGGCGAAGACCGCGAACACGCCGATCATCACGGCCGCCGCGCTGGTCACCACGCCGGCCGAGCCGGTGATGCCCTCGGCCACTGCCTGCTTCGTCGGTACGCCGCGCAGTACCGCCTCGCGGATCCGGCTGACCACGAACACGTGGTAGTCCATCGACAGCCCGAACAGCACCACGAAGAGGAACAGCGGCAGCCAACTGACCACTGCGCCGTTCGACCGGAAGTCCAACAGTCCTTCGGCCCACGTGTTCTGGAAGACCGCGGTGACGACGCCGTACGCCGCGCCGGCGCTCAGCAGGTTGAGCCCGATCGCCGTGATCGCGACGACCACCGACCGGAAGGTCACCATCATCACGATCATCGTCAGCAGCAGCACGAACCCGATCACCAGCGGCAGCTTGTCCCGTGTGTGCGCCGCGTAGTCCACGTCCGCGGCCACGAACCCACCGACCGCATACTCGACTCCGGGCACCTTGCCGACCGTCTCCGGCATCAGTTCCTTGCGCAGCTTGGTCAGCGAGTCCCGCGCCTGGTCGCTACCACCTTCGTACGGCGTGGCGACCTCGAGCGTGGCGACCGTGCCGTCCTTGGAGTACCGCGGCTCCTCGAGACCGTCCGACGCGAACAGGCTGTCGCCCTTGGTCTTCTGCACCAGCTCAGCCAGCGCGGCCTTCACCGCGGGCTGCTGGTTCGCAGGCGCCCGTACGGCGACCTCGTGGCTGGTACCCGTACTCGGGAAGGCCGCGGTCAGCCGGTCGTACGCCTTCATCACCGACGTCGTCCGCGGCAGATCCTCCGTGCCCGGGAACTTCAGCGTCATCCCCAGCGCCGGCGACGCGACCGCGAGCAGCGCGGTGACGGCCACCAGCAGAGTGGCGACCGGGTGCTTCAGGGCCGGCTTGAGGACCGTCGGCCAGAACCGCGGCTCCTTGTTACCGGACGTCAGCCGCCAGACGAGCGGGATCCGCGGCTTGTCCACCCAGCGCCCGAGCTTCGCCAGTACGGCGGGCAGCACGGTGAGCGAACCGACGACGGCAACTGCGACCACGAGGATCGAACCGACCGCGAAGGACGAGAAGACCGCATCGCGAGCGAGGAACAGTCCCGCCATCGAGATGATGACCGCCGTGCCGGACACGACGACCGCGTGGCCCGAGGTCGCCGCGGCGATCTCGACCGCGTCGACGTGACCGCGGCCCTTGGCGCGTTCCTCACGTTCGCGACGTAGGTAGAAGAGCGAGTAGTCGACGCCGACCGCCATACCGATCAGCAGGATCACGCTGTTGACCGCGTCCACAGCCGGCACCAGCTGCGAAGCCGCAGCCGACAGGCCGATGGCGGCAGCTACCGCGGACAGCGCGAGCACCAGCGGGACGGACGCGGCGATCAGTGCACCGAAGGCGATCAAGAGAATCGCGAGCGTCACCGGCAGGCTGAACATCTCCGCCCGCTTGAAGTCCTTGCCCAGCGTCTCGTTGAGCGCCTTGCCGATCGACAGTCCACCGACCTCTTCGATCCGCAGGTCCGGGTACTGCTGCTGGACCTTCGCGGTCGTGTCGAGCAACGGCTGGACCCTGGCGTCGTCGTCCGAGCCGTCCGGCACGTCCTTCATCGTCACCCGGACGATGACCGCGTCGTTCTTCGGCGACGGCATCGGCTGACCGACCTCCGCGACCCCACCGAGGGCGCGCATCTGCTGGATCACCACTGCCGCGGCCTTGTTCGCCGCTGTGTGGTCGAGCTGTCCGGACGGAGCCGTGATCAGCACGCTCTCCACGTCCGGGTCGTCGAAGTTGCCGGACTTGACGATGTTGTCCGCCCGGGTCACCTCACCGATGTCACCCTCGTTCTTCGACTCCTTCGTCCCGGTCACCTGCCCGAGCGCGAAGCAGGCGATCACGACGACAACCCACATCGCGATCGCGCGCCACGGATGGGTCGCGCTCCAGCGCGCTGCCCGGACCGTGATCTGTCCCCTGGCCATACGTTCCCTGCCCCTCTGCGCACCCACCGGCGCCCCACCCAGCGCTCCCTGGCGTGGCGCTGGCTACGGGAAGAAGCCTGGCTGCCGCGACCCGGTCGCGACCATGCAGGAAGCCCCCCAGGTCACCCTGAGGCAAACCCCACCCCACCCTTTCCCGTACGCCGTACGCACCCCGGGTGATCGGACCTCACCCGCCTCGCCACCCGCTCGACAGAAGTCAGCTGGGCTCGGCGCGGGGCGGGGTCAGAAGTCCTCGAGGTCGAGGGACGAGGCTGCGGAGACGCCCTCGAGGTAGCCCTCGGCGCGTTCGGCTTTGGGGTAGCGGTGGACGAGGGCCCAGAAGGCGGCGTTGTGGGTCGGTTCGATCAGGTGGGCGAGCTCGTGGACCAGGACGTAGTCGACGACCCAGGCCGGCATCGACTGCAAACGGGTCGACAGCCGGATCGACCGGTCCGCCGGAGTGCACGATCCCCACCGTCTGTTTTGGTTCGAAACCCACCTCACCGACGCAGGTTCGGGCACTTCTGGGAGGTGGCGACACGCGAGTTCGTGTGCTCTGGCCAACAATTTTTCGTCCGACACGCGCGATCGGCTGCGCTGCTTCTCGAGTCGCGCCAGCATGGTCTCGACCCAGCGCGCCTCCTCGGCGGCGGACAGCCGGTCGGGCATCAGCACGACCACCCGGTCGCCGTCGCGGTACGCGCTGACCGTGCGCTTGCGGCGCTTGCTGCGACGGATGTCCACGTGAGGCGGGATCGGGCGCAGTGGAGAGTCGGCCATGGCTCAAAAATGTACCCCCCCAATCCGACAACTTTCTTCGGTCCACATCCTGTGCATCGACGTTTCCGCAGGTCAGACGCCAGATCTTGAATCTGCGGACGCTGGTTGTTCACATCCTGTTCCCCCGCCCGTCCACAGCGTCCGGCGGCGCGTCCCACAGGTTGCTCACAGAGTTATCCACAGGGGTGGACAACCCGGGCTTGCCACCGCCGCCGGGACCTCCTAGCGTCATCGGCAACAGGCTCCCGGACCGCTACCGGGGCCGCTCGGAGGGGAAGCCGAGTGGTCGCGGAGGCGGATCACCGGGAGCCTGTTCCGCGCCGGCGAAAGTTTCGGTAAGGGCTTTCCTCGGGGGAATCACGCGGCACGCGGACCGGTAGGTGCGCTTGAGCCTGCGCCAGGAGGCCGTAGGGTGAATCCCGACTGGGCCGAACGGCCTACGGCAGGACGGTCTGCCGTTAGCATCCAACGACTGCCCGGGGCGAGACCCCGGGCTGGAATTCAGAGCAAGGAGAGGGCCCTCATGGCAGAGACCTGGAGCGGCGAGTTTTACTGCGTCAAGTGCAAGGCCAAGCGCACCGCCGACGGCGAGGTCAAGGTCAACGACAAGGGCACGCGCATGGCCAAGGCCAAGTGCCCCGAGTGCGGTACGAACCTGAACCGGATCCTCGGCAAGGCCTGACGCACCAGCACCAAGTCGTAGAGGCGGTGTCCGGCACGTTGCGCGTGCCGGGCACCGCCTCTCGTCGTACCCGGAGCAGTACCCGGGCCAGCGGCACACAACGACACACAGCGACACACAGCGACACACTGGCCCCCACCGCACCCGGGGCTTGGGCGACCGGACAGAATGGACGAGTGTCGGACCTTCCTCGTAAGGCGCTGAGCCGGACCGCGAAACTTGCCAGCCTGCCGCTCGGTGCCGCCGGGCGGGCGACGGTCGGCCTGGGCAAGCGCATCGGCGGTGCGCCCGCGGAGGCCGTGTACGCCGAGTTCCAGCGCCGTACGGCGGACCAGTTGTTCGCCGTCCTGGGTGAGCTCAAGGGCGGCGCGATGAAGTTCGGGCAGATGCTCAGCCTGATGGAGTCCGCGATGCCGGAGGAGCTCGCGGCGCCGTACCGAGCGACCCTGACCAAGTTGCAGGACTCGGCCCCGCCGATGCCGGCCTCGACGGTGGACACGATCCTCAGCCGTGAGCTCGGCAAGCGCTGGCGGGACCGGTTCGAGGAGTTCGGCGACGTGCCCGCGGCCGCGGCGTCGATCGGCCAGGTGCACCGCGGACGGCTGAAGGACGGCCGTGAGGTCGCGGTCAAGCTGCAGTACCCGGGCGCCGCCGAAGCACTCCGCTCGGACCTGCGTCAGCTCGGCCGGGTCGCGCGGACCATCGGCTCGTTGGTCCCCGGCCTGGAGGTGAAGCCGCTGATCGCCGAGCTCCAGGAGCGGATCGGCGAGGAGCTCGACTACGACCGCGAGGCGCAGGCCCAGCAGCAGTACGCCGACGCGTTCAAGGACCACCCGGAGTTCGTGGTCCCGCGGGTGATCAAGCACTCCCCCTCGGTGATCGTGTCCGAGTGGATCGAGGGCCGGCCGCTGTCGTCGTACATCACCGACGGCACCAAACAGGAGCGGGACGCGATCGGGCTGAAGTACGTCCGGTTCATGTTCAGCGGGCCGAAGTACGCCGGTCTGCTGCACTCCGACCCGCACCCGGGCAACTTCCGGGTGATGCCGGACGGGCGGCTCGGCGTGGTCGACTTCGGTCTCTGCGCGCGGCTCCCGGACGGCCTGCCGCCGGCGATCGGGCGGCTGCTGCGGATCTCGCTGAAGGGCGACGGTGTGGCGGTGCGGGACGGGCTCAAGGCCGAGGGCTTCATCAAGCCGCGGATGGAGATCGACCCGGATCAGCTGATGGACTACCTCGCGCCGTTCGCGGAGCCGGCCCGCGAGGACAGCTTCCAGTTCAGCCGGGACTGGATGCGCGCGCAGGCGAACCGGACCAGCGACTTCCGGTCCCCCAACGCGTCCCTCGCCCTCCGCCTCAACATGCCGCCGTCGTACCTGCTGATCCACCGCGTCTGGATCGGCGGCATGGCCGTCCTGTCCCAGCTCGAGGCCGAGGCTCCGTTCCGCTCGGTGCTGGAGGAGCTCCTGCCCGGCTTCAACGACGACTGAGCGCGGGCAGCGCGCGGAGGGTGACCGCCAGCAGGATCGCCATCGCGGCCAGGGCGACGGCGGTGATGCCGGCAGCCACGTGGAGTCCGGAGGTGAAGGCGTCCCGGGCCTGATCGAGTACGTCGGCTGACGCGCCCTGGCTGACCGCCTCCCCCAGCGAGTTGCCGCTACGACCGTCGGTACGGCTGCGGTAGACCGCGGTGACCACGCTGCCGAGGACGGCGATGCCGAGGGAGTACCCGAACTCGTTGCCGGTCTGGGTCAGCGCACCGGCCGAGCCGGCCTTCTCCGGCGGGACCGAGCCGATGACCAGGTTCGTCCCCAGGATGACCAGCGCGCCCGGCCCGAGGCACTGCACCGCGAAGGCGACCACGAGCACCGTCGTCGAGGTCGTCAGGCTGACCACCGCCATACCGGCCACCGTGAACGCGACACCGGCCGGGATCAGGATGCCCGGGCGGATCCGCTGCGCCAGCCGCGGCGCGAGCTGGAAGCCGATCGTCGACGTGATCATGCCCGGGACCAGCGCCAGGCCGGCGTCGAGCGGGCTCATCCCCTTGACCAGCTGGAAGTACTGCGCGACGAAGACCATCACACCGCCGGACAACATCGAGTACGCCGTCATGCTGCCGAGCGTCACGCTGAACGTCCGCCGCGCGAACAGCCGCACGTCGACCAGCGGGTCGTCCAGCCGCCGCTGACGCCGTACGAAGAGCCAGCCGAACGTGCCGCCGATCAGCAGGGCTCCGATGGACTGGGCGCCGACGCCGTGCGACGCGAGGTGCTTCAGGCCGTGGATCGCCGGCAGGATCGCGGCCAGCGACAGCACGACACTCGGTACGTCGATCCGCCCGGCCTTCTCGTTGCGGTACTCCGGGAGAATGAACGGCCCGACCGCGAGCAGAACCACCATCGCCGGAACGCCGATCAGGAAGGCGGAGCCCCACCAGAAGTGGTTGAGCAGCACTCCGCCGACGATCGGCCCGACGATTGCACCGACGGTGAAGCAGCCACCCCAGACGCCGAGCGCGGTGGCCCGCTGCCGCTCGTCCGGAAACAGCGTGGAGATCAGCGACAACGTGCACGGCGCGATCGCTGCTCCGGCGATGCCCAGCACCGCGCGGGCGCCGATGAGCATGCCGGGGTTGACCGAGTACGCCGGCACGATCGAGGCGACCCCGAACACCGCAGCGGCGATCAGGAGCAGCCGACGGCGACCGAGGCGGTCACCCAGGCTGCCCATCGTGATCATCAGGCCGGCCACCATGAACCCGTAAACGTCCAGGATCCACAGCTGCTGGCTACTGGTGGCGCCGAGCGCCTCGGTGACCGCCGGCACGGCCAGCAGCATCACGAACAGGTCCAGGGACACGAGCAGCGACGCCAGGCACAGCACGCCAAGCGCGATCCACTGCCGCTTGTCGGTAGACACGGGGTCCGCCACGAGGCTGAGGGTCATGATGCGGGTCCTTTCACAGGAGTGTTGTCACTCACTGCGTCGGACGGCATATTGCGAGATCGACAGCGGGGTACCGAACTTTCCGGGAGATCAGGATGACAACGATGGACAACCCGCCTGAGGTCGTGTCGCCGGAAGAATGGCTCACGGCCCGATTGGAGCTGCTGAGGCTGGAGAAGGAGGTGACGCGAGCGCGCGACCGACTCAACGCCGAGCGCCGGCGGCTGCCGATGGTCCGGATGGACAAGCCCTACGTGTTCGAAGGCCCGGACGGTGAGGTCGGGCTGTTGGATCTGTTCGATGGGCGGGATCAGCTGGTGATGCACCACTTCATGTTCGGCCCGGACTGGGACGAGGGTTGTCCGAGTTGTTCGTCCGCCGCCGACGAGATCGGCAACCTCCGCCAGTTGTACGTGCGCAACACGTCATTGGTCGCCGTGTCACGCGCGCCGTACCCGAAGATCGCGGCGTTCAAGGAGCGGCTGGGCTGGACGTTTCCCTGGTACTCGTCGTACGGGAGCGACTTCAACTACGACTTCCACGCCACGCTCGACGACCGGGTCGCGCCGGTGCTGCTGCATTTCCGCACGCAGGAGCAGCTGGCGAACGAGAAGGGGACGCCGTGGTCGAACGGCCCCTGGACCGCTGAGATGAACGGCGAGGAGCTGCCGGGCATCAGCACGTTCGTCCGGGTCGGCGACGAAGTGTTCCACACGTACTCGACGTTCGGCCGGGGCATCGAGGACTTCCACAACTGCTACCGGTACCTCGACCTGACCGTCCTCGGCCGGCAGGAGGCCTGGGAGGAGCCGAAGGGGCGCGCCGAGCCGCTCGGTCTGCACGTCGGCGGACCCTCGATGCGCGTGCCGGACCGGTACGACGTATGACTCACCAGTAGACCGAGTCGAGCTTTCCCTCGATGCTGCGGACGTTCTCCCGGGCACACCGGTCGCAGTACAGCAGCTTGCGGCCGTCCTCGATCGAGGTCATCCAGGTCAGCGGCACGTCCTCAGACGGCGCCTGCTGACCACACAACGCACAGGTAGCTCTTGCCATAGGGCTAGTGTGCACCGGGTGCGATGGGTGATTCATGGTGAGGGTGAGGTCTGGGGGAACCAGTGGCTGAGCGTACGGCGGTTGGACGTCGAGCAGCCTGACGGGGAGCGGTACGACTACCACGCGGTGCGCCTGAAGCACATCGCCGCCGCAGTCGTCACCCGGGACGAGTGCGTGCTGCTGATGTGGCGGCATCGGTTCCTGACCGACACCTGGGCGTGGGAAATCCCGATGGGGATCATCGAGGCCGACGAGAGTCCAGAGGTTGCCGCGGCGCGGGAGCTCGAGGAAGAAACCGGGTGGCGGGCGGACGGGCTCACCGAACTCATCCGCTCGGAGCCGGCCGCCGGGATCATGGACTCGCTGCATTTCGTGTACCGCGCGACGAGTGCGCAGTACGCCGGACCGCCGACCGAGCTGAACGAGTCGGACCGGATCGAGTGGATCCCGCTCGCCGACATCCCCGGAATGATCGCCCGCCACGAGATCGTCAGCGGCATCACGCTGCTCGGTCTGCAGCAGTTACTGCTCTCCGAACGTGGCTGAGGGGCGGCGCCCCTTTTGGGTGCCGCCCCTCAGTTGTTCAGCTGGTCAGGCTGTGGTTCTGGTGGATCAGACGAGGCGGGCGAGTGCGAGGCGCGCGCGTGCGCTGGCCCTCTCAGCTCGCCGGCCTGCCCGCTCGGCCTGCTTCTGTGCCTTCTCGATCTGGTGAGCGAGGTGGAAGCGCCGGTTCTGCTCTGCGTCCTTCAGCAAGCTACGACAGTGCGCGCGGGCGAGATCTTCATGAAGTAAATGCATTTCGGTGCTCCTGGTGAAAGTCTGAGTGGTCACGTTGACTCGATTCGGATGGGTTGTAGTCGTTCAGGCGGCGGTTACGGTGTCACTCTTGCGGGGACGCCCACGGGGCCGCTTGCGCGGAACCACCACACCTTGGACGAACAGCTCGCCACCCCACACTCCCCACGGCTCGGAACGCTCGAGCGCTCCGGCCAGGCACTCGGCCTTCAGCGGGCAGGTCGTGCAGAGAGACTTCGCGTACTCGACATCCGCCGGCGATTCGGCGAAGAAGAGTTCTGGCGCGTAGGACCGACAGGGCAGGTCCTGCGACGTTGCGACCTCGGTGAAGACATCGAGGAAGCTCACGCTCATTCCGGTCACCTCCCAGTGACTTTTGGTTGCTGATCTCTTGTCGTCGGTGACGGCTGCCTGGTGACGGCCGCCAAATCTTGGGGACAAACAAAAGGGCCGCGGGACCCTTGGTGGGTTCCGCGGCCTGGAGGTGCCGGCTCTGACGTCTGTCAGACCGGTGGACTCCATGCTCGAGAACCCGAACCGCCGTACTTCACATCGCCGACAGCTCCGCCCTTGAACTGGGCAGCGCCGGAGGCCATGAGCACAACGGTCGCGACGTGCAGGCGCGGCGAGGCACCCTGAATCGGGGCGCACGGCAGCGCGGCAGCGTCGCTGAACGGCTTCTTGACCGTGTTGGTGATCATTCCAGGGCACCTCCTCTCGTTGTGGCGAAGCGGGCGGTTAGCTCGATCGCTATGGTGGTTTGAAGTTTTCGGCCAGGCTTCGACCGCAGAAAGAACAGTACGCCGTCCGCGCCGGAGCCCGCAAACTATTTATTGCCAGTTCGCGAAGTTGGCCGGAAGTTGCCGCTCCGGCGGCAAGATCTCATGGCCGACGCGGTTGTCACGCAGCCTGGCGAAGCCAAAAACAGATACCGTCGGCACGCTCCGGCACGCCATCCGCACGCTCCGGGATCGTTGCCTCTGTCACCTAACTGCCACGTCTGCCGGGAGCAGAACGCGGCACGTCCTCCAGGATGCGCCGCGGATCTCGTGCCTGGCAACAGGTTTGCCTGAAAGGGCAGCGGTCAGCGTGTGCAGAGGTTGAGGATGTGCTCGCCGTACTTGGTCAGCTTGGTGTGACCGATGCCGGGGATCTGCCGGAGTGCCTGGGCGTCGCTGGGCTTGGTCTCGGCGATCGCGGTCAGGGTCGCGTCGGTGAGGATCACGAACGCCGGCATCTTCTCGGACTCCGCCTGCTCGGCACGCCACTCGATCAACGCGTCGTACAGCTTCTGGTCGATCGAGGACGGGCAGTCCTCGCAGCGGCCGAGCTTGCGGGCGCCCGGGTCGGTCAGGCTGCGGCCGCAGACCCGGCACTTGGGGATCGGCCGGCCGGACTTCTCGGAGCGTTCGGAGCGGGAGGGGCGCTCCCAGCCGACGGACGACGACGGGGTCCACTCGGAACGCGCCGTACGGACGCCGATCGGGTCCAGGAAGCGGGTCGGCCCCCGCGTACCCCGGCCGCCCGGTGAGCGGGAGGTGGACCAGCTGATGAACAACTGCTGCTTGGCCCGCGTCACGCCGACATAGAACAGCCGCCGCTCCTCCTCCACCTGTGCCGGCGTCTGGGCGTAGCTGATCGGCAGCGTCCCCTCGTGTGCCCCGACGATGAAGACGGACTCCCACTCCAGGCCCTTGGCCGCGTGCAGCGTCGCCAGCGTGACGCCTTCGGCCAGCGGTGCGTGCTGGATCGTCGCTCGCCGGTCCAGCTCCGCCATGAGCTCCGGCAGCCGTGCCTCCGGATGCTCGGCGGCGAAGTCGGAGGTCATCGTCACCAGCGCGCTCAGCGACTCCCAGCGGTCCCGCACCGCACCGGTCCCGGTCGGCGGCTCCTGCGTCCAACCAGCACCGCCCAGCACGCTGGTCACCGTCGTCACCAGGTCGTCCCCGGCTTGACCGGCCTTGGCCTGCCCGCGCAGCAGTACGGCGGCCTGCCGGATCTCCGCGCGCTCGAAGAACCGCTCGGCGCCCTTCAGCACGGTCGGGATCTTCCGCTCGGCCAGCGCTTGCTCGAAGTTCTCCGACTGCGCGTTGGTCCGGAACAGTACGGCGATGTCCCGCAGCGCGACGCCCTCGTCCTTGAGCCGTACGACGGCCCGCGCCACCGCATCCGCCTCCGCGACCTCGTCGGAGTACTCGCGGTACACCGGAACCGGACCGGGCTCCTTCTGCGACCGCAGCGTGACCCGCCCCGGCAGCCCGGTCGGACCGGCCGCGTCGAGGATCTTGTTGGCCACGTCGACGATCTGCGGCGTCGACCGGTAGTCGCGGACCAGCTTGATCACGGTCGCCGACGGATGCCGGGACGCGAACCGCACCAGGTTCTCCGGGTCGGCGCCTGCCCACGAGTAGATCGTCTGCGCCGGGTCGCCGACCACGCAGACGTCCTCGCGGCCGCCGAGCCACAGGTCGAGCAGGCTCTGCTGCAGCGGCGAGACGTCCTGGTACTCGTCCACGACGAACGTGCGGTACTGCCGTCGGATCTCCGCCGCCACCCGCTCGTCCTCCGCGAGCAGCGCGACCGTGCAGAGCAGCACGTCCTCCAGGTCGATCCGCCCGCGCTCCAGCTTCACATCCTCGTACGCCGCGAAGATCCGGGCGATCGTCGCCGGGTCGAAGGCCGCCAGCGCCCGCGCCGACTTGGGCGCCAGCCGCGCGTAGTCGTCCGGCCGGACGTTGCTCACCTTGGCCCACTCGACCTCACCGGCCAGGTCGCGCAGCGCGGGCGTGTCCACCCGGACGCGGCAGCGGGACGCGGCCTCGGTCAGCAGCGGGAACTTGCGGTCCACGATGGGCGGCAGCTCCCCGCCGTACACCTTGGGCCAGAAGAACCGGGCCTGCCGGAGCGCGGCGGAGTGGAACGTGCGGGCCTGCACGCCCTGGACGCCGAGCTGCGCGAGCCGGCCGCGCATCTCCCCCGCGGCCCGCTGGGTGAACGTCACCGCGAGCACGCGGACCGGGTCGAACGTCCCGGTGCGCACGCCGTACGCGATCCGGTGAGTGATCGCCCGTGTCTTCCCTGTCCCGGCGCCGGCCAGCACCGCGACGGCGCCGTGCAACGTGGTCGCGACCGCCCGCTGCTCCGGGTCGAGAGCCTCGAGAAGCTCATCGGCGGATGCAGATCGTGTGAAGTCGCTCACGGGCTGGGACATGCGGGAACAGCACCACCTGCATCATGGTTCGGATACGTCGAAGGCAACCCTAGACGGGCGGCCCGACAGAAACCCCTCCCACTCCCTCAGGAGTCTGCCGATGTCCAACTTCACGATGTACTCGACCCCGTGGTGCGGCTACTGCCACCGCCTCAAGGGCCAGCTCAAGCGGGCCGGTATCGAGTTCACCGAGATCGACATCGAGCAGGTCCCGGAGGCCGCGAAGATCGTCGAGAAGGTCAACAACGGCAACCAGACGGTACCGACCGTGGTCTTCCCCGACGGCACCGCGATGACGAACCCGTCGCTCGCCCAGGTCGCGGAGAAGCTCGTCGCCTGACGAACCCGACTCAGGTCATAGCGCCTGAGTTATGGACTTTACGGTCATGACCGTTATACCTTGCGGTGAACTACGCCGCAGGGAGTCCGCCCATGTTCTCGCGCCGTCAATTCCGCCATGCCCTAGTCACGTTCGCGGCCGCGCTCGGTCTGCTGGCAGCGGGTGGTCTGCACGCCACCGCGGCCCCGCCCGGGGATCTGCCTGACCCCTTCCCGTCTGAGAACTGGCCGCTCGGCACCCCGACGCGACCGCTCGCACCGTCGGCCGAGGTCATCAAGGACCTCGGCTCACCGGTCAGCTCGCTCACGATCATGGAAGGCGCGATCGGCCACACGCCGGACGGCCGCGACGTCGTGTACGCCGTACCCGCCGGTGAAAACGCACGTTTGAACGTCGTCGACCTGCACAGCCGCCAGCTGATCAGGACCGTACCGCTGCCCGGCGCCGCCGGCGGCTGGGCGATCGTCGTGACGCCGAACGGGGACGTCTACCTCGGCACCTACGCCAACGCGCACCTGTACCGCTACAGCCCGGCCACGGGCGAGGTGACCGACCTGGGGCAGCCCATTCCCGGCGAGTCCCAGATCTACGGCCTCACCTCCGACCAGGCCGGCAACGTGTACGCCGGGACGTACCCGACCGCCCACGCCTTCAAGTACGACGCGACGACCGGACAGGTCACCGACTACGGCTCACTCGACCCGGTGCAGCAGTACGCGCGGTCCACGGTCTACGACCCCGACCACAACAAGCTGTTCGTCGGCGTCTCCACTCCGAACGCCAGGCTGCTCCGCATCGACGTGGACACCAAGGCGGTCGAGGACATCACTCCCCCGGGTACGACGGCGAAGGACTTCATCGACCTGGACTACGCCGGCGGCAAGGTCTTCGCGAACGCGAGCAGCCGCCTGGTAGTGGTCGACGCGGTGACCGGCGAGCAGGTCAAGTACACCGACAGCACCACGGGCCAGCAGGTGATGGACTACCCGATCGCTGCGCGCGGTGTCTCCGCAGCCGGGCCAGGTGGCGTCTACTTCACCAACAACACCCTGTCCCTCACGCACTACGACCTGGACACCAACACAGTCGGTCCCGTCTCTCCGCCGCGAACACTGACCCGTGGCGCGTCCATCGGCTACGGCTGGGTCACTGAGAACGGCGTACCGGTGCTGTACGGCCTGGCCGGCAACTACTCCGGTGGGACGTTCCGCTACAACCCGGCGGACGGGACGCTCGCGCAGTGGAGCTCACCGTTCCAGTACGTGCCGTCGCCGCTCATGCACACCCTCGCCGACCCCAGCACGGGCAAGGTGTTCGTCAACGTCTACCTGAACGGCGCCACCTCCATCTACGACCCGGCGACCGGCAAGTCCACTGTCACCACCCGGCAGGGACAGGTAGAGGGCTGGGCCTGGGACGGCACCGGCAAGATGTACGTCGGCATCTACCCGTACGGCCGGCTCTCGCTCTGGGATCCGCGGCAACCTGACAGCCCGACCAACCCGAAGGAGCTGTTCAGCCTCGTCGACAGCGACCACCAGAACAGGCCCGTCGCAGTGGTCCCTGCCGGCAACCACGTGTACGTCGGGACCACACCGGCGTACGGCGAGTACGGCGGCGCGCTGACCGTGTACGACGTACCAACTGGCGGCCACACGGTCTACCGCAACCTGGTGACCGACCAGACGATCTCCTCCATCGTTCCCTCCGGCGCTGACGTCTGGGTGGGCTCCAGCATCGAGGGCGGTCAGGGCACCGACCCGATTGCCAGCGAGGCGCACCTGGTCAAGGTGAACCCGGCGACAGGAGAGGTGCTCACCGACGTCGTTCCGGTATCCGGTGCGGCCAGCATCAATGAGCTGATCACGGGACCGGACGGCAACATCTGGGGTCTCGCGGACGGCATCGTGTTCGCCGTCAACCCGTCCACCGGTGAGGTGCAGCGCATGCTGCCCGTGTTCAGCGGAGCCACTGGCTCACAGGACGGCGCACTGTCCTGGCGCGACGGCTACCTGTACGGCGTGACCGGTGGCCGGCTGTTCGTCCTGGACATCCTGAGCGGCCACACGACCGTACTGCGCGACCACGGCCTCAACCGGCTCACCCAGACGCCGGACGGCACCTACTACACGCTGCTGCGGCCGGACGGCTACATCAACCCGACCAACCTGGCCTCGTACACGCCACCGGTCGACCCGTGTCCGCAGTCCGACGTCCGGCCGACGGTCTGGACCGGGAACATCGACAGCCACGTCCAGAACCGCTTCTTGACGTACGGCTGCACGCTGACCGACGTACTACCGGACGCCAAGGCCGACTGGCCGAGCCACAGCGCGTACGTCGAAGCGGTCAACCGCAAGCTCAGGCAGCTCGAGGCGGACGGCTCGGTCGAGCGCTGGGAGGGCGTCCTGATCAGGATCGCAGCGGCCCGGTCCGACGTGGGCCGGTGATCACCAACTCCCGCTGAGGCTCTCGCCGTACCAGCCTTCGATCAGGCGGCGGGAGATCGAGATCGCCCCCGGGAGGGCCATCGTGCCGGCTTCGACCAGCGCGCGGAGGTCCTCCCGGGTGAACCACTTCGCCTCGGCGATCTCGTCCTGGTCCACGTCGATGTCGAAGTTCGTCGCCTTCGCGTAGAACCCCAGCATCAGGCTCGCGGGCAGCGGCCACGGCTGGCTGCCCGCGTACTCGATGTCCGGCCCGACGATCACACCGGTCTCCTCGAGGACCTCACGCCGTACGGCGGCCTCCAGCGACTCACCTGGCTCCACGAACCCGGCCAGCGTCGAGTAGCGGCCGACGGGCCAGGCCTCGTTGCGGCCGAGCAGTGCCCGGTCCTGGTCGTCGGTGACCAGCACGATGATCGCCGGGTCGCTGCGCGGGAAGTGGGACAGCCCGCACGCCGGGCAGCGCCGTACGTGTCCGGCATCCACCACCTCGGTGTGCTCGCCGCAGTTCGCGCAGTGCGTGTGGACGCCGTGCCAGTTGGACAGCCCGATCACGTGCACGGCAAGGCCGGCCTCGCGGTCGTTCAGCACCGCACCGAGCTCGCGGAGCCCGCCGTAAGACTCGTCGCCCGCACCGTCGACCAGTACGCCGAACACCGCGCGCCCCTCCGCGGTCATCCCGGCCCCGGACTCGCGGTCGATGCCGAGGAAGACGCGGAGGCCCTCCGGCGCCTCGGACGGTGCCACGAACCGCAGTGCGGAGCGGTCCTCGACCACCTGGATCTGGTCGCCGGCCACGGTCACCACCTGCGTGTCCGGCGCGGCCCAGGCCTTCTCGAGCCAGTCGTCGTCACGGCGGCGGTCGGCTGCGCGGTCCAGTACGGACCGGGACAGGGCTAGCGAACCAGGTGCGATGGAGTAGGCCACGTGCCTCAACATATCCCGCGCCCGTGAGAGCATCCCCGCATGAGTATTCACATCGCCGCCGAGAAGGGGCAGATCGCACCGCGGGTGCTGTTTCCGGGCGACCCGCTGCGGGCCAAGTGGATCGCGGAGACCTACCTGTCGGACGTGATCTGCTACACCGAGATCCGCAACATGTTCGGGTTCACCGGCACCTACAAGGGTGAGCGCATCTCCGTGCAGGGCTCCGGCATGGGCCAGGCGTCCGCCTCCATCTATGCGAACGAGCTGTTCGACGAGTACGACGTACAGACCCTGATCCGGGTCGGCACCTGTGGCGCGCTGACCGAGGCGGTCCGGGTCCGCGACGTGATCGTGGCGATGTCCGCGAGCACCGACTCGCAGATGAACCGGCTGCGCTTCCACGGCATCGACTACGCGCCGACCGCCGACTACCAGCTGCTCCGCGCGGCCGTGGACGCCGCCGAGACCGCCGGGCTGAACGTGCACGTCGGCCAGGTGTTCTCCGGCGACCTGTTCTACAACGACCGCCCGGACCTGGTCTCGCGCACCGCGGAGTACGGCGTACTCGGCATCGAGATGGAAGCCGCCGCGCTCTACACGCTGGCAGCGAAGTTCGGCCGCCGCGCGCTCGGAATCATGACCGTGTCGGACCACCTGATCACGCACGAGGTGACGTCCGCGGAGGAGCGCCAGACGACGTTCTCCGAGATGATCACGATCGCCCTCGACGCGGCGATCGAGGTGCCGGTCTGAACCGCCGGTACGGCGCAGCCATCCTGGCCTGCGCCGCCCTCGTTGCAGGTGCCACGTCCTGCTCCGGTGACAAGCCGGAGTCAGACGGGAGCCCCAGCACGACTACGAGCACCTCTAGTGCGCCTGGTACGCCCGCCGCGAGCAACAGCTCGGCAGGACCTGAGGAGACGCTGCCGGATCTCACGGCCGCACAGGTCGTGGCTGCGCTCACCGGTAAGCAGTACAAGTGCAGCACCGACGAGGCGTACGACACCTGCAGTCAGGGCACCACGTCGATCCAGGTGCTCATCGGTGACCACCCGCGTCCGCCGGTGCTGTCGCTGCAGGCGTCCGGGGTCGCAGCTGAGGCAACGACCAAGCTGACCGAGTTCGCGCCGGAGGCACTCGAGCTGGCGCACGTGAACCCACGGGGTCAGATCGTCGACTGGCTGAAGCAGCAGTCCGGCAAGACGTCCGCGCAGACGACGTTCGGCGACTGGAACGTCGAGTTCTCGACCGAGTCCGATTCCGAAGCGCCGGGCGCGATCCTCACGCTCACCGACAAGCTGTGCAAGGTGAACTGCGGGGCCGAGTAGTACCGGCGCGGAGTAGGTCTGGTTACGCCGCGACCAGCTTGGGCAGGACCTGCAGTAGCCGACCGGTCAGCAGGTCCGGGACCTTCTCCGGGTTCGCGGCGTAGCCGACCACGGCCTGCTCGAACAGGCCGTCGATCAGTGCGTACGCCGTCGGCGCGTCCACGGTCGGTGTGGTGCCGGTGAGATCGGCGTACCGGGACAGGATCCGCCAGATCATCTCTTGGAGCAGCTGGTCGATCGCCTCGACGTCCGGGCGGAGCTGCTCCTCGAACATGCTCTGGGCCCGCAGGTCGTACCAGAGCTTGTGCATCGGAGTCTCCTCGACCAGCGTCTGGGTCATCTTGCCCAGGAAGCCGGTCGCGAGCTCGTCGGCGGACGTCGCGGTCTCGACCACCTCGTCGTACCGCCGGGCGCACTTGGTCTTGTAGTAGCGCACGCAGTAGCTGATCAGGTCGATCTTGTCGCGGAAGTAGTAGTGCACGACGCCGTGCGTGAACTCGGAGTTGTTCGCGATCTCGCGCAGGCTGGTGCGCGCGTACCCCAACTCGCCGAGCGTCTTCAACGCCGACTCCGCCAGCGCGACGCGGCGGCGTTCGATCTTGTCGATCCCGGAGACACGGGCAGGCCGCTCCTCAGCAGCGGACGCCACGGCAATCACCCACTCCCCAGCTCGGGCCGGCTCAGATCAGCACGGACATGGTCGATGCGTCAGGGTACCCCGCCCCGGGCCAGGCGCGTCCCGGTGCGGGGAGATTTCTTGACAAGTGTCAAACAAAGTCTTGACGACTGTCAAAACCCTGGCCAGAGTGTGAAACACCCCGGCAAGCAGAAGGAGCTTCAGATGGGTTCACTCGATCTCTCCGGCCGCAAGGCCCTCGTCACCGGCGGCGCGCAGGGACTCGGCGAGGGGATGGCGAAGGCCCTCGCGGCCGCCGGCGCCAAAGTCGTGATCAGCGATATCCAGAAGGACCTGGGCGAAGCGGTCGCCGACGCACTCGACCAGGAGTACGGCGCGGGCAACGGCTTCGTCGCCCACGACATCACCGACGACGGCGACTGGGAGAACGCGGTGGTCGCCGCCAACGACATCCTCGGCGGCCTCGACATCCTGGTGAACAACGCGGGCGTGGAGATCACCAGCCTGCTCACCGAGGTCACCGCCGACGAGATCCGCAAGATGCTCGAGGTGAACGTCCTCGGCACCACGCTCGGCATCAAGTGGGGCCTGCGGACCATGCGTCCCGAAGGGCTGGCCGGCCAGGGCGGCGCGATCATCAACGTCGCGTCGGTCGCCGCCACCATCGCCTTCCCCGGCATCGCCGTGTACTCCGCGACCAAGTCCGCCGTCGACCGGCTGACCCGGGTCGCCGCGATGGAGTCCGGCAAGCTCGGGTACGGCGTCCGCGTCAACTGCATCTACCCGGGCCTGGTCCCGACCGCGATGGGCGCCGGCCTGGCGAACGACGTGGCCCAACTCGGACTGTTCGAGTCGCCCGACGCCGCGGTCGCCGCGGTGATCGGACTGACCCCGGCCGGCCGGCTCGGCGAGGTCGCGGACATGGCCGACGCGGTCGTCTTCCTCGCGTCCGACGAGTCCCGGTTCATCACCGGCATCGGCCTACCGGTCGACGGCGGAATGGGGATGTGATGGGGAAGCCTGTTGTTGTCTACGGCGCCTCTGGCTACACCGGCCGGCTGGTGTGTGAGTACCTGCGGCAGTACCACGTGCCGTTTGTAGCGGCTGGGCGAGACGAGGCGAAGCTCAAGGCCTCTATGGACGCGCATGTTCCTGGCATCGAGACCGCCGACTACGAGATCGCTGCGGTCGACCATGACGTCGCTGCGCTCACCGAGCTGTTCTCGGGTGCATCCGTCGTACTGAACACGGTCGGACCGTTCAGTGAGCTCGGTCCGGCGGCTGTGGAAGCAGCACTCGCAGCAGGTGCGCACTACACCGACACGACCGGCGAGCAGGACTGGCTGATGACCTGCGACGAGAAGTACGGTCCGCAGTTCGCTGAGGCCAACCTGGTGCTGGCCCCCGGTATTGCCCAGATGTACACCACCAGCGAGATCGCTGCGCAGCTGTGCCTCGAGCAGCCAGGTCTGGACACGTTGGACGTCGCCGTGTTCTGGGGCGGCAGTCCGACCATCGCCTCGACCCGCACGATTCTGGTGAACGCTGCGACGTCGAAGGCGCACTACCTGGAGAACAACCAGTACGCCGAGTTCCCCGAGCAGGGCCTGGTGCCGTTGGTGGTTCCCGGACAGCACGAGCTCGCGCTGTCGTTGCCCTGGGGTGGCATGTCGCACCCGGTGTGGTTCAAGCGCGATCCGCGGGTCGCGAACTGCAAAGCACAGGGCGGCGTGTTCAACGCCGCGCTGATGAACGGGGTCCCGCAGATCGTTGCCGCCGCACTGGAAGCCACAAAGGACATGTCGCCCGAGGACCGCAACACCGCACTGACCGAGACAGCTCGCCAGGTGATGAACGAGATGCCGCCCCGGGAGAACCCACGCGTCAACAAGACGCTGGACTCGGTGCACGCCTCCGGACCGCTCGGACGGGCGCACTGCGTCATCCACGGCAACAGCAACTACCAGCAGACCGGTCTGCTTCAGGCGTACGCGGCGTACTCACTGCTGCAGACGCCGCCGAAGCGGGTCGGTTTCGCGAGCGGCTGCCAGGCGTTCGGTCACCGCGAGCTGCTCGGCGTACTGCGGAGCTTCGGGCTGGTGTCCGAGCCGCAGCTCACCGTGTCTTAGGAGGAGAAGCTGTGCGACTGGTCGACTACCTGGACAAGGGTGCCTCGCTCGGCCCGGACGCGGCCTGCCTGACCACGGACGGCGAGACGCTGACGTACGCCGACGTACAGCAGCTCTCGTACCGGATCGCGAGCGCGCTGGCGGCAACCGGCGTACGGCCGGGTGGCAAGGTGGCGATCCTGTCCGCGAACGACCCGGTGGCGTTCAGTTGCGTGTTCGGGATCAGCCGGGCCGGTGCGGTCTGGTGCCCGATCAACCCGCGCAACGAGGCCGCCGAGAACCGGGAACTGCTCGACCAGTTCGACTGCGAAGTACTGATCTACCAGGCGGCGTTCGCGCCACTGGTGGACCGCATTCGGGACTCACTGCCGAAGATCCACACCTTTGTGTGTCTCGACGGGGAGCCCACGGATGCCCCAAGCTCCGGCCTCACCCCCCACCCTGCTGGCCGGAGGTCCGTCGGCTGGGACGCGTTCTGCGGGGGCGCGTCCCAGCCGGCACCCGATCTGACCGACCCCGACGATCTGGCGATGATCGTCGGGACCGGCGGTACGACCGGGCGCCCGAAGGGGGTCATGCTCGGCAACGGCAACCTGGAGACGATGAC
This sequence comes from Kribbella sp. VKM Ac-2571, assembly GCF_004362255.1. Taxonomy (NCBI): domain Bacteria; kingdom Bacillati; phylum Actinomycetota; class Actinomycetes; order Propionibacteriales; family Kribbellaceae; genus Kribbella; species Kribbella sp. VKM Ac-2571. The sequence continues at coordinate 308,266 of NZ_SNWS01000005.1, forward strand.
CGCGCTGACGCTGATCGGGTACCCGTTCGGCGAGCGACCGGTCTATCTTGCGCTGGCGCCGCTGACACATGCGGCAGGTGTGCTGTGCTTCCCGGTGCTCGCCTCCGGCGGCGAGATCGTGATCATGCGAGCTCCCGACGTACATGCGTTCCTGGAGCTGATACCGCGCCACGGGGTGACCCACACGTTCTTGCCACCGACGCTGATCTACATGGTGCTGGCGGCGCCGGAGCTCGACTCCACGGACCTGTCGTCGCTGCGGTGCTTCTGGTACGGCGCTGCACCGATGTCGGTCGCCCGGCTCGAGGAGGCACTGCAGCGGATCGGTCCGGTGATGGCCCAGTTGTTCGGGCAGACCGAGGCCCCGATGATGATCTCGATGCTGCCGCCCGCTGAACATTTCGACACCGAGGGCCATATTGCGCGGGGACGGCTGTCATCCGCGGGACGGCCGTCCCCGCTGGTCACGGTGGCGATCATGGGAGCGGACGGCACGCTGCTCCCGCACGGTGAGCGCGGTGAGATCGTCGTGCGTGGGTCGCTGGTGATGCAGGGGTACTACCGGAACGCCGAGGCTACCGCAGCGGCTTCGGCGTACAGCTGGCACCACACCGGCGACATTGGCTACTTGGACGCCGACAACTACCTCTACATCGTCGACCGGGCGAAGGACATGATCATCACCGGCGGCTTCAACGTCTACTCCACCGAGGTCGAGCAGGCGCTGATGGCGCACGCCGACGTACAGGACTGCGCAGTGATCGGCCTGCCGGACGAGAAGTGGGGCGAGCGGGTCGTGGCCGTCGTACAGCTCCAGCCGGGCAGCGTGGTCGAGGCGGACGAGCTGATCGCGTTCGCGAAGGCACGCATCGGCAGCGTGAAGGCGCCGAAGGAGGTGCTCGTCTGGCCCGACCTGCCACGCTCCAAGGTCGGCAAGGTGGTCAAGCCGGACATCAAGGCTCGATTAGCTGCTACCTGACGCTCCTGCGGAGGAGGCGACCACGATGGCTGCTGTGACGGCGGCCTGCATCTCGGCGACCGCCTTCTTCACCGCGGCGGCGGCCCAGTCCGAATCGGCGATCTCCTTCGCCCGCTGCTTCAGCGCCTTCTTGTCGACCGCGTCCGTGACGACCTTCGGTACGACGTTCAGCGCGCTGAGGAGGGCGATCAACGCAGCGGTGCGCTCGTCCGGCGTCGTACCCACCTTCAGCGCGCTCTCGAGCTTGGAGCGCACCTCGGCTTCGTGCCGCGCATCCTTGGCCGGCCAGCGAGTCACCGGGAACAGACCGAGCACCCTGCCCTCGTCCTCCTCCAGCACACCTCGCTCCGCGAGTCGCGCCAGCAGCTGGTTGCGCAGCCGCTTCGAGAGCGCACCGATCTGGTCCTTCGGCTTCTTCCCAGGCTTGTTGACCACGTAGGCGAGGCGCTCGTCCAGGATCGCGTCACCTGTCGGTGCGCCGTCCAGCACCTGCAGACGGCCCGCCTTGCCGTCCATGGTGATGTCGAGCTTCCGGCTCAGCGTCAGCTCGATCAGCACCGCACCCGCAAGCGCGTAGTCGAGACCCGGCGACCCAGTGATCGGCTTTCCGGTCTCGTCGTCGTACAGCAGCAACAAGAGGTCTTCGGCGATCAACATGCTTCCAACGTAGGCCTGCCCCGCGGTTGCGGCACATCCGCCGCGCGGCGTACTTGCCGCATCCACCTACTCGCCGATCTTCTTGGAGCGCAAGATGATCTTGGTGTCGGCCGCGGCACGGGTGCCACCCTTGGGCTCCTGGCTGACGACCACCCAGTTGCGGTCGTTGATCAGCAGCCGGCCCTGCCCGGTAGCGTCCTCCTCGGTCAGATAGTAGAAACCCGCCGCCTGCATGGTGTCCTGAGCCAACTGGTGGTTCAGGCCGACCACATTCGGCACCACCCCTGCCGCTGGAGCAGTCGAGGTCGGGGCAGGCGCCGTACTGCTCGGCTGGGCGCTCGTCGGTTGGACGCTCGTCGGTTGATCACTCGTCTGTTGAGCACTCGTCTGTGGAGCGCTCGGGGAAGGATCCGGCGTCCCCGCACCGCCACAGGCCGCCAGCAGAAACAGCGTCCCGCCGAGCGAACCGGCTGCGAACCGTCTTCGAGCTGCCATCTGCTCCCCCGTCCGAGGTCGTCCTACCAGTGTGGACGACTGCGGCTCCCGCCACGATACGACCCGGTTTCGATGCCTCATCAGCTATCAAGTAAGGTAAGCCTTAGCTAAGCAGGTTCGCCCACCTCGAAAGCAGAGCCGCCATGACCAGAGCACTGCCCGAGCCGACGTACCGGCGGTTCGTCGCCGGCCTCGGCACCTTCAGCCTCCGGCCGTTCGACCTCGCGACGGACGTGACCACGCTGCACAGCTGGGTCACCCAGCCGTACGCGCGGTACTGGGGCCTGCTGACCGCGTCAATCGCCGACGTGCACGCGGAGTACCTCCGGATCGCGGAGAGCGCGCACCACCAGGCGTTCCTCGGCGAGCACGACGGACGGCCGGCGTTCCTGATGGAGCACTATGAGCCGGCGTACGACGCGGTCGGCCTGACGTACGACGTGGCACCGGGCGACATCGGCATGCACGTTCTGGTGGGGCCGCCGACCACGCCGATCCCCAGGTTCACCGGGGCCGTGTTCGAGACGATCATGGACAGCCTGTTCAGCGATCCGCTCGTCGATCGGGTCGTGGTCGAACCCGACGTACGGAACGTGAAGATCCAGGCGCTGAACGCGCGGATGGGGTTCCGCAAGCACAGCGTCGTACGGCTTCCCGACAAGCAGTCGTGGTTGAGCTTCTGCACCCGTGACCAGTACGCCGAGGCGCATCGAATGAACGAGGCGGGCTGATGGATCACTGGGCGGTCGTCAACGAGGCATTGATCCGGAAGGCCTTGTCCGAGTTCATCCACGAGCGCATTCTCGAACCTGTTGCTGTCGGCAATGAATATACCGTTGGCCGGTACCGATTCACCGCGCGACATTATCCTTTGAATCATTGGGATATCTCTTCAGTTGTCCGCGACGACGGCTCGGCGATCGACGCTTTGGAGTTCATCACCGAGTTCCATGAGCAGCTCGGGATCGGGCGCGAGATGCTGCCGGTGTACCTGGAGGAGATCAGCAGCACGCTGGCGTCGGCGGCGTACAAGCTGTCGAAGCCGGACCTGACGGCGGCGGACCTGGTCACCGCGGACTTCCAGACCATCGAGGCCGCGATGACCGAAGGACATCCGTGCTTCGTCGCGAACAACGGGCGGCTCGGGTTCGGCCTCACCGACTATCTCGCCTATGCGCCGGAGACCGGCGCGGGCGTCCAGCTGACCTGGATCGCGACCCGGCGGGACCGGACGACGGTTTCTTGCAGTTCCTCGCTGGCTTTCGACTCGATCATGCAGTCGGAGTTGGGTGAGGAGACGCTGGCGCGGTTCGCGGCGGTCGCCGATCCGGCGGAGTACGTGTACCTGCCGGTGCATCCCTGGCAGTGGGACAACAAGACGTCGATCACGTTCGCCGCCGACATCGCCCAGGGACACATCGTTCACCTCGGGTCGACGGACGACGTGTACCAGCCGCAGCAGTCGATCCGGACGTTCTTCAACCGGTCGTCGCCTGGTCGGTGCTACGTGAAGACGGCGTTGTCGGTGCTGAACATGGGGTTCATGCGCGGGCTGTCCCCGTCGTACATGGCCGCGACGCCGGCGATCAACGACTGGGTGCACTCGGTCGTCTCGAACGACGTCGTCCTGAAGCGGTACGGCTTCACGGTGTTGCGCGAGATCGCGGCGGTCGGGTACCACAACCGGTACTACGAGAACGCGACCGACAAGACCTCGCCGTACCGGAAGATGTTGTCGGCGCTCTGGCGCGAGAGCCCGGTGCCGTCGTTGGAGCCCGGCGAGCGGCTGGCCACAATGGCGTCGCTGCTGCACGTCGACCGGCGCGGCGCGTCGATGGCCGCGGCGCTGGTACGGGCGTCCGGCCTGGCGCCGGCGGACTGGCTGCGCGCGTACGTCGACGCTTATCTGATCCCGTTGCTGCACAGCTTCTACGCGTACGAGCTGGTGTTCATGCCGCACGGCGAGAACCTGATCTTGGTACTGCGGGACGCGATCCCGATCCGGGTGATCATGAAGGACCTCGCCGAGGAGATCGCCGTACTTCGTTCTTCGACGCCCGTACCGGCCGAGGCAGAGCGGGTGCGGACCGACGTACCGGACGACGAGAAGCTGCTGTCGATCTTCACCGACGTCTTCGACTGCATCTTCCGGTTCCTGTCCCCGCTGCTGGATCGGGAGGGTCTGCTGACGCCGTCCGAGTTCTGGTCCGTGGTGGCGTCGTCCATCCGCGACTACCAGGCGGCGACACCGGAACTGGCGGAAGCGTTCGCGAAGTACGACATCTTCGCCCCGGAGTTCGCCCTCTCCTGCCTGAACCGCCTCCAACTGAAGAACAACCAGCAAATGGTCGACCTCACAGACGTAGCGGGCTCCCTGCAGTTCGCCGGCACCCTGCAAAACCCACTGACCAGCCACGCCGGCTAACGAACGCCCTGCGCCCGTCACCAACCGCATGGACGGGTCATCCGGCTCTTGCGATGCAGGTGTGGGTGGTTGAGGTGGTGCGGCGAAGGGCGGCGTGTGCATTTTGGACAGGACGTGTCGGGGGGCTGGTAGTGCACCTGAGCGTGATTGTGGTCGTGTGTACGGTGTCTCGCTGGTGCTCTACCTGTCGAGCTTGCAGACCGTCGGCCGACTGGCGGGGCGGCCGTTCGCGTTCAACGGAGAGGATTCCTCCCGATCTGGGCAAGACCCAAAGAGCGGGGAAACAAAGTTGCAGATAGCGACGACTTCTTTCCCTGCTACGACAGTTCACGCGGGCAGCCGCGCGAGTGGCGACTGGCGCCGGGCGGAGCCGTGCGGATTGAAGGCTGTGGATAACTTCGGCGGGGGTACGGCGGGATTTGTCAGGCTGGTGTGGTGCGTACAGCAGAAGCCACCCGGGACAGCCGGCGCTACGAGATCGTCGACGGCCGCCTGCTCATCACCGGCCCGCAACCACCCGCCCACCACGCGGCCGTGCTCGCCTTGATGGTGCTGCTGAAGAACGCCTGCCCACCCGACCTACTCGTCGCAGTCGGCTCAGTCGCCTTCCGTCCCACAACCCACACAACGCTCCGCCCTGACGTCCTCGTCTGCCACCGCGACGCGCCCGTCATCCAGCCGCCCCTACTGGCAGTCGAGGTCCTCTCCCCAGCCACACGCACCACCGACGTAGTCCTCAAACGATCCCTGTACGAGCAGCACGGCGTCCCGTCGTACTGGCTCCTCGACCCCACCAACCAAGAACTGACCATCCTCGAACTAACCCCCACCGGCTACGAGTGCCAGGCCGTAGTCCAATCCGAGGAAACCGTCGACGTCACCCAGCCGTTCCCCCTCACCCTCACCCCCGCAACCCTCACCAACTAATGCTGACAACCGGGGCATCCCAGGGCATCCAAGGGCACCGTGGGGCAGATCACGGGGCAACCCGGGGCAGATCACCAAAACGGCACCGAACCCTCTCCACCCGCCGCCATGCTGGTTGTGTGATCAAGAAGGAGGCACCACCATGGGGTACGTGGAAACACTTGAGCCGGGTCACTTCACGCTGGCCGATCTCGAAACGCTTCCCGACGACGGGAAGCGCTACGAGGTGGTCGACGGGATGCTGCTCGTGACACCCGCTCCGTTGCCGATACATCAGACCGCAGTGCTCGAACTGGCGGTGGCCCTCCGAGAACGCTGCCCGGAGGACCTGAAAGTGTTCGTCGCGCCGGTGGACTTCCGGCCGACGCCGACACGGTCGGTGCAGCCCGACGTGCTCGTCTGCCGGCGGGAGGACGTCGGGCGCCAGACGATTGTGAAGCCATTACTGCTGGCGGTCGAGGTGCTGTCGCAGTCGACGAGCCTGGCGGACCGGGTCCTCAAGCGGCGCTTGTACGAGCAGGCCGGCGTCACGTCGTACTGGATCTTCGACCCAGCCGAGGAAGAGCTCACCGTTCTCGAGCTCGAAGGCGAGACGTACGTCGAGCGGGCAGTTGTCGTAGGCAAGGAAGCATTCGAGGCCGACCTGCCGTTCCCGGTGCGCATCGTCCCCGCCGACATCGTCGTCTAGCAGCAACTGCGGGCAACCTGGGGCAGATCCTCATCGGCCCTCCTCTGCTTGGGCCTGCTCGGTGGAGGGTCGGAGCATGTGGCCTGTCGAACCGGGTGGATTTACTACTGCTGACCTTGACGCGGCTCCGGACGAGGGAGCGCGGTACGAGCTTGTCGACGGGGTTCTGCTGGTGACGTACATGTCGTCGCGGATCCATCAGTTGGCTCTCGGAGAGCTGATGCTTGGGATGGCCGCCGCATGTCCCGACCATGCTCGCGGTTGAGGTTGTCATGTCGACGACGCGGACGGTTGATCGGGTGCTCAAGCCGGTGCTTTACGAGCGGGCCGGTGTCCCCGCCTACTGGATGCTCGATGCGGAGGAGGCGACGTTGACGGTGTTCGAGTTGGACGGCGATCGGTATGTCGAGCGGGCTGTCGTCACCGAAGGCAAGGTGTTCGAGGCGGAGGTTCCGTTTCCGGTGCGGGTTGAGGTCAACCGTTCAGTAGTTCGATGAGTTGTTGTTTGTCGGGGAGGTTTTCGGGACGGATGATGTCGGCGGTGCGGACGTAGTAGAAGGCTGCGGTTACCTGGTCGAGGGGGATGTTCATGAGTTCGGACCAGGCGACTCGGTAGATGGCCAGCTGGAGGGGGTCGGCGGTTTCGCCTCGGGTGGTTTTCCAGTCGATGACGTCGTACCCCCGGGAGCCGTCCGGGCGGACGACCTGGTAGACGGCGTCGATGCGGCCGCGGACGACCCGGCCGTCCAGGGCGAGGGCGAACGGGGCCTCGATCTCGTACGGCGTGGTGTCGCCGAACGGGCCGTCGCGGAACGCGTCCATCAGGTCGGTGAGGTCGGTGTCGTCGACGATGTCCTCGTCCGCGGCGCCGGGGAGATCGTCGGGGTCGATCAGCAGTTGCTGGCCGAAGTAGCTCTCCACCCACGCGTGGAACCGGGTCCCGAAACGCGCGGCCCGGTTGGGTTTGCGCGGCATCGGGCGGGCCAGCTCGGCGGCCAGGCCGTCGGGATCCTTCGCCAGCCGCATCAGCTGCGTCGCGGACAGCGCGGCCGGCAACGCCACGTCGTACGCCTTCCGACTCCGGCTTTCCCTTGCCTCGGACAACAATCGCTCGAGCTCCGAGTCCCAGCGCGCGACCGTCGCCTGCTCGTCGAGCAGCAGCGACTCCTCGGCCTCGATCGACGGACCTTCCGCGCGCGACAGCTGCACCAGCGCAGCCGACTCCAGTCGTCGCTGGAACGAGTCCACGTCGTACGGCGTCGGCCACGGCGCCTGTGTCTGCTCGGCCAGCTCCGGGTTCTCCGCCGTCAACTCCGGCTGCTCTGCCCAGGCGATGACCCGTTCCCCAGCGTGCTTCTTCAGCACCGAGAGGTACGACGAAGGACCGCGCGGCCGCTTCTGCGTCGGACCCCACCAATGCCCGGTCGCCACCAGCAGTTCCTTCGCACGCGTGAACGCGACGTACCCGAGCCGCCGCTCCTCCAGCGCGTTCACTTCCTTGCACTCGTCCGCGAACGCCTTCAGCCCGGCGTTCGACAGGTCGTGGATGTCCGGCAGCGTGTCGGCGTCACCGCGCAGCGGCCACGGAAGCACCTTCGCGTTCGTCGTCCACTTGTCCCGCCCGCGGTCGGACGGGAAGACCTTCGACACCAGCGTCGGCACGAACACGACCGGCCACTCCAGGCCCTTCGACCGGTGCGTGGTGAGCAGCTTCACGGAGTCGGCTTCACTCGGTACGGCGAGGTCGAGGCCGGCGGCGTACTCCTCCTCGGCCGCGAGGTACGCGAGCAGACCGTCCAGTGATCCGTCCGACTCGGTCGACACGAAGTTGCCCACGGCATCCAGGAACGCGGCGAGGTGATCGCGTCGCCCGGCGTCGACGTGATCGGGGGTCGCGGTCAGCTCGACGTCCAGGCCGATCGTGCTGATCACCCGGCGGACCAGGTCGAGCAGCGGCTCGCCCGCATGCGCGCGCAGCTCACGAAGCTCGATCGACAGCTCCTTGAAGCGGGTCAGGGCCTCCGGCGCGTACGCCGCCGGCCCCGGATCGTCGACCGCCTCCGCGAGCGAGATGACCTCGGTCGAATCCATCCCGGCGACGGCCGCGTCGAGCGCGGCCACCAGGTCGTCGGCGGCCGGCCGCTCCCCCGCGTCGGCGAGCGCGCGGGCGCGGTTGGCGAGCAGGGCGAGGTCGCGGTGACCGATCCGGTAGCGCGGGCCGGTGAGGATCCGGAGCATCGCCGCGTTCGCGGTCAGGTCGTTGACGGCCTGCAGGGTCGCGACCACGTCCACGACCTCGGGGAGCGCGAGCAGACCGCCGAGGCCGACGACCTCGACCGGGACCTTGCGCGCGATCAGCGCTTCGTGCACCGCGCTGAGGTCGACGTTCGTCCGCATCAGGATGCCGATGTCCTTCCAGCGGCGGTTCCGCGTGCGGTGCGCGGCGACGATCGCGTCGGCGACCCACTCGATCTCCTGCGAGCGGGTCTCGAACAACCCGACCGTGATCGCGCCCTCCGGAGCGTTCTCCGGGGCCTCGAGCGGGATGACGCCGGGGTGCTGTTCATAGAGCTCGGCCGCGTGCTGGTTCGCCGCCGCGAGAATGCGACTGCCGCAGCGGCGGTTGACGCTCAGCACGTACCGCTGGGCCGGCGACCCGTCCGCCTGCGGGAAGTGTGTGGGGAACTCGTCCAGGTTCGCGACCGAGGCACCGCGCCAGCCGTAGATCGCCTGGCACGGGTCGCCGACCGCGGTGACCGGATGGCCGCGCCCGTGCTCGCGATCCGGCCCGGCGAACAGCGCGGTGAGCATCCGGCGCTGCGAAACGGACGTGTCCTGGTACTCGTCGAGCAGCACGACCTTGTACCGCGACCGCTCGATGGCGGCGACCTCCGGACACTCCTCGGCGAGCCGCGCGCCGAGCGCCATCTGGTCGGCGAAGTCGACGACGCCACGCTCCACCTTGTACGCCTGGTACTCCTCGACGAGCTGCAGGATCTCGCCCCGCTTCAACGCGGTCTCGGCAAGCTTGCGGACCTCCACCGTCTGCTTACGCGCCGCCGCGACCTCCTGCCGTACGGCGTCGTCGTGCTCGCGGATGTCATCGGGACGAAGCAGGTGATCCGCGAGCTCGCCGTCCAAAGCGAGCAGGCTGTTGACGAGGGTCGGCACGTGGTGCGAGGCGAAGCGGATCGGCCCGGCGGACCGGCGTACGACGCGACCCGCCAACTGGAATCGGGTCGCGTCGGCGAGCACGCGGGAGTCCGGCTCGAGGCCGATACGGAGGCCGTGCTCCGCGATCAACGTGCCGGCGAAGGCGTGGTACGTCGACACGACGGGCTCGCCCGGCTCCTCGGGCTCCCAGTTGGGGATGTTGCTGCGCAGGTGCGCGGCCAGAATCGGGTGCTGGTCCTTCGGCAAGGTCGATCCGAGGACGCCGGCCTTCGTCAGGTCCTCGCGGATCCGGACGTCGAGCTCGTTCGCGGCCTTCTTGGTGAACGTCAGCCCGAGCACTTCCTCCGGCTTCACCTGACCCGTGCAGATCAACCACACCACCCGGGCCGCCATCGCCGTCGTCTTCCCCGACCCGGCCCCCGCCACAATCACCCCCGGCGCCAGCGGAGCGGTAATAGCCGCCAACTGCTGATCCGAAAACGGAATCTCCAACAACTCACACAACTCAGCCGTAGACCGAAGCTGAACCATCACACCCCCTCAACCAGCCGCTGCACAGGAACTGGGGTGGTGGGACAGGCTATTTCCTGTCCGCTGCCACCGCACGGTGACTCCACCCCCGACGTCCGGACGTCGAAGGCCCCGTCCGCTCCCATCACACGATCTCCCGCCCCTCGGGCTGGATAGGGCAGAGCGCGCGCGCCTCGCAGCGGTTGCAGCCGTCGTTGCGTCGGGCGGTGAACTCCTCCGAGCGGATCATGGACTCTGCGTCGTCGACCGCGTCGTCGAGCCAGGTGCGACCGTCCTCATCGGTTTCCAAAGGCCCTTGCGGCTGCACCTTCGGGAAGCCGCCGTTGTCGTCGTGGCGGAGCTGGACGAGCTCAGCACCGCCGGCGACCGCGTCCTCGCCGAGCTTCTTCATCTGCCGTGAAGTGATCGCACGCTGGTAGATCGCCAGCTGCACGTGCCGCTCCAGCGCGGGCTTGGTCGGAATGTTCCGCCCGGTCTTCAGGTCGACCACCCGGACCGTACCTTCAGAATCCTTTTCGACGCGGTCCATCCGGCCCTTCACCCGAACCGCCGGGTGCTCCTCGTCCGGCAGCAGTACGTCGAAGTCCACCTCCGTCCCCACCAGTGTCCGGTCCGGCCGACCCTGGTGCCACGCGACGAATCGCCGCAACGCCTGCTCCGCCTCGACCCGCTCCCGGTCCGAGATCCACGCGGACTCGAACTCGAGCTGCGTCCACACCTTGTCCAGCCACCCGTTCAGCTCGTCGACCGACGGCGGCAGCGTCCCCGTCGCGACCGCATCGGCCAGCGTGTGCAGCACCATCCCGAACCCGATCGCCGACGTACTCGGCGTCTCCCCGCCGGCCCGTCTGGTCAGGAACCACCGCAACGGACAGTCCACGATCGTCGTCAGCGCACTGCCCGACAACGGCACCGGCAGCTCGGGATCCGCGATCGGCCGGACCGACTCCGTACGCTCCCGCACACCCCACCACCGCGACGGATCAGCCGTCGGCACCAAGGGCTGCTCCCGGTCGTCGACAGCCGAAGCCAGCAAAGCCAACCGGTCCGCCGCCACACGCTTCAACGCCGGCGACGACGCCGGATCCGCCAGCACGCAGCGCAGATCGGCGACCAGACCCGGCAGTGACAACGGCCGCCGCGGTCGCCCGGCGACCAGTTTCAAAGGAATGTCCAGCTCGGCAAGGAATCGGGACGGCTGATCACCGTCGGCCTCGGGCGCCTGTACGGCGGTCACGATCAGCCGCTCCCGCGCACGCGTGATCGCGACGTAGAACAACCGTCTCTCCTCGGCCAGCAACGCACCCGCCGACAACGGATCGATCAACCCGTCCGGTCCCAACCGGTCCGGCTCCAGCAACGACCCGCGCCGCCGCAGGTCCGGCCACTGCCCCTCCTGCACCGAAGCGACGACAACCAGCCGCCACTGCAGGCCCTTCGACCGGTGCGCCGTCATCAGCTGTACGCCGGCCTCGCGGTACGTCCCGTCGAACCGGTTGTCCCCCGCGATGTCCAGCGACTCCAGCTCCGACAGGAACGCCGAAACCCCCTTGAACCCGACCTGCTCCTCCGCCCGGCCGGCCGCATCGAACAGCGCGCACAACGAATCCAGATCCCGGTTCGCCGCCCGCGCGGTCTCGCCGCCCGACGTGGCCTGCCCGCGCAGCCGGCGCAACCACGGCGACTCCGACCACAGCGACCACATCACCTCGTCCGGCGCCGCGCCCGCGGTCACGATATTTCTTGCCTTGAGCAACCGCTCGCCGAGCGCCGCGAACCGCGCCTCGGCCGGTGACGCCTCCTCGTCGAGCAGCAACGGGTTCAGCATCGCTTCCCGCAACAGCTCGTCCGACGACCGCGGCAACCGCTGCCCGTTCGCCGCGTCCCGATCGCGTCGCCGCAGCACCCGCGCCAACCGCCGCAGTTGGCCCGCGTCCATAGCGCCCAGCGGCGACAGCGCCAACGCCCGTACGACGTCGACGGTCAACGTCTCCGGGTCGGCCACCGCGCGCAATGCCAGCAACATCGGCCGTACGGCGGGCTCACGCGACAACGGCAGCTCGTCGCCCGCGACGTCCACCGGGATGCCGGCCGCCGCCAACGCCCGTCGCAACGGTGGGATCGAACGACTGCCGGACCGAACGAGCACCGCCATCTCGCTCCACCCGATGCCGTCCTGAACGTGCGCGCGCCGCAGCAGGTCCGCGATGTGCTCGAGCTCCGCACCGCTCGTCGAGTACAGGTTCGTCTCGACCTTTCCCGGACCGAACACACATGACGAGGCATCCGGGTTCCGGAACCGCTCGAACGTGTCCCGATCCAGCGATCCCGGTACGCCGAGGCGGTTGACGACGTTGCGCGACACGCGTTGCAGCGTGGTCCCGAAACGTCGCGTCGTACCCAACGCGATCTGAGCTGCTTCCGCGCCGTCGCGGGTCCGGAACTCGTCGGTGAACCGGAGCAGTCCGCGCACGTCCGCCCCGCGGAACGTGTAGATCGACTGGTCCGGGTCGCCGACCACGACGAGGTCGCGGCCGTCGCCCGCGATCGCCTGCAGCAGCTTCGTCTGGCCGGGATCGGTGTCCTGGTACTCGTCCACGAACACCGCTTTGAACTCGGTCCGCAGCTTGGCCCGCACCTGCGGCTGCTGCGCCAGGATGACCGCGCGATGAATCAGCTCGGAGTAGTCCAGCACCTGCTCCGCGTCGAGCACTCGCAGGTACTCCTCGAAGAAGTCGCCGACCGCGACCCACTCGGCCCGCTCCGCCGACCGCCCGATCGCGGACAGGTCCTCCGGGTCGAGACCCAGCTGCCGCGCCTTACCGATCACCGCCTGCACCTCGTCGGTGAACCCGCGCGTCTTCAACGCCGGATGCAGACTGCCGGGCCAGTGCACCGCACCGACCTCACGACTTCCTGACAACGCCTCGCTCAATCGCAGCGACTGCTCCGGACCGGACGGAAGTCGCAGTGGTACGTCGAACGCGTCGGCCGGAGTGAACCGGCGCAGCAACGCGTAACAGAAGGAATGGAACGTCATCGACGGCATCACCCGCGTCGTCCGCCCGAGGCGACCGGTGATGCGGTCCCGCAGCTCGGTCGCGGCCTTCCGGCCGAACGTCAGCACCAGTACTTCGTCCGGGCTCAACCCGCGATTGCGAACCCGGTCGACGACGGCCTCGACCAACGTCGTCGTCTTCCCGGTGCCGGGCCCCGCGAGCACCAGCAGCGGTCCGCCCGGATGATCCACCACGGCTTGCTGGTCGGGATCGAGGACAGGGGCCGCCGCGCTCCGGCGCTCCTCCCGGACCAACCGGTACCGGGACCTCTGTCTGTTGACCACCGCCCTATCTCAACAGACCGCACCGACAAATCCTGACGGGCACCCTGCACTGCCCACAGATCGTCGAAAACCGGACAGGAACACGCCGCGTCGGCGGTGTCAGTTGTGCGGGGCCCAGCGGACCTCGCGCAGCTTGACGCGGCCGTTGCTGACCCGGACGCCGTCCGAGCGCAGCAGGTGCAGTTGCTCGTCGCCGACCTCGTCGGCCGGTACGCCGGACGCGCGGATCACCCGCCACCACGGCACACTCGCGCCGTACTCGCGCATGATCGCCCCGACCTGCCGCGGTCCGCCCTGACCGACGTACTCCGCGATGTCGCCGTACGTCGCGACGCTGCCCTCCGGGATCGACTCCACGGCCTGCAGCACGGCCTCGACGTACTCCTCCCTGTCCACAGGAGCAATCTAAGCGAGCGGAGCTAGCGCCTTCGCGAGCGGCTCCAGGACGGACGGCGGCGCGTCGAGCGGGAGGTTCATGATCACCAGGTCGACGCCTGCTTCGCCGTACGCCGCGGCCTCGGCGACCGCCTTGTCGAGCGGGCTGTCGGGATCGATGCGGACGTTCACCGAGCAGGTGATCTCGCCGACGTCGCGGCCGACCTCTTCGCAGCGCTGGACGAGGACGTCCTTGAGCGCCTTCCACTCCTGCGGGTCCGGGACGATGACGTTCCACTGCTGCGCCCACTTGGCGACCGCGCGGAGCGTCCGCTTCGGCCCCTTGCCGCCGATGGTGATCGGCGGGTGCGGCGTCTGCACCGGCTTCGGGTTGCAGTACGCCTCGGTGAGCTTGATGTACTTGCCGTCGAAGTTCGCGACCTTCTCGGTGAGCAGCGCGATCATCGCCTGCGTGCCCTCGTCGAACCGGTCGAAGCGCTCCTTCAGCCCGTACAGCTCGATGCCGTACGCCGCGGTCTCCATCTCGTTCCAGCCGGCGCCGATGCCGAGCTCGAGGCGGCCGTTGCTGATGATGTCCGTGGTCGCCGCCATGTTCGCGAGCACGGCGGGATGCCGGTAGATCATCCCGGTCACCTGGCAGCCGAGCCGGATCCGCGACGTCGCCTGCGCGAGCGCGGCCAGCGTCGTCCAGGCCTCCAGGTTCGGGCCCTGCATGTCACCGGTGAGCGGGTAGAAGTGATCCCAGTGCCACGCGGACTCGAAGATCTCGAACTGGTCCGCCGCGACCCACACGTCCCGCATCTGCTGCCAGGTGGTGTGTTCCGGCCTGGTCTTGATCGCGAACCGCATCCGCGCCTCCCTCAAGGCAAGACAACTAGCGCAACCGAACTAGGGCAACCGCTTCCCAATGGGAGACATTACTCCGCGCAAATTGTCAGTCGAGGCCGAGGCGGGCGCGGACCTCGGGGCGGCGCAGCGGTGGCACCGTCTGGGGTGGGTTGCGGCGGGCCGGCATCTCCTCGAGGAGTTGCTCGGTGATGCGGGCGACCTCGGTGGCCGCGCGCTCGATCGGGGCGCGGGTGGTCGCGCTCAGCGAGCCGACTCCCGTCACCTTGCGGACGTACTGCAACGCGGCCGCGTAGATCTCCTCGGAGGTCGCGGACGGCTCGAGTCCCCGGAGCACTGTGATGTTTCTGCACATGCCACAAAACAGTACGCGGGACCGGGGACAACCTACGAGGTATTGACATCCCTAATGCCGTTAGGTTTTCCTCATGACATGAGCACTACAGTGTCGGACCGCCGTACCCGCCGTCGTCAGCAGACGATCGGGGAGATCCTCGACGTCGCCATCGAGCTGATGGAGGCCGAGGGGGTTGCGGCCTTGAGCCTGTCCGCGGTGGCCCGGCGGCTCGGCATGCAGCCGCCGTCGCTGTACCAGTACTTCCCGTCGAAGATGGCGATCTACGACGCGTTGTTCCAGCGGGGCGCCGAACTGTTCCTGGCCGCGCAGCGGGACGCGGTCGCGGCCGCAACGACGGACGACGTGGTCGAACTGCACCTGATCGGCGTCACGGCGTTCGGCCGGTGGGCGATGCAGAACCCCGTCTACTCGCAGCTGTTGTTCTGGCGGACGATCCCCGGGTTCGAGCCCAGCGTGGAGGCGTTCGCGCCGGCTCAGGAGGCGCTCGCCGAGATCCGCCGGCACTTGCAGGCGGGCGTGGACGCGGGCCGGTTGCGTCCGGACGCGGCCACCGAGGAGGGGATCGCGGTGTTCACGTCGGTGACCGCCGGCGTGCTGTCGCAGCAGATGGCGAACGAGCCGGACGCGTCGTTCGAAGAAGGACGGTTCAGCCGGCTGCTGCCCGTCGTACTCGAGATGTTCTACCAGTACTACGCACCAACCAGGGGGTAGAGATGACCGCAGTACTCGCGGAGCAGATCGGGCGGGCCGACCGGGCGCGGTGCCGGATCCACCGGGACTCAGAGCTCCAGGCGTGGCACGCATTGCTCGCGTCGATCGAGGGCGACGAGTGGCAGCGACGGACCGTCTGCGACGCCTGGGACGTCGCGGACATCGCCGGCCACCTGATCGGACAGGCGGAGGACGTGATCAAGCTGACCTCGTTCCCGCGGCGATGGCTCAAGAACAAGCGGGCGTACCCGGGCGTGCCCCGGTTCGACGCGCACATGATGCTGCAGGCCGACGAACACCGCGGTACGCCGCCGGCCGAGCTCCGGGAGCTGTTCGACCAGGTGTGGACGAAGGCGACCCGGAAGATCTCGCGCGCTCCGGAGTTGTTCCGGCGGGTATCGATGCAGGTGGACCCGGCGCCCCGGATGTCGTTCGGCTATGTACAGGACATCCTGCTGGCGCGGGACCTGTGGATGCACCGCGACGACGTGTGCCAGGCGCTCGGCCGGCCGTTCGACCCGGGGCCGTACGCCGAAGAGCTGATCGCCCAGGTCGTCTACGACCTGGAAGCGTCCGGACCGTTCTGGGGTGACCGGCCGGCCGTCGTGCTCGAACTCACCGGGCCCGGAGGTGGGACCTATCTGCTGGGGAGGGGTGAGCCGGTCGGTCACGCCGCGGTGGACGCGGTCGCTTACATGCGAACGCTGTCCGGACGCGACGACGCCCCAGTGGTTACAGGTGATCACGTAGCCACTGAGGCGATCGCGTCCTGCCGGATGGACTTCTGACAGTACGGCGGTTCAGTACGAGGGCTGACTCGGGTCGATCTGGTCGACCCAGGCGACCACGCCTCCGCCGACGTGCACCGCGTCGGAGAAGCCCGCGCCCTTGGCGATCGCGAGCACCTCGGCGGAGCGGACGCCGGACTTGCAGTGGAAGACCAGCTGCTTGTCCTGCGGCAGCTTCTCCAGTGCGACACCGGTCTGGAAGTCCGCCTTCGGGATCAGCACCGAGCCCGGGATCTTGTTGATCTCGTACTCGTTCGGCTCCCGGACGTCGATCAGCATGAAGTCCTTCTCGCCGTTGTCCTTCAGCTTGATCCACTCGCTGAGCTGCTTCACCGAGATGGTCGAGCCGACGGCCGCGTCGGCCGCCTCCTCGGTCAGGGCGCCGCAGAAGCTCTCGTAGTCGATCAGCTCGGTGACGGTCGGGTTCTCGCCGCAGATCGCGCAGTTCGGGTCCTTGCGGACCTTCAGCGCACGCCAGTTCAGGTCGAGCGCCTCGTAGATGTTCAGCCGGCCGAGCGACGGGTCGCCGATGCCGGTGAGCAGCTTGATCGCCTCGGTGACCTGCGCGGCGCCGACCGACGCGCAGAGCACGCCGAGGACACCGCCCTCGGCGCAGGACGGAACCATGCCGGGCGGCGGGGGCTCCGGGTACAGGCAGCGGTAGCACGGCCCGTGCTCGGCCCAGAACACGCTGACCTGGCCGTCGAAGCGGAAGATCGAGCCCCAGACGTACGGCTTGCCGAGCAGCACCGCGGCGTCGTTCACCAGGTAGCGGGTGGCGAAGTTGTCGGTGCCGTCGACGATCAGGTCGTACTGCTCGAAGATCTCGAACACGTTGTCGTTGTCGAGGCGCACCTCGTGCAGGACCACGTTGGTGTTCGGGTTGGTCTCGAGGATGGAGTCCTTGGCCGACTGGGCCTTGGACTTCCCCACGTCGGACTGGCCGTGGATGATCTGGCGCTGCAGGTTGGACTCGTCGACGGTGTCGAACTCGACGATGCCGAGCGTGCCGACCCCGGCGGCGGCCAGGTAGAGCAGCGCGGGGCTGCCGAGACCGCCTGCGCCGATCACCAGCACCTTGGCGTTCTTCAGCCGCTTCTGCCCGGCCATCCCGACCTCGGGGATGATCAGGTGCCGCGAATACCGCCGCACCTCGTCAATAGTCAGCTCGTCGGCCGGTTCGACCAGCGGTGGCAGTGACACGTGTCGGCTCCTCAGGAAGACGTCGGACGGGATCTCCGGTTTTCAACCATCTGTCCCTCCTCCATGTTCCCGCACTATCCCAATCGCCCCTGCCGCAGTCCACATCGCGGTCCCCGCGTCTCACGTTGAGCACCCGTCAACCGTTTTCGACGGGCGATTTTGGTTGGTGGGTGCTCCAAGAGGGGATCAGTCGTTGTCGGTGATGGAGGCGGTCAGGGTGGTGGGGAGCTTCAGTACGGCGCTGTCGATCTGGTTGATCACCGCTGTGAAGGTCTCGGACGGTTCCTTGAGTCTGTCGTCGAGGATCTTGACCTGGAGGTCACCGGTGGTCTTACCGGGTTCGACGTACCCGTCGATGGTCCGGTCGGCCGCGCCGGTGCCGTCGTCGTTGACGCTGCGGTAGTCCCTGCGGATCACCGCCGTACCGTCCTTCAGGACGCCGGAGAAGCTGACGTACTTGTCGCTCGGCGCGGACAGCTTGACCGGGAAGCTCACCACGCCGGCCTTCTCGGTCGCCTTCAGGTTGCCGAGCGTCAGCATCGGAGTCGGGTCGTCGTCGACGACGAGGCCGTGGCCGAACGACTCGTCCAGCAGCGCGTCATGCGGTGCTGAGAGCACCAGGCTGAACGGCAGGTCGTAGCTGTCCCGAGTGTTCGCCTTGATCGGCACAGTCACCTTCTGCCGTACCTGACCCGGTTTGAACACGAGCTGGCGCGCAACGTCCCCCACGGACTCGCCGAGGTCCCCGTTCGTCTCGACGTACACGCTGACCGGGCGAATGCTCGGCCGGGACATGCGCACCCAGAAGTCCACTGTGTGCGCGCCGGTGTCCCCCTCCTTCACGGTGACGCTGGACGCGGACAGCTTCGGCAGCAAGACCGCAGGTCCCGAGAGCCCGAGCCCGGGCGACGCGAAGCCCAGATCACTCACGTACGCCGACCCACTGGCAACCCTGTCCGTCCGCAGCTCCACAGCACGCACGTCGCGCAGGTTCACGCCCTTCAGCGACGCCACCGGGATGCGGACGGTCCGCAGCAGGTTCTTCGGCAGCCCGACCTCGTTGCTGCCCGGCATCCGCACCAGAGCATCGCTGACCGCAGACACCGGTACTACTGCTGCCCGGCCATGCCCGTCGACGACCTGGACGCTCAGGTCGGTCTTGGGCGCTCCGGCCGGGTCCGGTGCGGCACGGAACGTCAGCGCCGCAAACCGGCGTACGTCGCGCTGCCCAGCAGGTACGTCGACGCGCACGATCCCGTTCGCACCTGTCCACTTGAGCTTCGTGACCGCTGTGGTCGGTGTCTTTGCGGCGAACCACGCCGTATCCCAGTGCGGCGCGTTGCCCCAGTCCTCGGTCTCCATGCACGTCGGCACACCAGCCCGCCTGGCCGGACCGCTCACACCCGCGCACACAGTCGCAGACACCTTGCCGCTGACGGCGCCCTTCGGCAGCGCCTTGTCGAAGTGGTTCAGGTCCCGCCGCGACCCCAGCGGTGCCTGTGACACCACTCGTACGACGGCCTTTCCGGCGGACGCCGCCCGTGAGTCCGACCCGTCGAACTGCGCCAGGAACTGCTTCTCGTGACCCAACTGCAGCCGGAAGAACCCAGCCACGTACGCCGTACCTACTGCCTGCTGCTGCTTCGCCGTCAGCCGGCCCGCGTACTTCGCTCCGCACGGCGACGCCTTCTCGTCACCGAACCAGTCGTCGTTCGACGGAGCCACCGACTGACCAGGGGTCCACTCGGTGTTGAAGAAGTTGTGGTTGGCGCCGAGCACCGTGACCGTGGAGCGCGGCGCGGTGTCACCGCCAACGGAGTACCTGGTGTCGTCGTAGAACTTCTGGCCCTGCAGATCGGACACGTCACCGTCGCAGTACGGCAGTACGACGCTCATCGCCACACCGGGCACCGTGGCTCGCGCAAAGTCGGTGGGGGCCAGCGGGAGCACTGCTCGGATCCCGTACTGGCCGCCGCGGTCAGCGTTGAGCACAGCGGCCCTCGCAACGCCCTCGCCGCCACGTGAGTGCCCCATCAGCCCCACGTTCTGCAGGTTGATCTTGCCGACGAACCTCACACCGAACGGTGCCCCGCCGGTCGTCGACCACTTCCTCCACAGTGCGAGGTGGTCCAGGATCAGCTCGGCCCGCGCCTGTGCGCCGGCGTCGTACGCGTCGCTGTCCCAGCCGTTGATCGCGTTCGCGCTGATCGAGACCACTTGGTACCCGTTGCTGGCCAGTGCGGTCGCCGGACCGTCGTACCCGCGGTAGCTGGGGATGGGCTTCATGCCCGGCGGACACGGCCACGGCTTCTCGTTGTCGGACGGGTGAGTGGGCTCGCCGTAGCAGACCTCGTGGCGACCGTGCAGGAAGACCACCAGCGGGCGCGGGCCCACCGCACCACGTGGGGAGTACACCTTCCCGCGGAGCTCGGAGCGGTGCACGAGACCTGGTAGGTACACGGCCTCGTCACCCAGGTTGTACTCCGCGGTGTCGACCTTGTACTTGCCCAGCGCACCGGGATCCGACGGCAGCAGCGGTCCACGCCGAGCCTTCAGCCAGTCGGCATCGGTCGGTCCCGCGGAGCCGATGCTCCGGCTCTTGCCGGCCTCCTTGCCGAGGTCTCCGGACCACACCAGGCGGACGTCGCGCGCTTTCAACACGGCCGGATCGGTGCTGACGAGCGTCAGCGTCTTCCGGTCCGGCGACTGCTTCGCAACACCGAGCGGCGTACCGTCGACCTCCAGCAGCGGCAGCGATGCGCGCATCGGTGCGGGTGCGTCGAGGTGCAGGGTCAGTTGATATCCGCCGGCAACAGGCCGGACGTCCCATTGGTTGCTCTGAGCAACAACCGGCGGTGCGGCGGTCGCGGTCAGGGGCCCCACACCAAGGAGTACGGCGATTCCCAACGACAGATTTCGGGCGGTTCTGCCAATCACGCGCCCAAGTTGACCTGACGCTCCGCTCAGTCGTGTCTCAGCCGGGCCTCGGATTCGACTCGATCAGGCGATCAGGTGACGGAACGCCCGAGCCACCTGATCCGGGTGCTCCATCTGCGCGACATGTCCTGACTGCGGCAGGTAGAGGAGGTGGGCGTTCGGGAAGGTGCGCTGGGCCTTGGTGCGGATCCGTGCGTCGACCAGTCGGTCCTTGCCGCCGTAGATCAGCAGCACCGGGCACCCGACTCTTGCGGCGTCCGCCCAGAGTGATCTGCGCGGTCTGGCCAGTGACGAGCGCAGGATGCTCCGCGCCGCCTCCACAGTGGCCTGCCGGCCCCACGGATCGGTGTCGCGCCGATGCAACTCCTCCTCGTACGCCGCGCGCACCTCGGGCGGCAGCGACCGCGGGTCCCCGAACACCATCGCCAACGACGCCTGGAACCGCTGGTCGAACGGCAACCGCTGCGTCCGCTCCAGTACGGCGGGACCGATCCGGGGCGTCGCCAGCGCGGTGAACCACAGCGCACTCGCCGACACCCGTGGATGCGGCAGTGCGGGCGACACGAGCGTCAGTGACGCCACCAGGTCGGGACGCTGCGCTGCGAGCGCCACAGACGAGGCGCCACCCATCGAGTTCCCGAACACGTGCACAGGCTCGTCGTACTCGCGTTCCAGCAGCTGGATCAGTACGTCGGCCTGCTCCGAGATCCCGGTCACACCGGAAAGCGGCGTACGACCGAAACCCGGCAGGTCAGGAGCAATGCCCCGGATCGTGTCGTTGAGCAACAGGCCGAGCGCGGTCCAGTTCAGCGACGACCCGCCCATGCCGTGGACGAACAGGGCGGGCGGCAGGTCCGGTGCCGCATCCGGCACGTCTCTGACCAGCAGGTCCACCCCTGCGACCGGCACCCGCCGCTCCGGCCACTTCCGCAGTTCCACGGGTACGGCGTCCCCGGTTACTGGCCCGTAACTATCCACGCACCCATGTTAAGCGGGGTCTGGGGACTCTGCGCCGTAGCGAGCAGGTGCTCGGCGGAGTGCAGCGCAAGGCGGAGGGCGAGGCTCGGAGTGGGGTTCTCCGTGCCTCGTCCTCCAACGCGGCGATGTGCCCGCCGAGCGCCGCGCAGTAGGCGCAGAGTCGCCAGACCCCGCTTAAGACGCTGTCGAGGTGGAGACTGGGACGCATGGCAGGAGCGCAGCAGCAGCTGACGACCGAGGTGGATGGGCAGACGATGAAGCTCACCAACCTCAGCAAGGTCCTGTATCCACAGACCGGGTTCACCAAGGCCGAGGTCATCGACTATTACCACCAGGTGGCCGCGTTGCTGCTGCCACACCTGTCCGACCGGCCCCTCACCCGCAAACGGTGGCCGGACGGCACCGCAGCGGCGTTCTTCTTCGAGAAGAACGCTCCACGCGGTACGCCGGACTGGGTACGGACCGAGACGCTGCCTACGCCCGGTAGCTCGACGGGCCGCGACGAAATGAGTTTCGTGGTCTGTGACGACGTACAGACCGTGGTGTGGCTGGCTAACCTGGCTGCGCTCGAGCTGCACGTCCCGCAGTGGCGGATCGGGCTCTCCGACCAGGGCCGGGACCCGCAGGCGGACCTGATCGTGTTCGACCTGGACCCGGGCCCGGGAGCGAGCATCGTCGAGTGCTGCGACGTTGCACTCGCACTGCGGCAGCTACTGGGTCACTACGGCATGGAAGGCTGGCCCAAGACGTCCGGGAACAAGGGAATGCACCTGTACGTGCCGATCGAGCCTGCATCGTCCAGGCAGACCAGCGCGTTCGCGAAGCAGTTGGCCGAGCAACTGGCGGAGGCGTTGCCGGAGAGCGTGACCGCCAACATGACCAAGGCACTGCGGCCGGGCAAGGTGTTCATCGACTGGAGCCAGAACGCCAGCGCGAAGACCACGCTGGCGCCGTACTCGCTCCGCGGCTCCGACGAGCCCCGGGTGTCCACACCGATCGACTGGGACGAGGTGGCGTCCGCCACCTCACCGGAGGACCTCAGGTTCCTGCCGCACGACGTCCTCGCCCGGATCGAGGAGTACGGCGACGTACTGGAAGGGCTGTACGACGACCCGCAGCCGCTACCTACCAAGGAGGCGACATGACTGAGACCGACTTCGAAGGCCCGGACTACGACCCGGCCTTCGACGCCGAGCACGACACGGCCGACGACACCGACCAGGAGGAGTCGGAGCCGGACGTACCCGTCGAGGCGGACCCGGCGGACGTGGAGGAGCAGCGCCGCGAGGTGGGCGAATCCGACGAGGACGACTACCGCTGACAGCTACCACGATGGAACACGGTTCGGCGGGGAAGCTACTGGCGAGGAGGACCGCTGGGTAGGATTCGGGGAACGACCCGGCGGCCGACGCAGACGGCAGCCGGAGCGCACCCTCGAAGGAGCCGACCGTGTCGACGACACCGGAGACCGCACCCAAGCGTGGCAGCCGCCTGCCCCGGCTGGCCCGTCGCGCGCAACTGCTCGAGGCTGCCCAGGAAGTTTTCGTCGCGAACGGGTACCACGCCGCCGCGATGGACGACATCGCAGACCGGGCCGGCGTGTCCAAGCCGGTCCTGTACCAGCACTTCCCCGGGAAGCTGGAGTTGTACCTGGCGCTGCTGGACACCTCCTGCGACGCGATCGTCGCCTCCGTGCAGGACGCGCTGAAGTCGACCGAGGACAACAAGCTCCGGGTCGCGGCGACGATGCACGCGTTCTACGACTACGTCGCGAACGCTCAAGGCGCTTTCCGCCTGGTGTTCGAGTCGGACCTGACGAACGAGCCGGCCGTCCGGGAGCGCGTCGACCGCGTCACCCACGCCTGCGCCGAGGCCGTCTCCGAGGTGATCAGCGCCGATGCCGGCCTCAGCCGCGAGCAGTCGATGGTGCTGGCCGTCAGCCTGGTCGGCATGGCCCAGGTCAGCGCCCGTTACTGGCTCGGCGCCGGCGACCCCTCGTTCCCGCAGCAGCAGGCCGCCGACCTGGTCGCCTCGCTGGCCTGGCGCGGCATCCGCGGCTTCCCGCGCACCGACAACTGAGGTCTGCCCCTGGCACCTGGGTTCTGCTTTGGGCGGACGGGTGAGAGGTGGGGTTCGCCAGCGGATAGGCTCGAAGCGTCACCGGCGAGAGTCGCCGGTCGGAGCGTGCCCGGAGGGTTTCGTGGAGGTCAAGATCGGCGTGCAACACGCCAATCGTGAATTGGTTCTGGAGAGCGAGCAGACTCCGGATGAGGTCCAGGAACTGGTGGCGGCGGCGCTCACCGGCAAGTCCGGTCTGCTCGAACTGGCCGACGAGAAGGGCCGCCGGGTGCTGATCCCGGCCGACCGGCTGGCGTACGTCGAGATCGGCGAGGTGTCCACCCGTAAGGTCGGATTCGGCGCGATCTGATCGCGTTCCGGACACAGTCGCGCGTGTCCGGGTTGCGGAGTGCCACCGAGGGGGCACGATGGCGGTGAGACCTGCGTCCGTAGTGGTCCGGTTTGTCACGGGGCACCGGATCGGCGCAGGTTCACCATCCCTCATAAGGAGGACACCGTGTTCTGGGTCTGGATGATCATCGTCAGCCTCATCGCGGGCATCATCTTCGGGCCGCTGGCCCGCCTGGTGCTCCCCGGCAAGCAGAACATCAGCCTCGGCTGGACAATCCTGGGCGGCGGCATCGGCGCCTTCCTCGGCGGTCTGATTGCCTACTTCCTCGGCGTCAAGGACACCTCCGGCCCGGACTGGATCCAGTACCTGATCCAGATCATCTGCGCCGCGATCGTCATCGCGATCATCTCCGCGCGCAACAGCAAGCCGAGAGCCGCCTGATCCAGGCAGCACCAAACGGCCGCCACCCCACCCGGGGCAGGCGGCCGTTGCCCTGTCCGGGATCAGGCCTGGAGGCCGAGGGCGGTCATGCGGGCGGTGTGGGCCTCGGTCAGGCGGGTGAGCATGCGGCCGATGGCCGCCAGGTCCAGGCCGGGCCGGTCGACGCTGCCGGCCAGCAGAGCGGCCAGCGAGTCGCGGTCCGCGGCGATCCGCTGGGCCTGGCTGAGGGCCTCGCCCACCAGCCGGCGGCCCCACAGCGCCAGCCGGCCACCGAGCTTCGGGTCCTCCTCGATCGCCGACCGGACGCGGTCCACCACGAACTCGGCCTGACCGGAGTCGGCGAACACCTCCAGCACCAGGCCCCGCGTCTCCGCGTCCACGAACGACGCGATCTCCCGGTAGAAGTCGTTGGCCAGCCCGTCCCCGACGTACGCCTTGACCAGGCCCTCGAGCCAGTCGGACGGCGCGGTGTGGTCGTGGAACGCGTCCAGCGGCGTGACGAACGGCCGCATTGCTTCCATCGGGTCCACGCCCAGCTGCACGAGCCGGTCCCGGAGTCGCTGGAAGTGGCCGAACTCGGTGGTCGCCAGCGCCGCCAACTCCGCCTTGTCGTCCAGGGTCGGCGCCAGTTTGGCGTCCTCCGCCATTCGTTCGAACGCGGTCAGCTCGCCGTACGCGAGCACTCCCAGCAGATCCACCGCCGCGGCCCGGTAGGCGGGATCATCAAAGGCCGTCTGCTCCATGCCCGGCACCCTATCGGGCCGCGCGGGACAGTGAGTGGAAATGCATCAAAGAGAAGAACGGTGGAAACGGGCTGCCCGGCACTCTGTCGGGCCGCGCCGGACAGTGGCGCATGCCACACGAAGCGGCGTTGACAGCTGCTGCGGTTACACTGGTGAGTGATTCGCCGGTGACGCGCCCAGATGGGCAAGCTGGTGCGAGGTGCTTGCACAGTGTCCCCGCGCCTCACGATCGGGGCTTTCATGCCCCAGGCGCCCGGCCACTGAGCATCTGTCCGCACAAGCATGTGAGAGGCGATCAGCCTGACCACCTTCCGAGAGCTCGGGGTGCTCCCCGAGATCTGTGACGCGCTCGACCGCGTCAACATCACCGAACCCTTCCCGATCCAGGAGATGACTCTCCCGGTGGCCCTGATGGGCACCGACCTGATCGGGCAGGCCCGTACCGGCACCGGCAAGACACTCGGTTTCGGCATCCCGCTGCTTCAGCGCACGATCTCCCCCGGCGAGGCCGACTACGAGGAGCTCGCCGCACCCGGCAAGCCGCAGGCGCTGGTCGTCACCCCGACCCGCGAGCTGACCATCCAGGTCGCCAAGGACCTGCAGACCGCCTCCACCGTCCGCACCGTCCGCGTGCTGACCATCTACGGCGGTGTCGCGTACGAACCGCAGCTGGACGCGCTGAAGAGCGGCGTCGACGTCGTCGTCGGTACGCCGGGACGCCTGCTGGACCTGGCGAACCGCGGCGTTCTCGACCTCGGCCACATCAAGGTCCTGGTCCTGGACGAGGCCGACGAGATGCTCGACCTCGGATTCCTGCCCGACGTCGAGCGGATCCTGCGCAAGACGCCGGAGCTGCGCCAGACCATGTTGTTCTCGGCAACCATGCCGTCGGCGGTGATCGGGCTCGCCCGCACCCACATGCGGCACCCGCTGAACATCCGGGCGGAGTCGCACGAGGACACCCAGATGGTGCCGACCACGGCACAGTTCGTCTACCGGGCGCACGATCTGGACAAGCCCGAGGTGGTGGCGCGGATCCTGCAGGCCGAGGACCGCGGCCGGGTGATGATCTTCTGCAAGACCAAGCGCGAGGCGTCCCGCCTGACCGACGACCTGCAGGACCGTGGATTCAAGGCGGCAGCGATCCACGGCGACCTGAACCAGCAGGCCCGCGAGCGCGCGCTGACCCGGTTCCGCGGCGACAAGATCGACGTACTGATCTGCACCGACGTGGCGGCCCGGGGCATCGACGTCGAGGGCGTCACCCACGTCATCAACAACACCTGCCCCGAGGACGAGAAGGCCTACATCCACCGGATCGGGCGGACCGGGCGCGCGGGAGCGAGCGGGATCGCGGTCACCTTCGTCGACTGGGCGGACGTCACCCGGTGGAAGACCATCAACAAGGCGCTCGACCTGCCGTACGACGAGCCGCAGGAGATCTACTCCACCTCGCCCGAGCTGTTCCACGACCTCGGCATCCCGTCGGACGCGAAGGGCCGGATCCGTCCGGCGCGCGAGTCGAAGGAAGGCCACGAGCCGCGGGAGTCGCGGGAGCCCCGTGAGTCGCGGGAGTCGCGCGGCTCGAAGGACTCGCGAGGCCGTCGCGATGACGGACGGTCCGAGGGCGAGCGGTCGGCTGCCAAGAAGCGCAACCGGACCCGGAAGCGTACGCGGGCCGGTCAGCCGGTCGAGGAGCTCGCCGACGTCACCACGAAGACCGAAGTACCGGTAGCGACCGAGGCTCCGCAGGAGGCGCCGGCGCCGAAGGCCCGCAAGCGCACCCGCACCCGGAAGACCGCGGAGACCGTGGAAACCGCGGCCGCGGAGTCTGCGGCTGTGGAGACTGCGGCTGTCGAGGCTCCGGCCGAAGCACCCGTCGAGGCAGCTGTCGAGGCCCCGGAGGAGAAGAAGCCGGTCAAGCGCACCCGGACCCGCAAGACCGCCGAGCCGGCCGCGACCGAGTCCGCCGCGGCACCCGTCGAGGTTCCGGCCGAGGCTGCGGAGAAGAAGCCGGTCAAGCGGACGCGGACGCGGGAGACCGCCGAAGCGAACGCACCGGCCGAAGAAGCTCAGTCAGCTGCGGCGGACGAGAAGCCGGCGAAGCGGACGCGGAAAGCGGCCGCGCCGCGCACCGCGCCGACGACGCCGATATTCAGTGCGCCGGAGTGACCGTTTCCGAATGGTGATCTGAAGCTGCAACAGCCAGCCCCACGTGGGCCGTCCTAGGGCGGTAACCACGAGAGAGGGGCTGGGTGATGAGGCGAATCAGAGCGGCAACAGCCGTGGTGGCTGTCGTGGGGGTCGTGGTACTGGCCGGTTGTGGTGCCAGCGGCAACGACAGCACGAGTGGCGACGCCGCGCCGGCGCCGGCCGCGAAGCAGGGCTCCGGCTCCGGTGAGTCGGCGAACAACGCGAAACCGCTGGCGCCGACCGAAGGCAAGTCGGAGGCGGCCGGGGGCGGCGGCAACGAACAGCCGACGGTCACGCGGGCGATCATCAAGAGCGGCTCGCTGGCCGTCGAGGGCGACGACGTCTCCGGCATGCGGCAGAAGGCGGTCGCCGCGATCGGCAGCCTGGAAGGTCAGGTGGCCTCCGAGGACACCGGCAGCGACTCCGACGGCAAGATCACGCGGTCGAACCTTGTCCTCAAGGTCCCGACCAAGTCGTTCGAGACCGCCATCCAGCGGCTCTCCGATCTCGGCAAACGCACGCAGATCCACCAGGAGTCGACCGACGTCACCGAGCAGGTGGTCGACGTGGCCAGCCGGATCGAGTCGCAACGCGCCAGCCTGGACCGGATGCGCGCGCTGATGGCGAAGGCGAACACTATCGGCGAGATCGTCTCGGTCGAGAGCGAGCTGACCCGTCGTGAGGCCGATCTGGAATCGCTGCTGGCCAAGCAGAAGAACCTGGCCCTGCAGACCGATCTCGCGACGCTCACACTGACGCTGACCGAGAAGGGCAAGCCGCCGGCGATCACCGAGCCGAAGGAAGACAAGGGCTTCGTGGCCGGCCTGAAGAGCGGCTGGAATGCGTTCACCGCCGCGTTCACCTCGATCGCGACCGCGGTCGGCGCGCTGCTGCCGTTCCTGGTGCTACTGGCGATCATCCTCGTACCGCTGTGGCGCTTCCGGAGCAAGCTACGTCGCCAGCCGGCCACTCTGCCGCCACCGGCCGCCAACAGCGGTCAGTGAAGCAGGGGTCAGTGGAGCAGTGCGCCGGCCAACGCCCGGTAGGCCTTCGCACCGGGCGAGGCCGGCGCCGTGCTGAGTACGGTCTCTCCGATCGCGGGCGCCTCCGCGAACCGGATCGACTTCGGGATCGCCGGCTGCAGCACGTCCAACGAGTACGTGTCCGCGATCGTCTCCAGGACGGTGCGGGCGTGCGTCGTGCGTCCGTCGTACAGGGTCGGGAGCACACCGAGCACCCGCAGGCTGGGGTTGGTCAGCCGTTGTACGTCGTGCACCGTGTCGAGTAGTTGCCCTACGCCACGATGTGCCAACGTCTCGCACTGCAAGGGAATCAGCACGTCTGACGCCGCCGACAGCGCGTTCACGGTGAGCAGGCCGAGCGTGGGTGGGCAGTCCACGATGATCCAGTCGTACGACGTTCGCAGCGGGCGCAGTGCGGTCCGCAGTACCTGCTCTGGACTGCTCTCCCGGGCCAGCTGTACGTCGGCGGTCGCCAACGCGATCGTCGCGGGCAGCAGGTCCGGGGCGTCGTCCAGCTCGATCAGCACGTCGTGGGCGCGCACACCGCCGAGCAAGACGTGGTGGATCGACTTGTCCAGGTCCTCGGGGTCGATGCCGACCGAGAACGTCAGACAGGCCTGTGGATCGAGGTCGACCAGCAGCACCCGTTGACCGAGCTCGACCAGGGCTGCGCCGAGGGTGGCGACGGTGGTCGTCTTGGCGACGCCGCCCTTCTGATTCGCGACCGCGAGAGTGCGAGGCACCCGGCCATTGTGCCGTACCGCGGAACACCGACCACACCGCGTACCGAACGACGGGTAGAGGTACGCCTCGCCGACTCCGTACTCGCCTGACACACTCCGCCGGCACCTGCCCGCGGGCGACCACTACCCGTTCGTCGGTACGCTCTACTTGTGAGTACGCCGCGTACGTTGACGCTGCC
Organism: Kribbella sp. VKM Ac-2571; assembly: GCF_004362255.1. Lineage (NCBI taxonomy): Bacteria > Bacillati > Actinomycetota > Actinomycetes > Propionibacteriales > Kribbellaceae > Kribbella > Kribbella sp. VKM Ac-2571. The sequence continues at coordinate 337,433 of NZ_SNWS01000005.1, forward strand.
CGACGGGGTGCGCCCCGAGACCCTCGAGACCGACCGTGGTGCGTTCGCCACACTGACCGCCGTACCGGAGCTCGGTACACCGCTCGGCACGGTCCTGCTCGTGCCGGGGTGGACGGGGAGCAAGGAGGACTTCACTCCCCTGGTCGACCACCTGTGCCGGTACGGGTGGCGCGCGGTGGCTGTCGACCAACGTGGTCAGTACGAGACCACAGGTCCGTCCGACAAGTCGGCGTACTCGCTGGCGGAGCTGGGCGCGGACGTGGTGGCGATGAGCAAGGCGCTGGGCGGGTACAGCCAGCTGGTCGGGCACTCGTTCGGCGGGCTCGTAGCGCGTGAGGCAGTGCTGACCGACCCTTCGGTGTTCTCCACGATCAGCCTGCTCTGCTCGGGACCTGCCGCGTTCACCGACGAGGCGACGCTGCAGAGCCTGCAGATGCTCGCGTTCGGGCTGGAGAACCTGCCCATCGAGCAGGTGTACGACATGAAGCTCGACCACGACAGCAAGGGCCGTGCGTACGTCGCTCCGCCTGAGGACGTCGCAGCGTTCCTGCGGAAGCGGTTCACCGGCAACGTGCCGACCAGCCTGGCCGAGATCACTCGCCGGCTGACGGACGCGGAGGACAAGACCGATCAGCTCGCGAAGTCCGGCGTACGCGCACAGGTGCTGTACGGCGAGAGCGACGACGGCTGGCCGATCCCGGTACAGCAGGCGATGGCGGCAGCGCTTGGGGTGGAGGCGGAGGTCATTCCCGACGCGGGCCACTCACCAGCCATCGACCAGCCCGCAGCAACCGCCCGCCTCCTCGTGGACTTCTTCCACAACTACCCGAGCCTGACGACTACTTGACCGGTCGGACCTGCGGCCGGATGTCGAGCAACTCCAACCCGGCCGGAGCGAGGGCCGTCTTCACCTGCTCGGTGTAGACCAGCACCTGGATCGGTGCCGCGGTTCCCGACGTTCCAGCGCCTCCGTACGCGAATACACCGAAGTCTCGCTTGGCCACGATCTGATCGATGGCCTTCCCGACGCGTTCGCTGTCGGCGTTGCTCATCAGGACCGGCGCCACACAGAGGTTGCCGCTGTACACCTTCTCGAACGCCTCGCGGAACGCAGCGAGATCACCGTGCGCCACGCCGGCCATCATCACCACGGGCGCACCACGAGAGGTGCCGTTCGGGTAGAAGGTGATCGGGCCGTACACCTGATCGGCGTGTGCGGCGAGGAACGCCTGCACCGCAGCGGAGGCGATGTTGCTCGGCTTCGACGGCCAGCCGCCGGCCGGAGCCGCGCACGGGAGCTTCGGCAGACCGGTCGGGGTCTCCTTGATCGGCTCCGACACTTGCTGTACGTCGATCGCGCGGTCGCGCCAGATGCCGGTGACCGCCGCATAGCCGGTGCGGACGCCCTTGATCGTTCTGGCACCGACGACCTGGTCCATGCTCAGGCCGTTGAGCTGCACCGCGAAGTCGCCGGGGCACTTCGGCGCCGGCTCCTTGCCGGGCGGATAACCGATCGCCGTCTCCGCCAGCGGTGCACAGAAGACCGGAGTCTTGCCCGGGGCAGCGATGATCCTGCCGCTCACCCGCACCTTGTCGCCCGGCTTCACCAGGAGATCATCGTTGCCTTGAGCAAACGACTCCGGGGTCCCGGCGCCGGCAGGGGCACTGGCGACCGGACTGGCCGGGGCTTCTGCCGTCGGGGTCTTCGGGTTCGGGAGTACGGCGATGACGCCGGCCGCGACCACCGCCACACTGGCCGCGGCGAGCGCGGGCACCCAGCGACGGTGCTTGCGGCCGCCGCTCAGCATGTACTCGAGATCAGGCTCCGGCGGCGCCTCCTGATCAGCCCGCCAGCGAGCCCCGGCGCGGGTCAACAGGTCGTCGACTTCATCGGTCTGCTTCATTCGGTCACCTCCAGGAGGGTGCGGAGTCGGTTACGCGCGTCGGAGAGGGTGGATTTCACGGTGCCTTCGGAGCAGCCCATGACAGCGGCGGTGTCGGCGATCGACAGGTCGGCGAAGTAGTAGCAGTCGACCGCGAGCCGCTGCCGTGCCGACAGCGACATGATCGCGTGGTCGACGTCCATCCGGGCGTCGAGATCCGGTCGCGACACCGGCGCGCCGGTGACCTCGTCGATCAGCGACAAGGACGTGCCACCCGGGCGCATCCGGCGTACCGCCTTCCGGGCCTGATCCGCCGTGATCGCGAGCAGCCAGGCAGACGGCGTACCGCGGCTGGCATCGTACTGCGACCGCTTGGCCCACGCCCGCGCGAGCGCCTCCTGCACGATGTCGTCCCGATCCGCCCCCACCGCGAGCCGCCCCGCCAACCGCGCCATCGCCACCAGATGCGGTCGCACCCACGCGACGAACCCAGGCCCGTCCCCCGGCGGCCCCTGCACCCCCACCACCGGCTCACCCGTCATCGTCGGCATACCTTCTCTACCCCCGATCAGCCCACCCGGTTGGGTCCTACCCGCATTTCAACGACCCCACCACCCCAAGGTCACCACCCCCACCCATTCCGTAACCCACCCGAGTTATCCACAGATCCCAAATCCCGCCCCACAACCCCCGCCCAACTCCCTACGGTCAAAGAACAACCCAACCGACCAAGGGGACCAGATGCCAGGCGCCCCAGCCCTACCACCCACCCCAAAATCCCTCCACGAAGCCCTCAACAACACCCGCCCCCTCGACTGGGGCGCCGCCCAACCATCCACAGCCGAAATCAGCCGCCGGTACGGTCCCGAAGCAACCGAGCGGAGCCTGCGCCTTCTCGAACAGGCAGCGGCTGTGGAACCCACCGTGACCGCTCAGTTCCTCGACTCACTTCCGTCAGGCACCATGCCGTACCAGCTGGACCGCCGAGTCAAGTCACCAGAGTCCCTCGCGCGCAAGCTTGCCGACTGGATGGACGCCGACCAGCACCTCCCGATCGACGACGTACTGCGTTACACGGCGCTGACCGAGAATCCTGACGAACTGGTCGCGGCAGCTCGGCAAACCGTCGACGAGCTGAACAGTCACGACTGGCACGTCAGGACAGCGATGCACTCGTACACCGAAGGTTCGAGGTACAAGGGCATCCATGCGGGCATGACGATCTCAGGGTGTCCGCGTGTCGAGGTCCAGTTCCATTCGGTCGCGTCCGCGAAGGTCAAGGAGATGACAACGCCCTGGTACGAGATCGAGCGCAGCGCGACCGCCACGTTGGAGGAGCGTACGGAGGCCAGGCAGCGGTCCGTGGAGGCCTCGAGGACGTTGGCGCCTCCACAGGGGATCGACGGGTTGACGAAACTGGGCGGAACACGGGTTCAGGTGAACAACTACAGTGACTCCAGGCTGCGCCCTGTGGACAACGGGCGTGGGACACCACGAGGCGAGCGGCAGACGCCACGCACCACCGCGTTCTACAAGACTGATGGGATTGTGCGATGAGGCTCTACTTGGTCAAGGAAGAGGAGCGCTTGGTGTGGGTTGCTGCCCTGGCGCATGAGGTGATGTATTCGTATGTCGCGAACACCGGGAAGTTCCACAACAACAATGCCTTGCGCAACGACTTCTACATGGTACGCGACCTCGACTATGAGCCGATCGGGCCAGCGGAGGCTCGGCGGCTGATCGATCAGGGGGTCGGCATGCTCGACGAGACTCGTTCCGCGACGTCACTCGCCAAGTGGCGGGCAGACCCCAATCCACTCGCCCTCTCCGACGTGCTCGCCATGGCCGCCGGCTCCAACGAGTAGGCGGCCGGCGTGACACGGCTGTTTCTTGTGAGTCAGGGTGAGCGGCGGATCTGGGTGGCGGCGTTGGTGGAGGAGGATGTTTGGACGTATGTCGGGAACACCGGGAAGTTCCACTACAACGAGGGTGCCCGGCATGACTACTACTTTCTCAACGGGTTGCAGTACGTCGACATCGGGATCGCGGAGGCCAAACGCCTGATCCAGGCTGGTGTCGGTACGGTCGACGAGGACGTACTCCCGGACTCCGTCCACCGCTGGCGTGAGGATCCCAAGGGCATGGACCCCGAGGTGGTCTTCGCCTCGATGGCCGCCGACCTCGCCTAGCAGAGGCGTCGGCTGGGGAGGTTTCCTGCCCGATTCGGGTAGACAACCCTCCCCAAATGGCCGGCTCGTCGACCTCGCACGGGTGCGTCGACCTCGCAGAGCCAATGCTCATCCGCCGTCATGCCGAGTCGTGGCGTTTGTCTGGTCGCCGAAACCGCGAGTCGTGGATCGAGGCTGCTGTCAGGCGCAATCAACCGCCGAAATCCACGACTCGAGAGACGGTGGCCGGGATCGGGTGGCGGGATGGGAGCGGAGAGGATCGTCTGGGGGATGGCGGATCATCTGGGCGAGTGGCGGGCTGACTTGCGGGGCTTGGAGGCGGGGCAGGTGTTCGCGGGCGGGGTCGCCGAGCTGAGCTCAAGTGCGCGGGCGGGCTGGGAGCTTGTGGGGTTGTAGTTTGCGGGGGTGGAGATGATTTCGGGGCGGTGTTTTCCAACGCCTGATGTTGTGAAGACGGAGAACAATCCGGCTGCTTGGGATCAGTTGGGTGGGTTTGCTGCGGTGCAGGCTGCGGAGGCCAATGCTGCGTTGGGGGTGTTGGCGGAGCGGTTGGAGGGGGCGGGCTCGCAGGCGGAGCGGGTTGCGGCGTTCGAGGCGGCGTACCGGCATGTGGCGGAGTGGCGGTACCAGGTTGCGGTGCAGGGGCAGTGGACCCGGCCGTACGCGGATGCGGACGATGTCCGGGCGACGATCGGCGAGGGTGGGTACATGCGGTACCGGTTGTCGCCAGGTACGGGTGGTCGCGAGCCGGGGTCGCCCGCGTGGAAGTTGCTGTCCGAGCTGGAGCAGGTTGCTCTGGAGCGGATGGGCCAGGATCATCACTTGCAGAACGTCGTGACGTTGCGCGACGGGACCACGGTGAACGGGAACCAGTTGCACTACATCGCCGCGCCGCGGGATCCGTCGACGGGTGAACCCTATCCGGGGCATGCGGACCAGGTGATAACGCAGACCGCGGCGTACGCGGATCGGGAGGTACTGCGGCGGGCGTCGTTCGAGGCGCTGGCCGAGTTGGAGGGGGCGCGGGCTGAGGGTACGGCGGATGTACAGGATCCTGCGCAACGGCAGGCGTTCGCGGATGCGGCGTACTTCCTGGTGCAGGGGCCGGAGTTCAGGCGCGGGAGTGATGCGATCATGCGGACGTTCCTGGCGACCGCGCACACCCGGGTGTTCGACGCGGCGCCGGTGTTGCCGCAGGCAGTCGATCTGGACGGGATGGTGCGCGGCCAGGAGGGCTTCAACCGGGTGATGCACGAGCAACTCCGCCTCGCCCCGGCACCAACCGTCAACGAGCCAGCCGCCGCAACCACCGAACGGGCAACCCCCACAAGAACCCGCCCCGACGGCCTCACCCGCTAACCCGCCGGCGCCCCGCCCCCATCTCCCCGCCCGAGCAGCCTCGCCCGCAAACTCGCTGGAACCCCCGCCCCACCGTCAACCCGCCCCAGCAGCCTCGCCCGCTAACCCGTCGGCGCCTCGCCCCGCCGTACCCGCCCGAGCAGCTTCGCCCATCCGACCGCCGAGCGCGCCTCGCCCATGGCCCGCCGAGCGCCCCCCAACACAAGAACCCGCCCAGGGGGCCTCGTTCGCTGACCAGCCGGGCTGCATAAACCTGCGCCAAACCGGATTATGCGGAGTTGTAGAGCTGGGTGATGACGGATTCGATGGTGGGTTCGGAGACGGAGAGGTCTACGAGCGGGTAGTTGGCGGCGATCTGGGCCAGGAGAGGTGCCGCGCTGGTGCTGGTCGGGAATGTGAGGTGCTGGCGGGGACCGTCGACCTTCACGACGGTGGCCCCGGCGACCTCGATGGGTGGCAGGGATGCGGCCAGGTCCACGACGAGTGTGCGCGGCGCGGACTGGCTGGACTTCAACCCGTGCAGGGTTCCGTCGAAGATCTGGTGGCCGTGGTCGATGACCATCACCCGGGTGCAGAGTGCCTCGATGTCGTCGAGGTCGTGGGTGGTGAGGATGATCGTCGTACGGCGTTCCGCGTTGATCTGGGCCAGGAACTCGCGGAGCCGTGCCTTGCTGATCACGTCCAGCCCGATCGTTGGCTCGTCCAAGTAGACGATCTCGGGATCGTGCAGCAGCGCCGCCGCGATGTCGCCGCGCATCCGCTGCCCGAGCGACAACTGGCGAACGGGTACGTCGAGCAGATCGCGAAGATCGAGCAGCTCCACGAAGGTCGCGAGGTTCTCCCGGTGACGTGCGAGCGGTACGTCGTACATCTTCTGCAGCACCGCGAACGAGTCCTTCAACGGCAGGTCCCACCATAAGGTGGTTCGTTGGCCGAAGACGACGCCGATGCGACGAGCGAGCCTCAGCCGATGCCGCGACGGGTCCACCCCGGCCACGCGGATCGAGCCGCCGGACGGCACCAGGATCCCGGTGAGCATCTTGATCGTGGTGGACTTCCCGGCCCCGTTCGGCCCGATGTATCCCATCACCTCCCCCGGTTCGACGCTGAACGTCATACCGTCCACCGCCCGCACTTCCCGCCGGGTACGGCGGAACCCGGATCGCGACGTGACGGTGAAGGCCCGCGACACGTCCTCCAACTCGATAACACGCATGGTTTCAGCTCCCTGTACTGCGATAACGACGAAGACCGCCTCGCCACGCCAGCGATGCCAGCACGACCATCAGCACCGCTACCAGCGGCGACAGCAGCCCGATCCAGGACGGCAACCCCAACGGTGGCTGCTTGCCCAGCACGTAGAGCACCGGGTAGTAGTTGACGAAGGCAATCGGTACGACGAACGTGACGGCCCGCACGATCTGCGTGCCGAAGATCGCCAGCGGGTACTGCGTCATCGTCTGCCCGCCGTAGGTGAACGAGTTCGTAACCTCTGCGGAGTCCGTCGACACGAACTGGAACGCGGCGCCGAGCACGAAGATCGCGGCGAAGATCACCGACCCGGCGAGCATCGAGATCACCAGCATGATGCCGCGGGCAACGGTCCAGTCGACGTGCAGCCGGCTGAGCGCGAACGCCAGCACGGTCCCGGCCTGGATCGGCCGGCCGATCCGCCGCAGGGCGAATCCGTCCGCCGCGGCCTGCAGGAACGACGGCACCGGCCGGATCAGGTAGGCGTCGAACGCCCCGGTCCGGATCCGCTCCCCGACCCGCTCGATCGACCCGGTGAACAGGTCCGCGATCCCGAGCGTCATCGAGGCCGTTGCGTACAGCAAAGCCATCTCCGCCAGCGAGAACCCGCCGAACGACGAGATGTGGCTGAACATCAGCACGATCGCGACGAAGTCCATCACGGTCAGCACCATGGAGCCGAACAGCATCAGCACGAACGACGTCGGATAGGCCATCGACGACCGGATCCACATCAGGACAAGCATCCAGTACTGCGACGGCGCCCGGAGCAGTCGTTCAACCACCCTGGATCACCACCTTCCGGGTCGCCACCGATGTCACCAGCTGCGCGGCGAGCAGCAGGACCGCGATCCAACCGAGCTGGAACAGCAGCGCCGAACCGATGCCGCCGGGGTTCCGGCCGAGCCAGATGTCGATCGGCACCTGTATGGTCGCGGCCCACGGTGTCGCTCGTGCGACGTCACCGAGCCAGCCCGGGAAGACCACCAGCGGCAGGATCATCCCCGAGAAGAACGTCGACAGCACCAGCGCCAGCTGTTCCGTCCCGCGGGTGTCAGTGATCCAGAACCCGGACAACGCGACCAGGTACCGGATGCCGAAGCTGATCAGGATCGCCAGGAACACGCCGGCCGCCACCGCGAGCCAACTCAGCGGTGCTGAAGGGAACTTGAGATCGAACACCAGCGCCCCCGCGAGCAGCGGCACCCCGCCGCGCACCAGCAACTGGAACATCGCCCGCCCGAGGTCGACGGACAGCCACCACAGCAGCAGGTGCGTCGGCCGGTACAGGTCGACCGCGATCTCGCCGCTGCGCACCCGCTCCCCCAGCTCCCCCGTCGTCGTGGCGCCCCAGATCCCGACCGGCATCAGCAGTCCCTGCTGCAGCCAGACGAACGTGAGCGCATCGGACACGTCGTACCCACCGAGCCCGGGTCGCTCGTGCCACAGCGTCAGGTAGATGCCGCAGAGGATGAATCCGAAGACCGTGTTGGTGAACGCGCCGGACGCCGTGGCGACCCGGTACGTCGAGAACCGCCGGAACGACCGTACGGCGATCGCCCAATACACGCCCACTGCAACCTCCTCTCGAAATCCAGGTGATGTCCGAGAGCACAGCGGCACGCAGAACCGCCCCGAATCTGGAAAGACCCGGGGGTTCGGACACCACTGTGACGGCATGGCTGAACCACACCGATTGTCAAAGGCAGAAGAGGGACGGTACGCCGGACCTCGGGCTTGCGTCAACACAAATAACCGGCCCGGACGTGGGACCCCTCAGACCCACGCCCGGGCCGGTGCCCGGAAAATACAGGAACCTACAGGGTCTCGCTCTTGAGCAGATGAGCGAGGTGGGTGGCGAACGGTCCCGGGTGGCTGGCGTACCCGCCGTGCCCGCCCGGGAACATGACCACCGGCCAGCCGAGGTGGTCCGCGATGACCTCGATCGGCCGCCCCGGAAGATGCCTGTACGACTCCAGCCCGGCCGCCGGGACGATGCGATCGGCCGCCCGCTTCAACGCGTCCAGATCCGGCTCGTACCGGGTGAACGGCAACAACTTGTGTTCGTAGAAGTTGGCCGCGTTCGCCTGCATCCGCTCCGCGAGTTCGCGGTACTCCGGCAGCAGGTCCTCCATCGGCGGCATCGCGTCGTCGTCCATGCCGGTGCCCATCATGAACACCACGTCGGCCGCCGTCAGCCCGTCCTTGCGATACGTCTCGTACACGTCGGCGAAGAACGCCCGCGCGTCGTCCGCGTCGGAGCCCGGCAGTACTTCGGTGCACGGCGGCTCGTGCGCGACCAGCATCCGCACCCGCTCGGGGTGGCGCGTGATCAGCTCGAGCCCGGTGATCGCGCCGGAGCTGGTGCCGAACACGTACGCCGGTTCGCTGCCGGCGACCGCATCGATCAGGGCCAGCGCGTCCGCGGCCGACTGCGCGAGGGTCTCGTCCGTCGCGTCCCCGACGTACTCGCTGCGGGAGTTGCCGCGCGGATCGTAGGTCACCACGGTGTACTCGGCGGCGAGCTGCCCGACCATCCCACAGAACACCCCGGCGTCGGTCCCGCCGCCCGCGATCAGCAACAGCACCGGCCCCGAGCCGGCGACCTCGTAGTGCAGCGTTGCCCCCGGCACCGCCAATTTGTTCACAGTCTTCGCACCCATCAGGCGGACCCCTTTCGTTCCCCTTCAGGCTCCACCCACCCGCTGGCACCCCACGCACACGGCGCTGGCACGGCGGCAGCTCTACAGGAGGTGTCCGCCGATCGACCCGCCCGTCAGGCGTGCGCACCCGCCCGCTGACCTGGCAATGGGCGTATACGTCCTGTCGAGCTGGCGCGGAAACTCAGCCGGCCTCTTCGAGGGGGATCGGTGATGGCTCGTCGAGGCCTGCCCAGGGGTCGCGGGTGGGGGCTTCGCGGCGGCCTTGGGGGCAGATTTTGGCGAAGTCGCACCAGCCACACAGTGGGGACGGCTCCGGCGGGAAGGCCTCGTCGGCCTCTGCGGGGGTCAGTCCCTCCGCCCACTTCGCTTCGGCGGCGGCCGCGTCGTCGGCCATCGACTCGGCGCGTTTCTGGTGCCGCGCGAGCGAGGCCTCGTCGTGGTCCGCGGCCGCGACGGTTTTGGTCGGCAGGTGGTGAAGCTCGACACGCGTGCACGGCTTGTGCAGGACACGGCGCGCGCCGAGCACATAAAGGGCCATCGCCAACGAGGACCGGGCGTCGACGGCGGTCAGGGGCCGGCGGCCGGTCTTGTAGTCGACGATCGCCAGCTCGGTCCCACCGCTCCCGTCCCGCGCCGGCCGCTCGTCGATCCGGTCCACCCGCCCGCGCAGCGAGGCCCGCTCGGTGGTGAAGGCAACGGTGCGCTCCACTCCGCGAGGTTCGTAGTACGGATCGGAATCCCGCAGGTACCCGAGCACCATCTCGGTCGACCGGTCCCGCCAGTCCAGCGACTGCTGCTCGTCGCGGAACCCCTCGCTGCGCCAGCTCGACCGCATCTTCGCGACGACCTCGTCCGGAGTACGGCGGGACGCGGGCCAGCGTCCGAAGAAGTCGGCCAGCACCTCGTGGACGATCGCGCCGACCGTGTTGTGCGCCCACGGCGGACCCTTGGGCGGCCGCGGCGTCTCGAGGTACGTGTACCGGTATTTCCGCTTGCAGTCCGCGAACGTCAGCAGCTTCGTCGGCGTCGCGACGAACAACCGCTTCGGCATTCCGGGAAGCACGTCACCCCGCCTTGATGAAGTCGGTGACCGCGTCAGCGACCAGTTGTACGGCGATGGCGCTCAGCAGCAGACCGGCGATCCGGGTGACGAGCAGTACGCCGTTCTCCCCCAGGATCCGCATGATGACGCCGGAGAACCGCAGCGTCAGCCACATCACCAGATGGATCGCGATGATGCCGATCGAGATCGCGACCACGTCCGGCAACGAGCCGTTGGCCCGCTGCACGAAGACCATCGTGGCCACGATCGCGCCCGGCCCGGCGAGCAACGGCGTACCGAGCGGAACGAACGCGATGTTCACGTTCTTGGTCTGCACCGGGTCCTCGGCGGTGTCGGTCAGCAACTGCAGCGCGATCAGCAGGAGCAGCAGGCCGCCGGCGCACTGCAGCGCGGGCAGCGTGATCCCCAGGCGGTGCAGAATCTGTTGCCCGAACGCCGCAAACACCACGATGACGCCGAACGCGACCAGCACGGCCTGCCAGGCCGCCTTCTTCCGCACCGCGCGGGACTGGCCGGCGGTGAGTGAGATGAACAACGGCACGGTGCCCGGCGGGTCCATGATCACGAACAGCGTGACGAAGACCGAGCTGAACAGGCCGAGGTTGATGACACTGTTCACGGCAGGTAGGCCTCGGGAACAACAGAGCCGGAGGCCGCGGCGTTGGTCTTGGCAACGTCCAGCAGGCGCTCGAACTGCTCGGGCTCGGTGGAGTTCACGCCCAGGTCGTGATCGATCTTGCCAAGGCCGTGGTGGTCGCTGGAACCGGTGTAGATGATGCCGAGGTTCCTTGCGATGGCCCGCAACGCCTCCCGCGACGCCGGCGAGTGGTCCTGGTGGTCGACCTCGATACCCGCCAGACCGTGGTCCGCGACCAGGCCGGCCAGGTTTTCCTCGGTCATGACCTTGTAGCTCGACCGTCCCCACGGGTGCGCGATCACCGGCACGCCACCGGCCGCACGGACCAGCTCGATCGCAGCGCCCGGCTCGAGCGCGTAGTGCGGCACGTGGCCGGCGCGGCCGTCGGCGAGGAACCGGTCGAACGCCTCGCTGCGGTTGGCGACCGTCCCGTTCGCAACCAGTGCGTCGGCAACGTGCGGCCGGCCGACCGACGGCGTACCCGTCGCCTGGGCCAGCACTTCGTCGACGGTGAGCGGTACGCCGATGCTGTTCAGCCGAGCCACGATCGTCGGAATCCGGTCGGTGCGGCCCTCGCGAACCACCTGCAGGTCCTTGGCGAGCGGGACGTAGGTCGGGTCGGCAAGGTAGGCGAGCAGGTGAACGCTGATCCCGTTGAGCTTGCAGGAAATCTCCAGCCCCGGGACGAACCCGATGCCGAGCTCCTCGGCGGCCCGCCGGCCGTCCACCCAGCCGTCGGCGGTGTCGTGGTCGGTGAGCGCGATCACATCGAGCCCGGCCTGCTGCGCGTGCCTCATCAGGACGTCCACCGTGTCGGTGCCGTCCGAACGGTTCGAGTGGGTGTGCAGGTCGATGCGCACGATGCGGGCCGCGTCCCTTCGCCGACGTCAACTGTCACCGCTGATGCTAGCCGCGTTCATCTCCGGGGCCTGGCACTTGTGCACAGAACGCCTATCCTCGGGGTGCATGGAGCGCGTCGACTGCGTAGGTGCCCTGGTGTACGACGAGCAGCACCGGTTGCTCGTCGTACGGCGAGCGCATGATCCCGGCCGGGGACTCTGGTCGATTCCTGGCGGCCGGGTCGAGTCCGGTGAGGACGATCCGACCGCGGTCGCGCGAGAGGTCGCGGAGGAGACCGGGCTGACCGTCGAGGTCGGCGATCTCGTGGGCGAGGTCGAACGGCCAGGCCCGCGCGGACAGCTGTACGTGATTCGCGACTACGCGGCGACTGCCGTGGGCGGCACGCTCACGGCCGGTGACGACGCGTCGGAAGCGCGGTTCGTGACCCGCTCCGAGTTCGCGGCTCTCCCGACCACGACGCTGCTCGTTTCCACGTTGGAGCAGTGGAACGCGCTGCCCGGCTAACAGGTGCTCAAGGGCACACGGCCGGTTGCGTAGGCCTCGGGAGTGACCCGCATCAGGGAGCGAAAGTCAGCGATCAGGTGTGACTGGTCGGTGTAGCCGGCGCACGCCGCGGCGTCGGACCAGGAGCGGCGAGCCTGCGCGATCACGGTACGTACGCGGGTGATCCGGGCGAAGTGCTTGGGCGACACACCGACTGCCTCGCGGAACACACGCCGCAGATACCGCTCGCTCACCCCGAGGCGCTGAGCGGTCTCTCCTACTGTGCGTGGTGCTCCCCCTGCTCCCAGCTCGGCGGCCGCCTCACCGACGAGCTCCAATCGATCCGGCAGGCGGCGCGGCAGTCGCCCGAGCAGGAAGTCGCCGAGAACCGCGGCGGCCTGCTCGGGTTCATCTTTGTAACTGGCCAGACGCCCGGCGAGAGCATTCGCCGACGGCCCGGTGAGGTCGCTCAGCGGGACGGTCCGGTCGACCAGTTCGTCAGCAGCCGCGCCGAGCAACGGCAGCGCACGGCCCGGGCGGATCCGGAGTCTCAGGCACACCGGCAGATCCTTCGAGGTGTGGTACGCCGCTTTGGTGCGCGGTCCTGCGATCAGTACGTCGCTCTCGCCGGCGCGCGTCATCCGCCAGACCACCGTGGTCGCGGGGTCCGGCGGGAGGACGGTGATCGGCGTCGTTGGCGCCTGCAGCGTGACGTTCTCGATCCAAGGGTGCACGCCTTCGAGCGTAACCAGCTCATCCGGGAGTTCCGTAGTACCGAAACTTCCTATCCACTGGTCGTTCGGTTGGTCAGGGTGGCGGCATGATTCTGATCACGGGTGCGACCGGCACCGTCGGCAGTGAGCTCAGCCGGCAACTGATTGCCCGCGGCATCCCGGTGCGCCGGATGACGCGAAAAGCCCTTCCAGGCTTCGTCCAGGGTGACTTCGAGGATCCGGTTTCGTTGCGAAAGGCAATCGATGGAGTTGACACAGTTTTCCTGCTGAGCGCGCCGGGACCATGGGTGCCGGATCACGACCGGGCTCTGGTCGCGGTCGCGATCGACGCCGGAGTGCACCGGATCGTGAAGTTGTCGGCGATCGGGAGCACCGACGAGGGGATGCCGGCGAACTGGCATGCGGCCGGCGAGCATGCGGTGCGCGACAGCGGCCTGGCGTGGACGATCCTGCGGCCAACCGGCTTCGCGTCGAACGTGCTGCGCTGGTTGCCGGCTGTGCGCACCGGCCAGCCGATTCCCAACCAGACCGGGGACGGTCAGCACGCGTTCGTCGACCCCGCGGACGTCGCAGCGGTCGCGGCCGAGGCCCTGGTCTCCGGAGCCCACGATGAGCGCGTCTACACGCTGACAGGCCCTGCATTGTTGAGCGTTCCGGACCAGGTAGCGGTGATGTCGGATGTACTCGGGCTGGCGTTGCGGGTGGTCGACGTACCGCTGGAGGTCTATGCGGAACAACTGCGGTCGGCAGGTCTGGACGAATCGGTGGTCTCCGTTGCCCTACGAGGCGCGGCCCTGATCCGGAGCGGCGGCGAGCGGACGCTGACGAACGACGTACAGCAGGTTCTTGGCCGGCCAGCCAGAACCTTCCGGCAATGGATCGAGACGCACCGCACTCTGTTCAGTAGCACTTAGACAACGCTGACGTCGACGACGCTGCGCGTAATAGACGAGACTCAGGTGGCGTGGATGGACGACACTGGGGCGACGCATGGTCGACGAGGCTCAGGTGGTTCGGATGGACGACGCTGATGTGGTGCGGGCGATCGAGGACAACGCGGCCGAGTTGCTGATGGCGATGGGCGCCGCGGGCGGTGGGTCGCAGCGGGTCGACGACCTTGCGGAGTGGACGATCGGTGGATCGCCGATCGACTATCACAACGCGGTGGTGCGGGCGTCTTCTGTGGACGTGGTTGCGGAATCCCTGGCGGAGTTGAAGAAACACGGTGTACCGGGGAACTGGCATGTCGGGCCGTCGATGCCGATCGACGGCGCGTCCCTGACCGCGGCGGGGTTCGTCGCGGCTGGGTCGGAGCCGGGGATGGCGGTGCGGATCTCGGAGCTGGTCGCGCCCCGCGCCGTACCGGGGCTGTCGTTGACGCGGGTGCAGGACGACGAGGCGTTGGCGGTGTGGGAAGCGACGCTCGGGCAGGGGTTCGGCGAGGGCGAGCGCGAGGCGCAGTGGGTGGCGTCGGTGTACCAGAAGCTCGGGTACGACGACCCGTGGCGGCACTACCTCGGATGGCTGGACGGTACGCCGGTCGCGACCGCCACGGTGTACCTCGGGGCGGGCGTTGCCGGGCTGTACTTCGTGATGACGGTGCCGGAAGCGCGCCGACGCGGGATCGGTGCAGCAATCACGTACGACGTACTGCGTGCAGCAGGCACGCAGTACGCCGTACTGGAATCCTCCCCGGCAGGACGGCCCGTATACGAGACCCTCGGCTTCCACGAGTACTGCACCATCGACCTCTACGAGTGGACCGGCTGAACGGCCTCACCGGTCCGAACGGTCTCGCCTGTCTGGGCGGTGTCGTCGGTCCGGGCGGTGTCACCCGTGTCGCCTGTCTGGGCGGTGTCGTCGGTCCGGGCGGTGTCGGGGGTAGGGCGTTCGCGGAGCAGTAGGACTGCGTCGAAGAGGACGACGAGTGCTGTGAGTCCGTGAATGCCGAGTGCCGTGGCCGCCGGGCCGTGGTGTGTGAAGACCGTGATCATGTCGATGATCGGAACGATCGTGGTGATCGCCAGAACGACCCCCGTCGAGCGCCGCTGGCCGAGCGCGAACAGGGCCAGGATGACGAGGCCGAGGGCGATGTCGCGAACGCCCTTCACCGCGAAGTACCCGGCGGCGGTGCCGGTCGGCCACGGGTCGATCCCGAACGACGCGGCGGCGCCGTCCCCGCCGAACAGCCCGTTGAACACGAACTGGGATCCGAACGTCAGCGGAAAGACACCCAGCAGAACCGTCAGGACGGTGGTAAAGCGGCGCATCGCAGTACTCCTCAACATCACAGGACTCCTCGACATCATGGGCAGAATCTAGCAGCGCTAGCTTTCCTAGCGATGCTAACCCTATCGCCGCTAGATTGTCTAGCGTTGCTAGATTGTCTAGCGCTGATAGAAGATCGAGCGTTGCTAGAGTGTCTAGCAGTGCTAGGATCCGGGCCATGCCGACTCAGTCACGTCGTGAACGGGCCCGTGCCGAGCGTCACGAGCTGATCCTCCGCACCGCCCGCGAGCTCGCCGAATCCATCGGCTGGGGCGCAGTCACGACCCGCCGTCTCGCCGAGGCCATCGACTACAGCCAGCCGGTCCTCTACGGCCACTTCGAGAACATGAACGCGATCGCCGACGCCGTCGCCATCCAGGGCATCGAAGAACTGATCGCCGTACTGCGCTATGCCCGCACAAGCGCACCCGACCCCGCGGCCGGACTCAGCGCACTGGCCAAGGCCTACCTCGAGTACGCGTCCAACCACCCGGCCGTCTACGAGGCGATCTTCGTCCGCCCGACCGACCTGGAATTCGCTAGCAGTGATAGCCCGCTGCTACTGAAGACCGCGTTCGGCGAGTTCCAGGCCGCGATCGAGCCCTTCGCCGCCGGCGAAGACCCCGAAACCCTCACCGAAGTCTTCTGGAGCGCCCTCCACGGCCAAGCCACCCTCGCCCACGCCCGCCGCCTTCGCCCCCGCCAAGGTGACGCCCGGCTTGAGCTCCTCCTATCCCGTCTTTCCGGAAAGAATTCGCCAGCCGGCGCAAAATAAGTTCCGGAAAGCAGCGGTCACCCCCGGTTGTCCACAGGCCGTACGACGGCCGCGCGCAAAATCGGTCACCCTTGAGCGCGTGGAGTGGTGGTGGGCGCAGCCGTTGCGCGAGAAGGGGATCGATGCGCTCATCCATGCCCAGGGCGGGATCGTCTCGCGAGCCCAACTGCTCGCGGCCAGCTGGTCCGAGCCGCGCATCAGACGACCGCTGCGCAACAAGCGCTGGCGAGCAGTGCATCCCGGCGTCTACGTCACGCACACAGGCCCGATCGGGTACGGCGAGCGCTTGCTGGCGGCCCTGTTGTACGCCGGGCCCGAGGCGGCGTGGAGTCATTACACTGCCGCAGAGCAGCTCGGTCTGATCAAGCCGGATCCGGAGCGTCGCGTGTACGTGACCATCCCGGAGCATCGGAAGGTCCTGCCCCGCAAAGGTCTCGTCATCCGTCGCGACGAGCACTGGGCCGCCCGTCTCGCCGCAGTCGCCCCACCGCGACGTACGCCCGCGGAAGCAGTCCTCGACATCGTGGGTATCGCGCCGTCGCTCGACGAGGCGGCCGCGGTCATCGCCGAGGCGTGTCAGAGCGGCCGCGTCGGCGCAGAGGACATCCTGGGCTCGCTCGCGCACCGCCCACGTCTGCGACATCGCAGCAGTCTCCGGCCGATCATCGCCGACGTCGTCGCCGGATCACACTCGCTGCTGGAGATTCGGTACACACGGGACGTCGAGCGTCGCCACGGTCTGCCACGCGGACAACGGCAGCGATCCGTCGACGGCGAGTTCACGGACGTGCACTACACCGGGTTCGGTCTGAACGTCGAGCTCGACGGGCGCCTCCATCTCGTGCCACAGCAGAGGTGGCGTGACCTCGACCGGGACAATCGCGCCACGCTGCGGACCGAGGCAACGCTGCGCTACGGGTGGTTCGACGTCACGAACCGGGCGTGTGATGCCGCCGTACAGGTGCTTCAGGTACTTCGTCGTACGAACCCGTCCCTCGACGCCACCCCCTGCGCACCCAGGTGCGCCGTCGCCGCTTTCCGGAACATTTCTGCCAGCTAGTGCAAGAAATGTTCCGGAAATCAGCTGTTCCAGCGCAACACCGCTGGGGAGCCTCGTTCCCAGCCCAGGGTGGAGATGGTGGCGGTGTTGAGGACGAAGTGGCGGCCTTCGGTGACGTCGAGTTCCAGCCAGCGGGCCGTGAGGCCGCGGAGGGCGTGGGAGTGGCCGAAGACGAGGACGTCTCCGGGTACGGCGGCCAGGCGGGCGTTGACGCGGTCGAGACGGGCGGCGACCTCGGCGGGTGTTTCGCCGTTGGGTATCGGATCGTCCCAGACTGTCCAGCCAGGGACGGTCTCGCGGATCTGTGCAGTGGTGATGCCCTCGTAGTCGCCGTAGTTCCACTCGACCAGGTCGTCGTCGACCTCCGCGTCGGGGAAGCCCGCGAGTTCCGCCGTACGCCGGGCGCGCTGCCGCGGTGATGTCAGCACCAGGTCGAAGGACTCCTCCGCCAATCGGTCCCGCAGACTCGCGGCGACGCGCTCGCCCTCGGGGGTCAGCGGGAGGTCGGTGACGGACGTGTGCCGGCCCGACCTGCTCCAATCGGTTTCGCCGTGCCGGACCAGGAAGACCCGGTCTTTGCGCTCCTGTGTGGTCACGCCTGCATCCTCGCAGACCGCAGATCCACCGGCGCCGAACCCTTGACCGTTCGATCGATACAAGGCAAGGTGTAAAAACTGTAAGCGCTTCCACTTTGCCTCAGGAGCGAACCCAGTGCCTTCCGGACCCACCGGCCGGCCGGCGACGATCTACGACGTCGCGGCCCGCGCGAAGCTGTCGATCGCGACGGTTTCGCGTGTCCTGCAAGGGACCGGACCGGTGTCGGCGAAGGCACGGGAGCGGGTGGACCAGGCGGCGCGCGAGCTGAACTACGTACCGCTGCGGGCCGCGCGGAGTCTCGCCGTACAGCGGCACGAGGCGCACGGGCTCGTGCTGCCGGATCTCGCCGGTCCGTTCTACGGCGACCTGCTGATGGGGTACGAGCGCTGGGCCGGTGAACACGGTCAGAGCGTCGTCATCACCGTCACGCACGGCAACCCGGATCCGCGGCGCACGGTGATGGACCTGGCCGGGCGGGTCGACGGGATCGTTGTCCACGGCAACGCTCTCGATCTGCCGACGGTGCAGGGGTTGCGGAAGGCCGGCGTACCGGTTGTGCTGATCGCGCATCCGCCCGTCACCGGATGCGACTCGGTGCGGAGCGAGAGCGCGGCGAGTGCCGAGCAGCTCACTACCAGACTGCTTGATCACGGGCGCGAGAGTCTTCTGTTCGTTGGTGACCCGGCCAGCTCGTACGACGTTTCCGAGCGGTACGCCGGGTTTGCGAAGGCGCATGAGCTCCGCGGGTTGCAGGTGCCCAAGCCGGTGCGGGTCCCGTTGACCGAGGAGGCCGGACGGACGGTCGCCGAGAAGATGCTCCAGGCAATCACTCGCGCTGCGCACGGCGCGAGCGCGGAGAGCGGGGCAAGCGCGGGCATCGGGGAGGAGTCGAGTGGGTCGGGGGGCCGGCCTGATGGGCTTGTTTGTGCGAATGACGAGTTGGCGCTGGCGGTGCTGGCGCTGTTCGGTGCGCATGGCGTCGGGGTGCCTGGGGAGATTGTCGTGACCGGGTGGGACGACGTGATGGCGGCTCGGTATGTGTCGCCGGGGTTGACGACTGTGCGGCAGCCGATGGCCGAGTTGGGGCGGGTGGCCGCGGAACGGCTGCACGAGCGGGTGACCGGGGCTCGGACCCGGGCGCGCAACGACGTACTGGCAACAGAACTGGTGCTGCGGGACAGCTGCGGCACAAACCCGGGGGATGCACAGCAGTAACTAGTGAGGAGACAACACATGTTCACCCACAGCATCCGCCGCCGGCTGGTGATCGGCAGCGCTGCACTGACCGCGACAGCGCTCGCCTTGGCCGGGTGTGGACGGTCCGAGGACACGCCGAGCGGCGGGTCGCAACCGACGACCAGTGTCAGCGAGGGACCCGCGACCGGGAACCTGACCGTCTGGGCGATGGGCACGGAGGGCGAGAACCTGCCCAAGCTGATGGAGCAGTTCAAGCAGGCCAACCCGGGCGTCAACGTGACCGTCACGCCGATCCCCTGGGATGCGGCACACAACAAGTTCACGACCGCGATCACCGCGAACACGCTGCCCGACGCGGCCATGGTCGGCACCACCTGGATGGGTGAGTTCGCCGACCTCGGTGCGCTCGATCCGACACCGCAGGGCTTCGACAACTCCGGGTTCTACGAGGGCGCGCTCGACACCACGAAGGTCGGCGGGACGCAGTACGGCGTTCCCTGGTACGTCGAGACGCGGCTGGTGTTCTACCGCAAGGATCTCGCTGCGAAGGCCGGGTTCAGTACGCCGCCGACCGACTGGGACGGGTTGAAGGCGATGGCCAAGGCGATGAAGGAGAAGGCCGGCGCGAAGTACGGGATCAACCTGCAGCCGGGCGGCGACGGTTCCTGGCAGACGGTGATGCCGTTCGCGTGGTCGGCCGGCGCGAACATCACCGGGGACGACCAGAAGGAGTTCACCTTCGACACCCCGGAGATGCAGGAGGGGCTGAAGTACTACCAGAGCTTCTTCACCGAGAAGCTGGCCGGCACCGACCTGCCGCCGAACCAGACCGAGGCGCAGTTCGTGAACGGGCAGGTGCCGATGTTCATCTCCGGTCCGTGGATGGCCGGGTCGGTGGCGAAGGCCGGCGGGGACGCGATCAAGCCGAGCATCGGGGTGTTCCAGATCCCGAAGAACAAGACGTCGACGTCGTTCGTCGGTGGGTCGGACTTCGTGGTGTTCAAGTCGTCGAAGAACAAGGACAGCGCCTGGAAGCTGGTCAAGTTCCTGTCCGATCCGAAGACGCAGGCGTCGTGGTTCAAGCTGTCGTCGGACCTGCCCGCGGTGAAGAGCGCGTGGGAGGACCCGAGTATCGCGTCCGATCCGCTGCTGCCGGTGTTCGGTAAGCAGCTCGAGGACGCCAAGGCGCCGCCGGCGATCGTGAACTGGGAGCAGGTCGCGAAGGCGTTCGACACCGAGATCGAGAAGATGGCCAAGTCCGGCCAGTCCCCCGCCGACACCGCCAAGGCGATCCAAACCAAGGCCAGCCAGATCGGCACCGGCGGTAGCTGATGAGCTCCAAGGAAACTGCCGGTCCGCCGGGTCTGCAGCCCGGCGGACCGGCGGGAGAAGAGGTGGGTGTGAGCGGAGGAGGTCGTCGGCCGGGGGACGGTGCGGGTGTGGGCGGTACGGGTGTGGCCGGTACGGGCGTGGGCGGTGCGGGTGTGGGAGGTGCTCGGCAGAGGGCTGGGGGGCCGCGAGAGGCTGGTGCGGGTGGTGGGACGGCTGTCCGTGCCTCCCGTCCGTCCGACGACGGATCACCTGGCCGGAGAGGGCGGCTTGACCGGCAGACCGCGGCGGCGTGGATCCTGGTCCTCCCGTTCGTCCTTCTCTTTCTGGCGTTTACCGCGGGGCCGGTGCTCGGTTCGTTTGGGATGTCGTTCACTGATATCAAGCAGCGGGATTTGCGGACGCCGTTCTCGGTGGACGGGGTTGGGTTCGACAACTATGTGAAGGCGTTGTCGGATGAGACGTTCCGCAAGGCGGCTTTCAACACGGCGTACTTCGTGATTGTCGGCGTCCCGTTGACGCTGGTGGTGGCGCTGGGGGCGGCGGTGCTGCTGGATCGTGGGGTCAAGCGGTTCCAGGCGCTGTTCAAGGTCGGCTACTACCTTCCCGTGGTGACGTCGATCGTCGCGATCGCGGTGATCTGGCGGTTCGTCCTGTCGCCCGACAACGGTCTGCTGAACACCGCGCTCGGCTGGGTCGGCATCGACGGCCCGAACTGGCTGGCGTCCAAGACCTGGGCGATGCCGTCGCTGATCGCGATGGCGGTGTGGCGGAACTTCGGCTCCGCGATGATCATCTTCCTGGCCGGTCTGCAGGGCATCCCGGAATCGGTCGAGGAGGCCGGTCAGATCGACGGTGCGGGCTCCTGGCAACGATTCCGGTACCTGATCCTGCCGTTGCTGCGGCCCACGGTCCTGTTCACGAGCGTCACCACCGGCATCGGGTACCTGCAGTTCTTCGAAGAGCCCTTCGTGATGACGCAGGGCGGTCCGCTGGACAGCACGATATCGGTGTCGATGGCGACGTACGACCAGTTCGGCTTCGGGAACTACGGGCTGGCGACGTCAATGGCATACATCCTGTTCGTCGTCATCGCGGTCGTCACGTTCATCCAGTTCCGGCTGCTGAGGGAGAAGTGATGCGCCGTACCTGGTGGATCTATCTGATCGGAGTGCTCGGCCTGATCGCCGTCGCGGCGCCGTTCCTGTGGATGGTGCTCGGCAGCTTCAAGACCCAGGGCGAGCTGCTCCGGGTCCCGCCGACGTGGTGGCCGGACCAGCCCACGTCGCAGAACTACAGCGACCTGTTCAGCAAGGCGAACTTCCCGCGTTACTTCCTCAACTCGACCCTGGTCGCGCTGGCCGTCACGGCCGGCAACCTGGTCTTCTGCTCGATGATCGGCTACGCGCTGGCGAAGTTGCGGTTCAAGGGCCGCAACGCGTTGTTCGTGCTGGTGATGGCCACGCTGATGATTCCCGGCATGGTCACGTTCGTCCCGCTGTTCGTCCTCGTCACCAACGCCGGGCTCGCGAACTCGTACCCCGGCCTGATCCTGCCGTTCCTTGTCTCGCCGTTCGGCGTGTTCCTGATGCGGCAGTTCTTCCTCGGGCTGCCCGACGACCTGATGGACGCCGGCCGCGTCGACGGCACCAGCGAGCTGGGCATCTTCGCCCGGATCATGCTGCCGCTGACCCGGCCCGCGCTGGCCACGCTCGGCATCCTCACCTTCCTCGGATCCTGGAACAACTTCCTCTGGCCGCTGGTGATCGCCCAGACCGAGGACAAGTACACGCTTCCCGTCGCCCTGGCGCTGTACTCGACCGGACAGAACGCGCAGAACTACGGCCTGTTGATGGCCGGCGCGGTCGTGGTCGTCCTACCGGTGCTGGTGATGTTCCTGGCCTTCCAGCGCCACGTCACGCGAGGCATAGCGATTACCGGACTCAAATAGGAGACCTCAGATGACCGCCATCATCAGTCGCCGCACAGTATTGGCCGCGGGCACCGCGGCAACCCTGATCGGAACCGCAACCCCCGCCTTCGGAGGAACGCCGTCGCCGGCGGAACTCTTGAAGGGCAACTGGACGCCGAGCCGCGAGGACAAAGCCACCGTAGGCCGGTGGGCTCGTGACACCTGGCGCAGCATCGTCGCGATGACCGACGAGCGCACCGGACTGCCCGCCGACAACATCGGCGAATCGGTGACCAACCCGGTGCGCAGCAGCTACACCTCCCCCACCAACATCGGCGGCTACCTGTGGAGCACGGTCGTCGCCAAGCACCTCGGCATCATCTCGCCGCAGGAGTCGCTGCGCCGCATCACGCAGACGCTGACGACGATGAAGAACGTCGTACATCACGAGCCGAGCGGCATGTACTTCAACTGGTACGACGAAGCCACCGGCGAGGTCCGGTACGTCGACCCTGACGGGACCAAGCCGATCACACCGTTCGTGTCGAGTGTCGACAACGGCTGGTTCACCTGCGCGTTGATGGTGGTCCGAAACGCCGAGCCGGGCGCCCGCGCCCTCGCGGACTCCCTGCTGAACAAGATGAACTTCGCGTTCTACTACAACCCCGCCGCTCGCCCGGGCGGACTGATGCGCGGCGGCTTCTTCGAGACCCCGCCGCCGGACGAGGAAACGGACAAGGGCAACCACGCCGGCGTCGGCCCGGACGTGTACTACCGCAAGTTCCACTACGACACCTGCAACACCGAGGCCAGGATCGCCGGGTACGTCGGATTCGCGCTCAACCAGGTCCCGCACACGCAGTACTTCGCGACGTACCGCACCTTCCCGGACAGCTGCGACTGGTCGTGGGTGGAGCAGAAGCCGAAGGGCGTGCACCGGACGTACCTCGGCCTCGACGTCTTTGAAGGCACGTACTCGTATCGCGGGATGCGGATCGTCCCGTCCTGGGGCGGTGACATGTTCGAGTCGCTGATGCCCGACCTGTTCGTCCCCGAGGCGACCTGGGCGCCGCGCAGCTGGGGTATCAACCACCCGCTCACGGTGCGGGCGCACATCGAGCACGGCCTCGAGGATGCGAAGTACGGCTACTGGGGCTTCTCGCCGGCCTCGAACCCCAAGGGCGGGTACTCCGTCTACGGCGTCGAGCCGCTCGGCATGGACCCGGGCGGCTACCCGTCCGACCTCGAGGGCACCAACTTCGACGGAGGCTTCGAGGGCTGCCGCGAAGGCACCAACCCGAACCCGACGTACGGCGACGGCGTCGTCACCCCGCACGCGGCGTTCCTGGCGATGGCGTACGCGCCGCGGCAGGCGATCGACAACCTGAGCAAGATCGAGAAGACCCTGCACGCGTACGGCGGTGGCGGGTTCTACGACTCGGTCGCGGTGAAGTCCGGGCTGATCGCGAAGCGGTACCTGTCGCTCGATCAGGCGATGGTGATGGGTGCCATCGGCAACGTGTTCGGCAACAACCTGATCCGGCGGAATTTCGCGAGCCGGACGGTGGAGAGCCGGATCCGTCCGCTGATCGGGATGGAGCAGTTCGAATCCGGCCTCGAGTAACGGGAGACGACCTAGATGCAGCACGACGCCAAGACCGACTGGGACGAACGGATCGCGGTCCGCAGTGACGAGGACCGCTCGTTCACCTTCCCGGAGCTCGATCCGCCGAAGGAGGTCACGGCGGTCGGCGGCGTCGGCCAGGTGACGATCGACTGGTCGCCGGTGGACGGCGCGGTCGGCTACCTGATCCTCAGGGGAACCGGCGAACGCGGTCCGCTGGAGCCGGTCGATCACCGCAGCGGCGACGTGCTGTCGGTCCCGTCGCCGCCGTACGTGGACACCACGTGCACCCCGGGTACGCCGTACCGTTATGCCGTCGCGAGCGTGCCCGAGGTGACGACCCACGGGCGTCCGAGTCAAACCGTCGGCGCCGTACCACTGGTTGCCGACAGCATCTCTCCACAAGTCACCGTGATGGTCGATCTGGTTGCTGAGGGCACCGAGTTGCACCGGCCTTGGGAGCCGATGGTCGGCAGTGAGCGCCTGAGCCAACTGCTGTGCAAGGACCTGACCGGCGGTCATGGGGCCTCCCGATCTGGACTGAGGAGCGGAGGGAGCGAAGCGACCGGAGCGACGAGGGAAGATCGGGAGCAACAGCCCCATGACCCGCCGCGACGGAGTCGCGGCAAACAGTACGGGCACGAGATCGGCCGCGAACTCGAAGACGCGTTGCGCCGGATGCACGACGAGATCGGCGTGAGTACTGTCCGCGCGCACGCGATCTTCCACGACGACACGCACGTGATCGACGGCGATTCGTACGACTTCTCCGTCGTGGATGCGATCTACGACAAGCTGCTCGCGATCGGGCTGCGGCCGGTGGTCGAGCTCGGGTTCATGCCGCGAGAGCTGGCGAGCGACCCGACGAAGACGGTCTTCGCGTACGGCGCGATCATCTCGCCGCCGGCGTCGTACCAGCGCTGGCACGACCTGGTCCGCGCGCTGGTGCAGCACCTCGTCGACCGGTACGGCCTCGACGAGGTGCTGACCTGGGACTTCGAGGTCTGGAACGAGGCCAACCTCGAGGTCTTCTGGTCCGGCACCAAGACCGAATGGCTCCAGCTGTACGACGTGTCCGCTGCCGCCGTGAAGTCTGTCGACCCACGCCTCGCGGTCGGCGGCCCGTCCTCCGCCGCGGCCGGCTGGGTGGACGACCTCCTCGTCCACGCCAAACGGTTCGGTACGCCGGTCGACTTCGTGTCCACGCACACGTACGGATCGCCGCCGCTCGACGTACGGGCGTCGCTGGAGCGGCACGGGTACGGCGATGCGCGCATCCTCTGGACCGAGTGGGGCGTGACGCCGAGGCATTTCAACCCGATCAACGACTCGGTCTTCTCCGGAGTGTTCCTGCTCCGCGGCATGCGGTCCGCGGCCGGGCGGATCGACGCACTCTCGTACTGGGTCGCGTCCGACCACTTCGAGGAACTCGGTCGGCCGCCGCGGTTCCTGCACGGCGGCTTCGGGCTGCAAACCGTGGGCGGACTGGCGAAACCGCGCTACCACGCGATGACGCTGCTCAGCCGGCTCGGACCGGTCGAGTTGCCGGTGACGTACGACGGTGACGGTGGCGGGAGCCTGGTGGAGGCCTGGGCCTCCCGGGACCGCGACCGCATCGCCGTACTGGTCTGGAACCTCACGCTTGATCAGACGAAGGCGAACGGCGCGTCTGAGCTGACGAGAAACGTTCGCGTCGAGTTGCCGGGCATTGATCCGTCCTGGCGGGCGACCGCGACCACCCTCGCGATCGGCGTCGGCGACGTGGCAACGGCCGCCGAAGGCTTGAGTGATTGGCCCACGGACGAGGAGCTTGCCGAGCTCGCCGACCGGAGCAGGATGGTCAGTACTCCACTGGAGTTGCGCGACGGAGCGGTCGAACTGTCCCTCCCGATGCCTTCCGCAGTTCTGCTGGAGCTTCGTCTTCGTCGAGATTGACCGCTTCCTGGATCCAGCGCTCCACCCCGGCGATGTGCACCGTCGCCCAGGACCTGGCCACCTCCGGCTCGCGCCCCTCGATCGCGTCGAGGATGGCCCGATGCTCGGCCAGCGTCCGGGCGACGGCGTCGCTCTGCGTCAGCCCTCGCCAGATCCGTGCCCGGTACGTCGGCTGCCGCAGGCTGTCGATCATCGAGGCCAGCGCCCGATTGCCGCTGCCCATCGCCACCAGCCTGTGGAACTCCACGTCACTGGTGAGCAGATCCTCGACGGACGGCTGCGGACCGAGATCGTCGAGCAGCTTGCGTAGCGCCGCGATGTCGTCGTCCGCCATCCGCAGCGCCGCCCGCGCCGCGGCAGCCGGCTCGAGGATCCGCCGTACCTCGAAGAACTCCAGCACCGAGGCGTCCTGGTGCAGGTCGAGTACGAAGCCCATTGTCTCCATCAGCAGCGACGGGTCGAGACTCGTCACGAACGTCCCGTCGCCCTGACGGACCTCGAGCACCCGGATCAGCGCGAGCGCCTTCACGGCCTCGCGCAAGGAGTTCCGGGACAGGCCGAGGCGGGCGGCCAGGTCCGCCTCCCGCGGCAGGCGATCGCCGGGCCGCAGTTCACCGGCGACGATCATCTGCTTGATCCGATCGATCGCTTCGTCGGTGACGCGCATCGCCCCACCTCCTGAATCTGCTGAGACATCCGATGTTCCGGCACGATACATCGGATGTCTAGGGCCGAATTGCCGATTCAGGCCATGAATTATGGCTCTGAGGTGTTGACTGCGCCGAATACCTCCGACTATAGATCGGACGAATCAGTACATCCCCTGGAGGTCAGCGATGAAAGCAACACCAGTGCGGGCGCACCGCTGGGCCCTGAAGACCGGCATGGCCGCCTTGTCGGTTCTTGCCCTGACCACAGTCGCTGCCTGCGGGGGCGGCAACGGTGGCAGCAGCGCTAGCTCCGGCTCCGCAGACAAGGCCGATCTGACCTGGTCGTTCTGGGTTGCCGGCGCCGAGGACCAGGCCGCCTGGCAGAAGGTCGCCGACCAGGCCCACACCGATCACGCCGGGATCACCGTCAAGCTCCAGGGCGCCCCGTGGGACAGCTACTGGTCGAAGATCGGGACCACGCTGGCCAGCGGCAAGGCACCGTGCATCATCGGCATGCAGAGTCTGCGGATGGCGTCGTACGCCAACGCTATGGTGCCGTTGGACGACCTGATGAAGAAGTACGGCATGAAGGCCGAGGACTTCGACAAGCCGATCATGGACGGCCTGAAGGCGGACGGGAAGCAGATCGCGATCCCGTACGACTCCGGCCCGATGGTGATCTTCTACAACAAGGATCTGTTCAAGGCCGCCGGCGTACCCGATCCGAAGCCGGGCTGGACGATGGACGAGTTCAAGGCGGCCGCGAAGAAGCTGACCGCCGCCGGGAAGACCGGCCTGGTGACGACCCCCGGCGACCTGGGCACCATGTCCTGGGTGCGGACCATGACCGGCGCCGAGCCGCTGGCCGACGGCAAGCTCAACCTCACCGACTCGAAGTTCGAGCAGGGCTTCTCGCAGTACGCCGACTTCGTCAAGACCGACAAGATCGCCCCGCAGGTGCCGGGCGGCAACCCGGACTTCGAGACCCAGCAGTTCACCGGCGGCAAGGCCGCGATGCAGCTGAACGGGCCGTGGTCGCTGATCGACACCAAGGGCAAGGTCAAGTTCAACCTCGGCATCGCGCCGATCCCGGCCGGTCCGGACGGTTCGAAGACCTACACCGCCGGCTCGGGCTTCGGCATCGCCCGGTCCTGCAAGACACCGGACGCCGCGTTCCAGGCGATCATGTCGATGACGAGTGAGAAGCCGCTGACCACGCTGGCCCAGGCCGGCCGCGCGTACCCTGCTCGCACCGTCGCGCACCCGGCGTGGTTCACCGCCGCGAACATCGACGGCGCGAAGGAGACCATCGACTACGCCTCCGAGCACTCGATCCCGCTGGTCACCTCGAAGAACTGGGTCCAGGTCGCCGACCTGCTCAACCGGTTCGGTACGCAGGCGCTGAACGGTGAGATCCCGCCGGACCAGGCCCTGAAGACCATCCAGGACCAGGCAGGCGCTGGTTCCTGATGGCTGTCAACACAACCGTTGCCCCGACCGGTACGCCGCCTGACCGCGGCGCCCGGGCGGGGCGCCGGCCTGCGTTGCGGCGGGACGGGCGGTATGCGTCGGTCTTCCTGGCGCCGAGTCTCGGTGGGCTGGCGCTGTTCACGTTGTTCCCGACCGCGATGGCGCTGGGCATCAGCCTGTTCGACTGGCCGGTGTTCGGCACCCGCTCCTTCCTCGGCTTCGGCAACTACTCGCACCTGCTGCACGACCCGGTGTTCCGCCGGGTGGTGCTGAACACGGTGCTCTTCGTGGTGCTGTACGTCCCGCTGAACGTGGTCGTCTCGCTCGGCCTCGCGGTCTGGCTGGGCCCGCAGATCAAGGGCCGGCAGGTGTTCCGGGTGCTGTTCTTCATCCCGGTGATGACGCCGATGGTGGCCAACGTGATGGTCTGGCGGCTGCTGTTCCAGCCCGGCGGGCTGATCGACGGCGGCCTGCAGAGCTGGTTCGGCATCGACGCGCCGAACTTCCTGGGCTCGTCGAACTGGGCGATGCCGGCGATCGTGGCGATGTCGATCTGGCAGGGTTTCGGCTACAACTTCCTGGTCTTCTCGGCCGCGATCGACCAGGTTCCGCAGTCGCAACTGGAGTCCGCGCAGATCGACGGCGCCGGGCCGCTGCAGCGGTTCCGCTACATCACCTGGCCGATGATCACCCCGTCGATGTTCTTCGCCACCACGATGACGCTGATCACCTCGTTCCAGGTGTTCGCGCAGCCGTTCATCCTGACCCAGGGCGGCCCGGGCGTGGCCACCCAGACCATCGTCATGTACGTCTACAACCAGGGCTGGCAGTTCCTCACGATGGGGCTGGCGTCGGCGGCCGGCTGGGTGTTGTTCGTGATCATCATGGGCATCACCGCGATCCAGTTCTTCGGGCAGAAGCGGTGGGTGAACTATGACGTCTGAGACCAACAGTGCCGCCCGCAAGGTCCGCAGCGGCGTCTCGCACACCCTGCTGGTGATCGTGGCGATCGTCTTCCTCGGCCCCTTGGTGTACGCCGTGTCGACGTCGCTGAAGCCCGCCGACGAGGTGTTCACCCCGACCCCGCACCTGTTCGGCTCCGAGATCCGCTGGAAGAACTACGCGGACGCGTTCACGTTCGCCCCGTTCGATCGCTACTTCCTGAACAGTCTGCTGGTCGCCGTGGCCGGCACCTTTGTGGTGGTCGCTGCCTCGAGCCTGTCGGCGTACGCCTTCGCCCGCTTGAAGTTCAGGGGCCGGGAGCAACTGTTCGTGCTGTTCCTCGGCACGTTGATGGTGCCGCAGGAAGTGCTGATCGTGCCGATGTACTGGCTGATGCAGGCGCTCGGCTGGGTGGACAGCTACTGGGCGCTGATCCTGCCGTGGGCGTTCACCGCGTTCGGCACGTTCCTGCTCCGGCAGTTCTTCCTGACCGTCCCGGCCGAGCTCGAAGAGGCTGCCCGGGTCGACGGGTGCGGTCCGTTCGGATCGTTCTTCCGGATCATGCTGCCGCTCGCGCGGCCGGCCCTCGCCGTACTCACCGTCTTCACCTTCATCAGTTTCTGGGGCAGCTTCCTGTGGCCGTTGATCATCATCAACAGCGTCGAGGACAAGGGCACGGTGCCGTTGGGCCTGGCGCAGTTCGTCGGCCAGCAGGGCACGCAGTGGAACCTGATGATGGCCGCGTCGGTGATGGCGATGATTCCCACCGTCCTGCTTGTCGTCCTGCTGCAGAAACACCTGGTCCGCGGCCTGCTCGTCACCGGTCTGGGCGGCCGCTAATTCCGAAGGAGATACGAGATGACCGACGCGCCTCCCGCGCACTCCGTCGAGAAGTTCCGCGACTGGCGGTTCGGCCTGTTCGTCCACTGGGGCCTGTACTCGCTGCCGGCCCGGCACGAGTGGGTGAAGAACCGCGAAAAGCTGACCGACGAGGACTACCAGCCGTACTTCGACCACTTCGAGCCGGACCTGTACGACCCGACCAAGTGGGCCCGCGCCGCGCGCGAGGCCGGCATGAAGTACGCCGTACTCACGACCAAGCACCACGAGGGTTTCTGCCTGTGGGACTCCGAGGTCTCCGACTACACGGTGGCGAAGACGGCGTGGGGCAAGGACCTGGTCGGGCCGTTCGTCGAGGCATGCCGGGCCGAAGGCCTGGGCGTCGGGTTCTACCACTCGCTGATCGACTGGCACCATCCGGAGTTCCCGATCGACCTCGTGCACCCGCAGCGCGACGACGAGGAGGCGATCGCGAAGGCGGCCGGGCGGGACATCCAGGTGTACGCCGATTACCTGCACGCGCAGACGCGTGAGCTGCTGACCAACTACGGGCCGATCGACATCATGTGGTTCGACTTCTCCTACCCGGGCCGGAAGTACCCCGACGGGCGGGACGGCCACGGTAAAGGCAAGGACGACTGGCGCTCGGTCGAGCTGATGGCGATGGTCCGGGAGCTGCAGCCGGACATCCTGATCAACGACCGGCTGGACATCCCGGGCGACTTCGTGACGCCGGAGCAGTACCAGCCGGACGCGCCGATGCAGCGCGACGGCGTACCGGTGCTGTGGGAGGCGTGCCAGACGCTGAACGGCAGCTGGGGCTACGACCGGGACAACCTGGACTGGAAGTCACCCGAGCTGCTGGTGAAGATGCTGATCGACTCGGTCTCCAAGGACGGCAACCTGCTGCTGAACGTGGGACCGACCGGGCGGGGTGAGTTCGACCCGCGGGCGCTGGCGACGCTGGCCGACATCGGTGGGTGGATGCGCCTGCACGAGCGGTCGATCCGCGGCGCCCGTCCCTCGGAGTACACGGCGCCGGTGGACGCCCGTTACACGCAGAAGGGCAACCGGCTGTATCTGCACCTGTTCTCCTGGCCGATGGGCCACGTGCATCTGGCCGGCCTCGGCGGGAAGGTGAAGTACGCCCAACTCCTGAACGACGCCTCCGAGATCAAGCGCATCGAGAACGACCCCCATCAGCAGGCGCAGAACACCACGATGGGTGGCGTCTCGGCCGACGTACTCACCCTGAAACTCCCGATCCAGAAACCGAACGTCCTGGTCCCGGTGATCGAGCTGTTCCTCAGCTGACCTCATTTGATGGGTTGACCCACCTAGTTCGGGGTTCCTCACCCTGGTTCTGGGTGGGAACCCCTCATCAGGTGGGTCAGGCAGGCAAATTGGTGGGTCGGCCAGGCAAATGCGGACGGCCGGGATCGGTGTCATGCTGAAAGCCACCGAGTACACCAGGGGGAGCGATGGCCGGCGAGATTCTCACCGAGGTAAGTGCGACGGTCGAGCCCGGCCGGACGCAGGAGTTGGTCGACGGGTACCGCAAGCTCGCGGACTCGCCGCTGCCGGCCGGCCTGCTGTACTCCCGGCTGCTGCGGGGCGATCAGAACCGCTGGCAGATCCAGACGATGTGGCGCGATCGTGGTGCGCTCGACGCGATGCGGGCCGGCAGTGAGCCGCCCGCTGCGCCGGCCCTCTTCCAGTCGGTCGGCGCCGAGCCAGTCCTCGGCGTGCTGACCGTCGTGGCGGAGCTCGCCGGCTGACGTCTGGCTACTCGGCGGGGACAGGGCGGCCTGGTTGTTCGCCGCCGCGGGACTCGAGGTAGTTGTTCTTCGGGACCATGACCTTGCGGCGGAACAGGCAGACGACGGTGCCGTCCTGCTTGTAGCCCTTGGTCTCGACGTACACGACGCCGCGGTCGTCCTTGGACTTCGACTCCCACTTGTCCAGGACGAGCGTCTCGCCGTACACCGTGTCGCCGTGGAAGGTGGGGGCGACGTGCCGCAGGGACTCGATCTCCAGGTTGGCGATGGCCTTGCCGCTCACGTCCGGGACCGACATGCCGAGCAGGATCGAGTAGATGTAGTTGCCGACCACAACGTTCTTCCCGAACTGGGTCGACGCTGAAGCGTAGTGCGTGTCCAGGTGCAGCGGATGGTGGTTCATGGTGAGCAGGCAGAACAGGTGGTCGTCGTACTCCGTGACCGTCTTACCCGGCCAGTGCTTGTAGACCGCACCGACCTCGAACTCCTCGTAGCTGCGCCCGAACTGCATCTCGGTTCCTCCTCGGCTCTGGCCTCGGCGATGGGATTCCCCATGCTGCCGGTCCGGGCGCATCCGGGCCGTGGTCTGGCTCTCACCGGCAGGAGAGATAGGTCACCTCAGTCGATCGGCCGCTGCGTGGTCTGCGGGGACTGGTGATCCGGCAGCAGCGGGTGCACCTCGCCCTTCAGGGCCAGCTTGGCGAGGTGGTTGCGGGCCTCTTCAGCGAACTTGAAGTCGCAGAGTACGTCGTACGTCGTGGCCACCACGGCGGTCCGCGACGTGAAGTCCCGCCGGCCGGCCGACTGCGCGTAGCCGAGGCCGCCGAACACCAGCCCGAAGAAGGCGCCCAGTACGACGCCGGTCAGCACCGCCGCAAGCCAGTTGCCGTTCGTGAACAGCCCCAGCAGCGTGCCGACGAACAGCCCGAACCATGCGCCGCTGGCCAGCCCCGCCGCCAGCGCCCGGCCCCAGGTGAGCCGGCCGGTGATCTTCTCGACCTGACGGAGGTTGTTGCCGACGATGGTCGTGTGCTCGACCGGGAACTTCTCGTCCGAGAGATAGTCGACAGCTCGCTGTGCCTCCCGGTAGGTGTCGTACGTCCCGATCGTCAGGCCGGTCGGCCTGGGGTCCATCGAGGGCATGCCCTGCGTGGTCATCGTCGTTCCTCTCCACGTGCTTGCACCCCATCATTGCCGACGGCTGGTTATCGCGTCTTGATAGCCTCGCCGGTGATGGCCGGGCGACGATGGGACATGGGCGCGACACGCCGTGTGGGACGGGTCTTCGCCCGCCGCGGCGACGGTCCCGGACGTCCGCCGGACGACGTGGTCACCGGCAAGCTCGAGGGCGCCCTGGTCGACTGGGGGCTGTACCGCGACGGTGTCCGCGACACCCGGGTCAACTCCTACACCGAGGCGCTCGACCGGGCGCAGCGCGGGCAGGGGTTCGTGTGGATCGGCCTGTTCCAGCCGACCGACCACCAGCTCGCCATCATCGGTGCGGAGTTCGGTCTGCACCCGCTGGCGCTGGAGGACGCGCACGAGGCGCACCAGCGCCCCAAACTGGAGCGGTACGGCGAGACGCTGTTCGCAGTGTTCAAAACGGTCACGTATGTCCCGCACGACGATCTGACCGCAACCAGCGAGGTGGTCGCGACGGGTGAGGTCATGGTGTTCTGTGGACCCGGCTTCGTCGTCACGGTCCGGCACGGTGAGCACAGTGAGCTGACCGGACTGCGGCAGGAGCTGGAGCGGGAGCCGCACCGACTCGCCACCGGTCCGGGCGCCGTACTGCACGCCATCGCGGACCACGTCGTGGACCGGTACCTGGAGGTCGCGGACGCCGTACAGGCCGATATCGACCTGATCGAGACGTCCATGTTCACGCCGCGTGGCTGGCGGAACATCGACCGGGTCTACCAGCTGAAGCGTGAGGTGCTCGAGCTCAAGCGGGCCGTGGCGCCGCTGACCGGCCCGATGCGGGCCCTGGCCACGCTGCGGCACCCGCTGATCGCCGACGAGACGAAGAACTACTTCCGCGACGTCGACGACCACCTGCAACGCGTGAAGGAGCAGGTGATCTCGTTCGACGAGCTGCTCAGCTCGATCCTGCAGGCCGGGCTGGCCCAGGTCCAGGTGGCCGAGAACGAGGACATGCGGCGGATCTCGGCGTGGGTGGCGATCCTCGCGGTGCCGACCATGATCGCCGGGATCTACGGCATGAATTTCGATTACATGCCGGAACTGCGGCTGAAGTACGCGTACTTCGTCGTACTTGGAGTGATGGCGGCGGCGTGCACCGTCCTTTACCGGTTGTTCAAGCGGAACCACTGGCTCTAGACACCCTCCTGGGCCCGGAATCGGCTTGGCCAGGTCGGGTGAGTTGGCAACCTTTTGCCATGGCCGGGACTGCTCCGGGATTGGAATGTTCAAACGGTTGTCCCGCGATCTCCTCCCTTGATTGAATTCCGGAATCGCATTCGGTCAGGAAGCGATTACTTTCCGCGACCGAATGCCGACCAGGGACAGGAGGGGATCGCGGTGCTTCGCATTCATTTCACGCCGCGCGACCTGACCCGGGTCACGGTCGCCACCACGCCGGCGCCGCTCTGGGAGGTGCTGCTGAGCCTGCATATGCTGCAGCACTCGGAAGGCCGGCTGATCTTCGAGGACTGGCGCCGCCATGTGCGGGCCACGGTCGCACCGGACCAGATGCGGCTGCTGCTCGAGCTGACTCCGTCGAAGGGCTACTCCCCCGACTTCCTCACCCCGGCGGAGCCCGCGCCGGACTTCGACACCGCCCTTGAGCAGGCGCTGGCGACACCGCGGCAGCAGATCCGCAGCCAGCTCGACCTGCTCGCGCAGTACCGGCCTGCCTCCCCTTGGACCCGGGAGCTGGCCCAAGGTGGCCGTACGTCGATGCAGAAGCTCGGACGGGCCATCCGGACGTATCACGACGCCGCGATCGCGCCGTACTGGAAATCGATCGGGACGCACGTGTCCGCCGACCACGCCCATCGAGGTGAGGCGTTGGCCCGGCACGGTGTGGACCGGCTGCTGTCGTCGTTGCATCCGCGGGTCCGGTGGGTCGCACCGGTGCTGCAGGTGCTGGACATGAACGACCGAGATCTGTATCTCGATGGCAGGGGAATCGAGTTGCAGCCTTCGGCGTTCTGCTGGCAGGTACCGACCAAGCTGCGGGACCCG
The DNA here is from genome assembly GCF_004362255.1 of Kribbella sp. VKM Ac-2571. Classification (NCBI taxonomy): domain Bacteria; kingdom Bacillati; phylum Actinomycetota; class Actinomycetes; order Propionibacteriales; family Kribbellaceae; genus Kribbella; species Kribbella sp. VKM Ac-2571. The sequence continues at coordinate 372,140 of NZ_SNWS01000005.1, forward strand.
GACCTCAAACCGATCCTGGTGTACCCGATCCAGCATGCGCCCGGGATCCTGCGGCAGACGCCGAAGGAGCACCCGCCGTCGAGTGACCCCCTGGGAGCCCTGCTCGGGTCGACCCGGGCCGCCGCACTGGAGGCGACCGTCAGCGGCTGTACGACGACGGAGCTGGCGAAACGCTGCGGGATCTCTCCGGCCGCCGCGAGCCATCAGGCGACGGTGCTGCGGGAGGCCGGCCTGATCACCACCCGCCGCGACGGCGCCTCGGTGCGCCACGAGATCACCCAGCTCGGCATCTGGCTGCTCTCCGGCCACGGCTCCGGCAACACCCGGCAAGTCCCGACCCGCAGTACGGCCTAGACCCTGCCCCGCCGTGCGCTGGGCCGACCGGCACCGCCCCGCCTGTCGACCCAGCGCACGGTCAGAGTTTGTAGTCCTCGAGCAGGCGGCGGCCGATGATCATGCGCTGGATGTCGGCGGTCCCTTCGCCGATCAGAAGCATCGGGGCCTCGCGGTAGAGGCGTTCGATCTCGTACTCCTTCGAGAAGCCGTAGCCGCCGTGGATGCGGAACGAGTCCTCGACGACCTGGGAGCAGTACTCGCTGGCCAGGTACTTCGCCACGCCGGCCTCGAAGTCGTTGCGGGAGCCGCTGTCCTTCTTCCGGGCCGCCCTCACCATCAGCTCGTGCGCGGCCTCCACCTTGACGGCCATGTCGGCGAGCCGAAACAGCACCGCCTGGTGCTCGGCGATCTTCTTGCCGAACGTCTCCCGCTGCTGCGCGTACGAGATCCCGAGCTCGAACGCCCGCCGCGCGACACCGCACCCGCGCGCGGCGACGTTCACGCGACCGACCTCGACGCCGTCCATCATCTGGTAGAAACCCTTGCCCGGCACGCCGCCGAGGATCTGGCCCGCGTCGATCCGGTACCCGTCGAACACCAGCTCCGTGGTGTCGACGCCCTTGTAGCCCATCTTCTCGATCTTGCCGGGGATCGTGAGGCCCTTGTCGACCTCACCGAACCCGGGCTCCTTCTCGACCAGGAACGTGGTCATGTTCTTGTAGACCGAGTCCTGCCCCTCGTCGGTCTTCACGAGTACGGCGACCAGGTTCGACGAGCCGCCGTTGGTCAGCCACATCTTCTGACCGTTGACGACGTAACCGTCACCCTCACGAGTGGCTTTCGTCTTGATCGCGGCGACGTCGGATCCGCAGCCCGGCTCGGACATCGAGAACGCGCCACGGACCTCACCGGTCGCCATTCGCGGCAGGTACTTCTGCTTCTGCTCGTCGGTCCCGTGCTGCAGCAGCATGTACGCAACGATGAAGTGCGTGTTGATGATCCCGGACACGCTCATCCAGCCGCGGGCGATCTCCTCGACGCACAGCGCGTACGTGAGCAGCGATTCGCCGAGGCCGCCGTACTCCTCGGGGATCATCAGGCCGAAGAGGCCGAGTTCCTTGAGTCCCTCGACGATCTCGGTCGGGTACTCGTCGCGGTGCTCGAGCTCGGTCGCGACCGGGAGGATCTCGGCCTCGACGAAGGCCCGGACCGTCTTCAGGATCTCTTCCTGGATGTCGGTCAGCCCCTCGGTCTGCTGCAACCTGCTCATCGTGCGTCTCCTTCGGCCGGCTTACCCGCGAGTATCCTCGCTATCAGCATCCCGGCACGAGGGTGACACCCGCTGTGACACCGGCCACCTGGCGAAGGTCGCGTGCCTCACTCGTGGTCGTGGTCAGGACGTGGGAGCGACTGGCCGATGGTGAAGAACAGCGCGGCGATCTGCTGGGTCGCCTGCCAGCGGTGTCGTTGCTGTGCCTCGGCCAGCCGCTGCCGCGCCTCGTAGAAGTGCTTCGCGGCAGCCTCGGTGTCGCCGTGGTCGATTGCCTGGGCAGCCTGATCCAGGTCGTTCGCAGCCTCCCGCGGTGCCTTGCTACGGCTCCCCTGCTGCGTCGCGCGTACCTGTGCGGCCAGCGAGCGCAGCCGCTGCACCAGCATCCCTTGCGGGTTCTGCGTCTGCGTCGGCTTCTTCGTCGGCGTCGTCGGAGTCTTGGTGGGAGTGGGAGTGGGAGTCGGCTTGGGCTCCGGTGTGGTCTTGGGAGCCGTCGTGACCTTCTGCACCGGGGCAGAAGGCGTTCCGCCGGCCTGTGCGGGCGGATCGTTCGACACGCCTGCCCGCAGCAGGAGCGCCCCCGCCACACCCGCTACCACCACGGCAGCAGCCACACCTGCCTTGGCCACGGGGAAGCCACTGCTGGTTGCCCGGTGCGCCGGTTCGTCGGCGTCCTCCTCCCACTTACCCACACCGACCACCTCGGCAGCCGCAGGTGGCGTGAACGTCAGCACCTGGGTCTGGTTGGCCGGTGCGAGCAGTGCGGCCACCTCATGCTCCGACGACGGACGGTCCGCCGGATCCTTGGCCAGCAAGTGCGTCACGAGGTTCGACAGCTCAGCCGGTACGTCGGCACGCGTAACAGGCGGAGGCGGTACGTCGAGATGCTGCCGCATGACCACGTCGACGGTCGGGCCGGTGAAAGGCGGCGTACCGGTCAGGAGCTCGTGCAGGACGCAGCCGAACGAGTACCAGTCGCTGGCCGCGGTGGCGGGCTCGCCGCGGACCTGTTCCGGCGACACGTACGACGCCGTACCGAGCAGGACGCCCAGTCCGGTCGTCTCGTTGCCCGCACTCTTGGCGATACCGAAGTCGGTCATCTTGAGGGTGCCGTCGGGAGCCAACAGCAGGTTGCCCGGCTTGACGTCGCGGTGCACGATCCCGGCCGCGTGCGCCGCGTCCAGCGCACGGGCGCCCTGGACGGCGATGTCCTCGATCAGGGCGGCGGCGGGGAGTCCCGACGTACGCATCAGTTTGGCGAGATCGGGTCCTTGCACGAGCTCCATCACCAGGAACACGTGGTCGCCTTCGGTGCCGACGTCGTACGTCGCGACGACGTTCGGATGGGTCAATCGAGCGGCTGATTGAGCCTCAGCGCGGAACCTCTGCACCGCGTCCATCGGGTCGCCTTCGAGGCTGCGCAGCAACTTCACCGCGACCTGGCGGGCGAGGAGCGTGTCCTCGGCCTGCCACACCTCACCCGCACCGCCCCTGCCCAGCAGGGTCAGCAACCGGTACCGACCTGCCAGTACCTCGCCGTTCACACCAACACACCTTCCGCAGCGGACCGGATCACCTTAGGCGGGAAGGGCCGGATGTTCGAGTCCGCGACCAATTCCTTGAACAACCTCTGCAGAGAGCGAGCGAGGTACTACGGTGTGGTGATGAAGCGATCATTCACCGCCCTGATCGCGGCCGCTCTGGTTGCGATGACGCTGACCACGACGACCGCCTCCGCAGTTCCCGTCTCCAAGCCCGTGGCCAAGTGCGAGTTCACGCCGACGCCCGAGAACCCGGCCGCCAAGCCTGTCCGGGTCCCGTCCCCGGTTGCCCGCGCCAAGGGCACGGTCGACGTGTACTTCGTGACGAACTACGGACCGTTCGTGGTCCGGATGGACCGTGCCAACGCGCCCTGCGGCGTACACAACTTCGTGCACCTGGTGAAGAGCCGGTTCTACGACGCGACGCAGTGCTTCCGGCTGACGAACTCGTCCCGGCTGGGCGTCCTGCAGTGCGGTGACATCTACCGCCAGGAAGAAGGCGGGCCGGGATACAAGTTCCCCGACGAGGTCACCGGCCAGGAGACCTACCCGCGCGGCACCGTTGCCTACGGCAACCAGGGCCCGGGAACCAACGGCTCCGAGTTCTTCGTCGTGCACTCGTTCGCGAACATCGCCCCGAACTACACCGTTCTCGGCCACGTCATCGCCGGCATGTCCACCTTCGACCGCATGGTCGCCGCCGGCATCGCCGACCCCGACCAGGACGGCCCGCCGGCAAAGCCCATCCGCATCTACAAGGTCTGGGTGCACTGAGGGGGAGGGTAATTCGGACGCTACGCCGCTAGCTTAAGGGTGTGGGTACACGCGGACGGCCCCGGCATCCCGACGTACTGACTCCCGCCGAGTGGCAGGTGGTGCACGCGGTGCGGCACGGGATGTCGAACCGGGAGATCGCGCGGCGGCGCGGAGTCAGCGTCGACGCGGTCAAGTTCCACGTCGCGAACGCGCTGATGAAGCTCGGCCTGGACCGCCGGGCCGAGCTTCGCACCTGGCGCGGTGTGCCCGCGGACAGTGCTCTTCAGGGACAAGGAGGCGCGGAGATGGTGCAGCTAGGTGCGATCGGGCAGATCGCCCGCCCGGTGAGTGACATCCAGCAGGCCGTCGACTTCTACGGCGGCGTACTGGGACTCCCCCACCTCTACACGTTCGGCGACCTGGCGTTCTTCGACTGCGGTGGAACGCGGCTGTTCCTGAGCGCCACCGAAGGACCCGCGGACCCTTCCATCCTCTACTTTCGCGTCGACGACATCCAATCGGCGTACGACGAACTCCGCGCCCGCGGCGTGGAGTTCGAGCAGGCCCCGCACCTCATCCACAAGCACGACAACGGCATCGAGGAATGGATGGCCTTCTTCCCCGACCCCGACGGCCAACTCCTGGCGATCATGGCCCAGGCCGCCCCCGCCGACCTGGCATGATCGGCGGGTGACTCCCGAGGGTGCCGGTTTGAGCCGGCTCGAGCGAGCTGTGTGTGCCGTGGTGGGATCTGCCACGGGCGGAGCCGGAGCAGTCGCAGTCTTCGTCGACGGCAGCAATGTCGGCGGCGTACCGCTGCTGATCGGTGTCGGTGCGCTCTTCGGGTACCTCGCCGTGTCCGGCCAGCGGCTGAGCCAGGTCAAGGTCGGGAACAGCGAGGCGACGTTCCTCGGCCGCATCCTGCGTGACCCGAGCATGTCGGACGAGGCAAAGGCCGAGGTCGCCGAACGACTGGACGACGTACCGTTGCCACCGGGCACTCAGCGGGCGGTCGACGAGGTCCTCGACGCGCGGGCAGCCGCAGACGAATACCGGCTGCGGGCGACCGCGGCGGTCGAGCGCTTGGCCGGTGGGGACATCGCGGCCCGGGCGACTCTCGCCCGACCACCCCAAGGCTGGGACCTGTTGCTCGGAACCGGCGAACCGGTCGCGGTGGAGATCAAGTGGCGTGGCAGGCCGCAGTCGCCGGCCGAGGTGACGGAAATGCTCCGGCTGACGGCGGAGAACAACGTCGCGGCGCTGGGACTGATCATCACCAACCAACCCGTTCCAGGCGGAGCCCGCTTCGAACCGGAAGGAGAGCTCTGGCTGGGCGTTTCCTGGAGCAGTCCCGCTGACGATGCGAATCTCGCCGATGCGCTGCAGGAGCTGCTCCAGGCCGCGCGCTCCGATTAGTCGGTCGGCGGGACCCAGACGTCGGTGCGGGTGAGGCCGGCGGCTCGGCCCTTGGCGGAGATGACGAGGGCCATTTTGCGGCTGGCTTCGTCGATCATCTCGTCGCCGAGCATCACCGCGCCGCGGCCGCCGCCGGCGGCGGAGGTGTAGTGGTCGTAGGCGTCGAGGATGTTCTCGGCGTGGTCGTAGTCGTCCTGGCGGGGCGAGTAGACCTCGTTCGCGGCGGCGATCTGGTCGGGGTGCAGGACCCACTTGCCGTCGAAGCCGAGCGCGGCCGAGCGGCCGGCGACGCGGCGGAAACCGTCGACGTCCTTGATCTGCAGGTACGGGCCGTCGATCGCCTGCTTGCCGTGCGCCCGCGCGGCCATCAGGATCTGCATCAGGATGTAGTGGTAAGCGTCGCCGACGTCGTACCCGGGCGGCTGCTCGCCGACCACCAGCGACTTCATGTTGATCGACGCCATGAAGTCCGCGGGCCCGAAGATGATCGTCTCCACCCGCGGCGACGCGGTCGCGATCGCGTTCACGTTGGTCAGGCCGAGCGCGTTCTCGATCTGCGCCTCGATCCCGATCCGGCCCGGCTCGTATCCGTGCACCTTCTCCAGCTGGGTGAGCAGCAGGTCGAGCGCGACCACCTGCTCGGCGGTCTGCACCTTCGGCAGCATGATGCAGTCGAGGTTCGCGCCGGCGCCGCCGACGACCTCGATGACGTCGGCGTACGTCCACTCGGTGGTCCAGTCGTTCACCCGGACGACGCGCAGCTTGGTGCCCCACCCGCCCTCGTTGAGCGCGGCGACGATGTTCTTGCGGGCGTCAGGCTTGGCGATCGGCGCGACCGAGTCCTCGAGATCCAGGAACACCTGGTCCGCGTCCAGTCCCTTCGCCTTGGTCAGGAACCGTGGGTTCGACCCGGGCGTGGCCAAGCACGACCGTCGACTGCGCAACACCTGCTCCGACATACGACCTCCACTCGGTTACCCACCGGTCACCGGCAGCGTACGGCGTCCACCACCGCCGGCCCGGTGACCCGGCTCACTTCCCTCCCGAGTGTGTCTCGATTCACCACTTTGAGAAGCCACCATCCATTTCAATGCCGGAAAAGTGATCGGTGGCTTCTCAAAGTTGGTGGTGTGACACGCTGGGGTCGTGAGCATCGAGGAGGCTGTGGCCGAGATCGCCGGCGTGATGAAGAAGGCCGGACTCGTCTGGCTGGCGTGGGACGGCCGGCGACCGGTGCCGGCGTGGTTCGCGACGGTTGAGGGCCAGTACGTCGTACTCGCGGACTCGGCTGACGGCGCGGAGCAGCCCCTGCCCGGACTCGCAGCAGCACCCGCAGTCGAGGTCGTCGTACCGGCCAAGCCCGCCACGAGCCGCCTGGCGAGCTGGAAGGCGTCCGTACGGCGACTGGAGCCCGGAAGCGACGAGTGGACTGCAGCAGCGCAGGTACTACGCAGTGAGCGACTCAACGCAGCCGAGCTGGACACACAGCTGGAGCGGTGGCGGAACGAGGCCGACATCCTGGTCCTGGACCCGACCGGTGAGATCAGCGAGACGGCCGGGCGCTACGACGCCGCACCGCGGGCCGAGGCTCCGGTACCGACCAGAGCCACGACCCGCGGCAAGCCACCGATGACACTGCACCGCCCGGTACGTCGCCGCCCCAAGCTGAGTTAACGCACCCCGAAGGCCCGTTGGATCGTCTGGCTGACGCTGTTGCCGGCATCGTCGCGTGCCGTGACCCGCATGCTCACGTAGTCGGCGGATGCCGGTGCATCCAGCTTCCCGCGCCAACCGGCTCCAGACCGTTGCAGCCCGATCGGGCGCCACGTGGCACCGTCGTCGTACGACAGCTCCAGTGTCGCCGTACTGACCTTGCCTGTGCGCACAGCTCCCGGCAAGTGCGAGGCGGTCACCGAGAGGTCGGTGTGGCGTTTCGCTCGACCGGACAGGTCGGTCGCGATCGAGTAGTCGAGCTGGAGCAGCGGCAACGGCTCCAGGTTCGCGTAGTCGGTCTGACCGGAGGTGAAGCCCCACTCGGTGTGTGTGCTCGGCGAGTACGGCCGGTTCGGCAGGTCGCGCTTGGTGTCAACGACGAGCCGGTACGGCAGTGGCTCCGGCGCGACCTCTACGGACAGTACGTCGGGGCCCTCGCCGATCAACGTGTCGCCCTGGTAGAACGCCGACGTGACCGGCGCGCCGACGTCGTACACGACGCCCTGGTGCGGACCCGAGTCGGCGAAGCCGGGCACGCCGAAGACGCTCATGATGTCCCCGACGCGTGACGGCGGTGTCGACAACGCACTGTCGCCCAGCAGCCGCGGACGCTGGATGCCGGCGAACCAGGTCTCCTTTGTCGTGCTGCCGGCACGGTAGGACAGTGACGAGCCCTGCTGGGACAGGTCCGGCACCGCGGCCATGCTGAGCCACTTCACCTTCGGCGAGGCGGTGACCCACACCGTGTGGTCACCCTGCGCGGGTACTGGTGTTGATGCGGCCCCCACCGCCCACGTCAGGTCGGCTGACAGGTCGAAGCGGATGTCGAGTGCATCCCCGGGCCTCGTGTCCCGGAAGGACTCGTCGATCCGTGCCAGATCACGTGCGCCCGGACGGTAACCGGGGTCTTTCGGCACCGCCCCGTCATGGTGCTGGACGAGGTCGTAGAGGTAGTCCGGGTACGGGTGCGAAACGAGCGGCAACAGCTTGGGACTGAGGGCCAGCAGCTGCTTGCCCTGGTCCGTGTTCAGGGACGCCACGGGGAGTGCCGGCGCCTCCTCCTGCGGCAGATCGGCCCACGCGTCCAGAGGCCCGTAGCCGTCGTTCAGGATGAGCAGCAGCTTCGCACCGCCCTTCGCGGCAGCTGCAGCCTGTGCTGTCGGCGGTACGGCGTCGTTGCGCTGAGCAACAGCAATCTTGCCCCGAACGTCGTACGTCGCACGGTCGGAGCCGACGTACACCACCGGATAGGTGCCCACGCCTTCAGGCACCTTCGGCGACCAGCTCTGTACGACGCTGTCGAACGAACCCACCGTTAGAGCAGGCTGAACCTGACGCCAGCGTGTTGCGAACGTGTAGGAGCCCTGTGTCACCTTGCGAGTCGGTGTGGCCCAGAGGGAGTCGTAGATCCACCACTCGAGCTGATACACGTCGACAAAGCGATGCAGGTCGCCGTAACTCCGGTACTGGTCGACCCGCAGATACGTGTTGTCAGAAGGCCGCGGCGTGACCGCAGCGACCTTACGGAGTCCGGCAGCGTCGAACGTGAGCGTCTGGTCCTGCGTGACGTCGACCTCCGGCTGACTGATGACAGCCCGGCCCAGTGAGTGCGGGCCGTCCAGACACGGTACGTCGGCGTACATCCATCCGGCGTACGTGCTCGGGCGAACGGCGATATCGAGGCTCCCGTCGACGACGTACACCTCAGGTACGACGTCCCGCTTGATGTCCTTGAGTACGACGACACCCGACAGCGCCGCGCCGTGCGGGTCCTTCGCGCGGAGCGACAGCTTGACGCGCTGACTCTGCTTGCTCACACCGATCGAGGTGTGAGCGAGCACTGCTCCACTGCCATCGGTTGCCGTGAGCATCGAGCTGTAGCCGGCGTCGTCGACGGCCAGGTCGAGGTGACTCACCACACCGGCGGTCGCCGTACCGTGCGCCGGGACGGTTAGGGACGGAGTCGTCAGCGTGAACAGACCGGCCGGGATGCCCTGGTTCTTGAGGGACAGGTTCAGCGTGACGGGTTCGGTGCCGTTGTTGGTGTAGGTGACGTCCTTCTGCACGAGTCTGCTCGCCGGGTAGGGCCACTTCACCGCAGCGAAGGCAGAGCCGGACGCGTACAGCGTGCTGCGCACCGCGGTGGCCACGTCCAGCCGGCCGGTACCTGCCGCGAACGGGCTGTACTGCTGCGTGGTCTTGGTCGTGCTGACCAGCGCATCCTTCAACTGCTGCCCCGTCCAGTCGGGGTGCGCGTTGGCCAGCAGCGCAGCCGCACCAGCGACGTGCGGTGTGGCCATCGACGTACCGCTCATCGCGACGTACGACCCGTCACCTTCCGGCGAGTACTGCGACCGCGCAGCGAGCACACCGACACCAGGAGCAGTCAAGTCCGGCTTGACCGCATTGTCACCGAGTCGCGGACCGCGGCTTGAGAACGAGGCCAGGCGGTCGGCACTGTCGACTGCGCCAACGGTCAGGGCCGCGTCCGCGGCCCCAGGGGCCGAGACACTGTACGGGTCCGGTCCGGAGTTGCCCGCGGCGATCACGAACAGTGCGCCGGTCTCGGCGCTCAGCGTGTTCACGGCCTGGCTCATGGGGTCCGTGCCGTCGGACGGACCGGAGCCGAGGCTCATGCTGACCACCTTGGCGTGTTGATCGCGCGCGGCCCACTCCATGCCGGCGAGGATCCAGGAGTCCTGGCCGCTGCCGTCGTCGTTCAGGACCTTGCCGATGTGGAGTCCGGCGCCAGGCGCGACGCCCTTTTCCTTGCCGCCGGACGCCGCGCCCGTACCCGCGATGGTCGAGGCGACGTGGGTCCCGTGACCGTTGCGATCGGTGACGTCCTGGCCCGGCACGAAGCTTTGTGAGGCGACGATCCGGCCGCCGAAGTCGGGGTGCGCGGCATCGACGCCGGTGTCGAGCACGGCGACGTCCACGCCTTGACCGGTGTTGCCGCCCTGCCACACCTCCGGCGCGCCGATCTGGGTGGTGGTGTCCGACAGGGTCGCCTTTGCCTTGCCGTCCAGCCAGATCTTCGCGATGCCTGTGCGGGCTGCGGTGTTGCCGCCGGTGAAGGACGTCCAGAAGGCGGCGGCCTGATCGTGGTCAGCGGTCAGTGCGGCGCCTTTGATGCTGGTCAGTGCGCGGGTCTGCCGAGCGCCTGCCGGCGGGGCCTGCTTGCGTCCCTGGGCGTAGGAGACGATGAGGGGCGTGCCGGCGCTGTGGGCGTCGTCGTACCCGTCGGCCAGCAGCTCGGTGACGTCGAAGAGGCGCTCGTCGAGGACGCCGGACGCGAGGTACGGCAGCGCGGCGTCCGGGTAGACGTACAGGTCGTTCCCCACGGTCATGATGTGCGCGCCGGCCGGGGTGCCGTTGGGCTTGCTCACGGTCGCGGACGGATGGCCGTCGACGGTCGTCACGGTGACCTTGTCGCCCGTGATCAGGGTGACCGTGCGCGGCGGCGTACTGGCTGCCGGGATGGCTACCGGGGTGGCTGCACGGGCCTGCGGCACCGAGACGGCGGCCAGCGCCAGCACGGCGGCGCCGAGCGCGGGCAGCCCACGACGGCAGAAGGAAGACAAGGACACGGATGCTCCAAGCTCAGGGGAGGTCCAACGGTCTCCGCATTACATGCGGCTCCCCGCCCCTGCTGCTACGGATCCGACTGGCGCAAAGAGGTCACGACCAATCCGGCCAACGAACTAGAGCCACCCGCGGTCGCGAGCATGCCAGCCCAACTGGAGGCGGGAACGCGAGTGGGTCTGTTCCATCAGCTGCTGGACCCGTCTGGCAACAGTGCGTCGGCTGATCCCGAGACGCGCACCGGCCGCGTCGTCGGTCAGCCCTGCCACCAGCAACGACAGGAGGTGCCGGTCCTCGGCAGACATCGCCTCCTCCGGCTCCAGGCCGTCTGACTCGGTCACTGACAGCGGACTGGCCCGATTCCACACCGTCTCGAACAGTGCGACCAGTGCGTCCAGCAGACTGCACGGATGCACCAGCAGCGCCGCGTCCTGGGCCGGGGTGGCCCAGTCCAGCGGAAGCAGCGCCAGCTCCCGGTCCGCGATGGCCAATTTGGTCGGTAGTCCATCCGCGATCCGGGCCTGCTCTCCCGCCCGCACGTGGCTGACCGCACTGGCGCTCAGCACTGCGTCGCCCAGCGCTGAGCTGTCGTAGACGACTCTGTACGTCACACCGGCCCCCTGCCGGGCCAGCTGCGTACTGTTCACCTCGGCCGATGCGACGTACGGCGGAGCGACCAGCTCACGCATCTCGCTACGGGCCGTCCGCTGCACGCGGTCGAACGCCAGACCGACTGCCGTCTCCCCGCTGACGATCTCGATCAGCTCCTCTGTCCGCCGCGCACCACTCTGCCGGGTCGCCTCTGCCGCCAGCCGGTACGCCGCCTTGCGGATCCGCTCGAACTCCTCCTCCTGCCGCAGGATCAGCTGCTCGACCGCGAGCTCCGGAGGCACCGGCACGATCAGCTCCGCCGGCGGCGGCGTACGGTGCACGAAACCCTCGCTCAGGAGTACGTCGACCGCGCGCAGGACCTCCTGCACCGGACGGCCGAGCCGTGCGGCCAGGTCCACCAACGACGCGGCACCCCGCCGGATCAGGTCCAGGTACGCCGCCTCGTCGTCGGCGCCCAGCCCGGTGGATCCGAGCATGCCCACCCCACCTTCGAAAGTCGCCCGAGGGGCAAAAGTCTACGAAGGGTCCTCAGCCGCGACGCACGCTCGGCGGGTTAGCCTTCGGACATGAGTGGATCACCGTCGCGGGTCTATGTCGCCCGGTTGGCGGGTCTGCCGGTGTACGACCCGAACGGGGACCAGGTCGGCAAGGTGCGGGACGTGGTGGCCATGATGCGTCAGGGCGACCAGCCGCCCCGCGTGCTCGGCCTGGTCGTCGAGGTGTTCACCCGGCGCCGGATCTTCCTGCCGATGACCCGGGTCACCTCCGTCGAGGCCGGACACGTCGTCACCACCGGTCTGGTCAACATGCGGCGGTTCGAGCAGCGCACGACCGAAGTACTGGTCCTGGGCGAGATGCTCGACCGGACCGTCACCATTGCCGACACCGGGGCCGCCGCGGTGGTGTACGACATGGCGATGGAGCAGTGGCGGACCCGCGACTGGCTCCTGACGAAGGTGGCGGTCCGGGAGGGTTCGAAACGGTTCCGGCGCCGCGGACAGACCCACGTGCTCGACTGGATGGACGTGACCGGCTTCACCCAGGACGAGGAAGGACAGGGCGCGACACACATCCTGGCCGCCTTCGAATCCATGCGGCCGGCCGACCTGGCCGGCGTACTGCACGACCTGTCCCCCAAGCGCCGCAAGGAGATCGCCGTCGCGCTGGACGATCAGCGGCTGGCCGACGTACTCGAGGAACTGCCCGAGGACATCCAGGTCGAGATCCTCGACGGTCTGGACACCGAACGGGCCGCGGACGTGCTGGAGGAGATGTCCCCGGACGACGCGGCCGACCTGATCGCCGAGCTGCCGACCGAGACAGCCGAGCGCCTGCTCACGCTGATGGAACCCCAGGAAGCAGAAGACGTACGGCGACTGCTGACCTACGAGGAGCGCACTGCCGGCGGCATGATGACCTCCGAACCGGTCATCCTGCCCGCGGACGCCACTGTGGCCGACGCCCTCGCCCACGTACGCAACGCGGAGCTCAGCCCCGCACTGGCCGCGATGATCTACGTCTGCCGGCCACCGCTGGAAACGCCGACCGGAAGGTTCATCGGGATCGGTCACATCCAGCGACTGCTGCGCGAGCCGCCGTCCGAGCTGGTGTCCGCCGTACTGGACACCGATCTGGACGGGCTGCGGCCGGACGACAGCCTGCAGACGGTCAGCAAGTACCTGGCGACGTACAACCTGGTCGCCGCGCCGGTGCTCGACGACGAGGGCCGGCTGATCGGTGCGGTCACCGTCGACGACGTACTCGACCATCTGCTTCCGAGCGACTGGCGAGAGCACGACCACATGGATCGCGTGGAGCAATCAGAGCTGCCCGAGCCGCAGGAGGTGGACCACGATGCCCCGTGACGACCGCAGCACCGACGACCGCCGCCAGCGCGGCAGCGGCACCGCCGAGGAACGCCGCCTGATGCGGAGCACCAACCGCCTCGACATCCCGCGCGAGCTGCGCCGCACGATCGCACTGCGCTCGGCGTACGACGCGGACGCCTTCGGCCGGCTGTCCGAACGGATCGCGCGTTTCCTCGGCACCGGGCAGTTCCTGGTCTACATGACCGCGACGATCCTGTTCTGGGTCGGCTGGAACATCTTCGCGCCGGAGAGCGTGCGCTTCGACCAGTACCCGTTCATCTTCCTCACGCTGGCGCTCAGCCTGCAGGCGTCGTACGCCGCTCCGCTCATCCTGCTCGCCCAGAACCGGCAGGAGGCCCGCGACCGGGTGCAGTACGAGCGCGACCGCGACGTCGACGCCCGGACCCGGGCCGACATGGAGTTCCTGGCCCGCGAGGTGGCATCGCTGCGGATGGCCGTCGGCGAGGTCGCCACCCGCGACTTCCTGCGCTCCGAACTCCGCTCTTTGCTCGCCGACCTCGACACTCGCGAGGACGATCGGGTTTGACGCCGAGCTACCCTCGCTGTGAGTGAGGAAGGACGTGGGATGAAGACTCGATTCGCGCCCGATCGTGGGCTGTCCAGCCGGATGGTGATCACCAGTTTCCTGCTCGGCCTGCTGTACGTCGGCTTCGTGGCGCTGCTGATCGCGCTGACCCGAAGCGCCGTACTGGCCGTGCTCATTGCCGGCGGCATGCTCTTCGCGCAGTACTGGTTCTCCGACCGGATCGCGCTGTACGCGATGCACGGCCGGATCGTCACGCCCGAGGAGGCGCCGCAGCTGCACGGCGCGATCGACCGGCTGTGCGCGCTGGCGGACATGCCGAAGCCGCGGGTCGCGATCGCCGACGTCGACCTGCCGAACGCGTTCGCGACCGGGCGCAACCCGAAGAACGCGGTGGTCTGTGTGACCACCGGCGTCTTGCGGCGCCTGGACGCCGACGAGCTCGAGGGTGTGCTGTCGCACGAGCTCTCGCACGTCGCGCACCGGGACGTGGCCGTGATGACGATCGCGTCGTTCCTCGGCGTACTCGCCGGCCTCATCACTCGCTTCGGCCTGTACGGCGGCCTGGGACGGAACCGCGACCAGAACGCGGCCGTGATCATGCTGACGATCATCGCGGTGTCCATCGCCGTCTATGCGATCTCGTTCCTGCTCACCCGGGCGCTGTCGCGGTACCGCGAACTGGCCGCCGACCGGGCCGGGGCGATGCTGACCGGTAGACCCTCGACGCTGGCGTCGGCGCTGACCAAGATCAGCGGGGACATCGCCCAGATACCGTCGCGCGACCTGCGCCAGGCGCAGGCGTTCAACGCGTTCTTCTTCGCGCCGGCGATCACCGGCAAGAGCCTGTCGTCGCTGTTCTCCACGCACCCGTCCCTGGAGACACGCCTCGACCGCCTCGGTACGCTCTCCCGCGAGCTGGGCGAGCAAGCTTAGACCTATGGGCCTTCTCGACATCCTGCTCGGCCGGAGCAAAGCCGTCCCGCCGAACCTCGATCAGCTGTTCTCGCTTCCGTCGGCCGCGATCACTCTGGAGACCGCGGCCGGCTTCCGCCCGACGGGCAGCGGCTCGGTCTGCTTCAAGGCGGCCGAGGGCGGCGGGTTCACCACACTCCGCGAGGAGGTCGACAAGCTGCTCGCGCTGGACAACGGCAAGTTCACCAGTACGACGGACTCGTACGGCTTCACCTGGCTGGTCCGGCAGACGGCCCCGGACGATCTGGAGACCCTGGTCACCGACCTGCACGCCGTCAACACGTCCCTCGTCGACGCCGGCTTCGGCAACGCCCTGCTCTGCACCCTGGTCGCCTTCACCAACGGCACCCAGTCAGTCGGCCTCGTCTACCTCTACAAACGCGGCTCGTGGTACCCGTTCGTCCCCGTCGGCACGGACCGCCGCGACAACGCCCAGGAACTCCAGATCAAGTCCGTCGTCGGCGCGGACCTGAACTTCGAGTCGGACCTCTCCCGCTGGTTCCCCATCTACGGCGCCCCGGGCCTCTGACGCAACGCCAGCCTCCCGGCCGGCGCGCCACGCATCGGGGGTGGACCCGCGCGCCGGGGGCGTTGGACAGGTTATTTCCTGTGCGGGCGCACCAGTGCCTGTGCAACGCCCCCACGGGGGGTATGTCACATGGACCGTGGTCGGGTGGATGGGTGTGAGCACGTAGCCTGGGGGCATGGCTCTCACTGCTGATCAGGTGACCACGGCGCTCGGTGGCGTAATGGATCCGGAGATCAAGAAGCCGATCACGGATCTGGGGATGGTCGAGACCGTCGTCGTCCGCGAGGACGGCGTGGTCGCCGTACGCATCCTGCTGACCGTCGCCGGCTGTCCGATGAAGGACACGCTGCGCCGCGACATCACTGCCGCGGTGAGCAAACTGGACGGTGTCACCGGGGTCGAGATCGACCTCGGCGTGATGTCGGCCGAGCAGCGGGCGGCCCTGCAGACGCAGTTGCGCGGTGGCGTGGCCGAGAAGGAGATCCCGTTCTCCCGGCCGGACTCGCTGACCAAGGTGTTCGCGATCGCGTCCGGCAAGGGCGGCGTGGGCAAGTCGTCGGTGACGGTCAACCTCGCGGTCGCGATGGCCCGCCAGGGCCTGTCGGTCGGCGTCCTGGACGCGGACATCTACGGGCACTCGGTGCCGGCCATGCTGGGGGTCGCCGACGAGCGGCCGACCGCGGTGGACGACATGATCATGCCGGTGCCCGCGCACGGCGTGAAGGTGATCTCGATCGGCATGCTGAAGCCCAAGCGCGACCAGGTGGTCGCGTGGCGCGGCCCGATCCTGGACCGCGCGCTGGTCCAGATGCTCGCGGACGTGTACTGGGGCGACCTCGACGTACTGCTCCTCGACCTGCCGCCCGGCACCGGTGACATCGCGATCTCCGTCGGTCAGCGGCTGACCAGTGCCGAGGTGATCGTCGTGACGACCCCGCAGGAGGCCGCCGCGGAGGTGGCCGAGCGGGCGGGCACGATGGCGCAGATGGTGCACCAGCGGGTGGCCGGCGTGGTCGAGAACATGTCGTTCCTGCCCTGCCCGCACTGCGGTCCCGAGCACCGCATCGAGATCTTCGGCAGCGGCGGCGGTACGCGCGTCGCGGAGACCCTGTCCGCGCGGCTCGGCTACAACATCCCGCTGCTCGGCGAGATCCCGCTCGACGAGCGCCTCCGCGCCGGCGGGGACCTCGGCCAGCCGCTCGTGGCCGCCGACCCCGACACCCCCGCCGCGCAGGTCCTCGACAAGATCGCGTCGACCCTGGGCGGCAAGCCCCGCGGCCTGCTCGGCCGCCAGCTCGGCCTCTCCCCCGCGGGCCGCTGAACGTGGACCATCCCGTGCTGGAGACAGCACGGCTGCGGCTGCGGAAGTGGCGCGAGGACGAGGCACCGCGGATCTCCGCGGCTCGCACCAACCAGGCGACCGCGCATTTCCTGCCGTTCATCCCACAGCCGTTCACCGTGGAGGACGCGCGGTTCTGGCTGAAGGACCTGGCCGAGCAGGCAGCGGCCGGGAAGCGGCTCAACTGGTGCGTGGCAGACGCCGCGACCGATCAGGGGCTCGGGAACATCACGCTGTTCGGCATCCATGTCCGCGGCGCGGTCCGGGACGCCGAGGTCGGGTACTGGATGCACCCCGAGGCGCAGGGCCGCGGCGTGATGAGCGAGGCGATCCAGCGGGTCGCCCAGTGGTACTTCGCTCCGGCGAGCGCCGGCGGCTTCGGCGGTCGGCGGATCTTCATCCGTACGGCGGCCTCCAACACGGCGGCCCGCCGTACCGCCGAGAAGGCCGGCTTCCGCCACGTCGGGACCGAGCGCGCCGCCTTCGAGATCGGCACACATGTCGACGACAAGGTCACCTACGACCTACTGATCACCGACTGACCAGATCGCGACCGGGGTAGGTCAGGTCGACTCGGGGTCGTACGGCGGCTTGGCGCCGGCTGGGAGGCGTTGCGGGGTGGTGTCGGCGAAGTTGGCGACAGGCTTGTCGTCCTCGTCCATCGGCTCGAGCAGGTGCTTGCGGACGAAGTTCTTCGGGTTCAGGTCCTGCAGCTCGAGGTCGGCGTACTCCGGGCCGAGCTCGTTGCGCAGGTCGTTCTGCGCATTGGTCACCATCTGACGGACCTGGCGCAGCAGACGTCCCGCCGTACGGGCGAACTCCGGCAGTCGGTCCGGTCCGAAAACGAGTACGGCGACGATCGCGATCACGACCAGTTCGAGTGGCCCGATGCCGAACATGTCCCCACCTCACTTCTGTACATCGCTTCAGACGCCGACCAGGGTATCCCGAGTCCGGTCATGGGGCCTCCCGGCCTGGACTGAGGAGTGCAGGGAACGAAGCGCCCGGAGCGACGAGGGAAGGCCGGGAGTCACAGCCACATGACCCGCCGCGACGGAGCCGCGGCATCAATACTGTCATGGGGACTCAGCCGATCTGCTGGGCGAGAGTGAGCGTAACCGTTCGGGAGCGCCCGCCGCGCTCGTAGGCGAGCCGCACGGCCTCCCCAGGCTGGTGCGTGCGGATAGCGACGATCAGCACCTCGGCGCTGTCCACAGGGTCGCTGTTGATGGAGGTGATCACGTCACCGACCCGCAGACCGGCCCGCGCGGCCGGCGAGCTCGGGCTCACCGCGCTGACCCGGGCGCCGCCCTCGAACATCATGTCCACGCTGGCCCCGATCACCGGGTACGACGCCTTGCCGGTGGCGATCAGCTGCTGGGCGGTCCGCCGGGCCTGGTCGATCGGGATCGCGAACCCGAGCCCGATGCTCCCGCTCTGGCCCTCCTCAGAGCCGCGGACGGTAGCGATCGCGGAGTTCACCCCGATCACCCGCGCGTTCATGTCGACCAGCGGACCGCCGGAGTTGCCGGGGTTGATCGCCGCGTCGGTCTGCAGCGCACTGATGTACGACGCGGCCTCCGCGGGATCGTCGCCCGTCGTCACCGGGCGGTTCTTCGCCGAGATGATGCCCGAGGTGACCGTGCCGGCCAGTCCGAGCGGCGAGCCGATCGCGACCACGTCCTGCCCGACGACCGCCTGGTCCGAGCGACCGAACTGCACCGACGGCGCGGTCAGGCCGGCCACCTGCACCACGGCCAGGTCATACGCCGGGGAACGGCCGACGAGCCGCGCGGTCGCGGTCTTGTTGTCGTTCGTGACGACCTGGATCGAGCCGCCCTTGGCCGCGGCCGCGACCACGTGGTTGTTGGTCAGGATGTGCCCGGCGTTGTCGATCACGAAGCCGGACCCGGTGGCGTCGGAGTTGTCCGAGCCTTCGACCTTCAACTGCACCACGCTCGGCAGGAGGGTCGCGGCGACCGCGGACACCGAGCCGGTGCGGATCTTCGGGTCGGCCCCGGTGCCGACCGGCGGCTCGGGCTGCTGTGCGATCGGGGTGTTGTTGCCGCTGAGCGCGACGACGGCTGTGGCCGCACCGGCGCCGGCGAGGACACCGATGACCAGGGCGACCAAAGCAGCGATGGTGACGACCCTGTTGACCTTCTGCGGCTCCGCCGCGTACGAGCGGGCCTGCTGCTGGTGCCAGTCAAGCGGTGGCGGCGGCACGTAGGCAGGCCGGTACTGCGGCTGCTCGGTCGGCCAGGCCTGTCCCTGGTACACAGGGCGGAAGGTCTGCTGCTGCGGCTCCGGACGTCCGAAACTACGCTGCGAGGTGGAGCGGCCACCGTTCGTCTGCCGGTACGCCGCGTCCGAGCCGGGCGTCCGCAACGGCATCGCGCCCGATCCGGGAGCCGGCGGGGTCAACGCACTCAGCGGCGGGCCTGCCGCAGCCCCGTTCCCGTTGGGCCGGCCCGCGGCGGGCAGGACCGCGGTCGGTTCCGTGGTCGCCGGATTCGGAACTGTCGGCTCGGCGTCGTCGCTGGTCACGGTGCCCGCCTCACGTCGTCGTCGTGGTCATCGGTGGAGCCCTCCGGAGGTAACCGGGAGACCCTTCCACCTTTGATTATCCCAGCTTCGGCGAGAGTGCACCCATCGGAGTGAGCCAGGTCGCGATTTTGGCCAGCCCGGTTCCCAGTCGCTGGATCGCGCTCAGCTCGGCCGGCAGCTCGTGCGGGAAGGATCTGACCACCTGTCCGAGCTGGTCGGGAGGCAGGTCCCCGATCAATGTGTAGACAATTCCGCCGGACGACCAGACGACGTACGACGGCATGCCGTACCGCAGGTATACACCAGGACTGTCGGTGCTGCTGAAGCCCGCGACCGCGGCCGGATCCAGTGTGCCGCGCTGCTCGAACAGGGAGACGTTGAACAGCCCGTCGGAGTACGAGAACTGCAGAGAGCCGTTGCTGGTGTCCTGGTGGACGTCGTACAGCTTGAGCGACGCAGGCAGCTGCGGTGCGCAGACCCAGCCCTCGGAACGCAGGTTGTCGACCTTGCCCATGCCGAGCGCTTCGACACCGCTGGGGACCGTCGGCGGCAGGTGGCCGAGGAACTCCGAGCCCTCGACCTCCAGTTCGGTGAACACGGTGGCGCGCACCATTGTCTTGCCGTCCGCACTGAACAGCTGACGCTGCAGCAGCAGTCCGGTCGCCTTGTCGATCCAGAACTTCGCCGCCAGCGTCTGGTCGTCCCGCAGCGCCTCCACGAGCACAGCGGTCCGGCCGATCAGGTCGGTGCAGCACTTGTCGACCAGCTGGTACGTCGCCTGCAGCAACGCCAGCGGTCCACCGTCGATGGCGGCGTCCGTGGTGGTGGCGCGCTGTACGAACGCCTTGGCCCCTGGCGCGGATGAGCCAACCACACTGATCTCAGAGCCCTGCGACGCCGCGTGCAGGATGTCCAGCATCGCCGAGCTGGCGCCCTGCGGTCCCCAGGCGGTGATGATCTGCGTGCCGTGGTACGAGATGTGGTTCGGCGCGACAGCCGCTCTCTGCAACCAGCTGACCGCCGTCGGCGAGTCGGCCTTCGACAGCGCCGGGACCGCCGCGGCGGATGTGGGCAGGCCGAAGCCGATCAGGGCGGTGCTGACCAGGACAGCGAGCCGGGAGAGGCTCACCGGTCAGCGTCCTGTCAGGGCCACCGGGCGCAGCGTCGGGCTGTTGAGCCCGGCGTACCCCGCACCGTTGTAGGAGTTCAGCAGGGCGACCGGGTCAGCGAACGGGGCGCCGCCGCTGGTGCTCGCGTGGTCGGACGAGAAGCTCGCCACCGGCGGCTGCAGCGTCGGAGGCTGCTCCGAGCGGGACGGGTCGCCGACCACGAACGCCGTACCGAGCAGGGAAGCGACTGCGGCAGCTGAGCCGGCCGCGCCCAGGACGCCGCTGCGACGGCGGGAGCGATTGCCGCGGGCGGATCCCGGTCGGGTGCCACCTGTGCGTCCGGCCGGGAACGCGGAGCGCTGTGGGAACAGGTTGACCGGAGTGACCACCGGACGGACCTCTTCCCGTGGCTCGGTCGAGAACGACGAGACGCCCATCAGCCGCTGCATCAGGTCGGTCGACGGATCCGGCGACTCCAGCGCGGCGATCCGCGCCTTGAGCCGCCGCTGGGCGTCCACCTCGGACCGGCAGGTGTCGCAGCCGACCAGGTGGCTCAGAACCTTGTCACGGGAGTCGTGGTCGAGCTGGCCGTCGACCACGGCACTCAGCTTGTCCAGCGGGTGCGTCATGCGAGGTCACCTCCGTCGCCGAAGAGGCCGCCGTCGACCGGCGGGCCGCCGACCCGGGTCTGGCCGGACCGCGGGGCCCGGTGCTCCAGGTGCTTACGCAGCATCGACCGGCCGCGGTGGATGCGGCTACGGACGGTGCCGAGCTTCACGTCCAGGACGTCCGCGATCTCGTCGTACGTCATGCCCTCGATGTCGCACAGCACCACGGCCGCGCGGAAGTCCTCGGGCAGCGCGTCGAGCGCGTCCTGCACGTCGTGGTCGAACAGGTCGGAGTCGAGCTTCTCGGCCGGGCCCTCGCCCTTGGCCGGGAGCCGGTCGTGTGCGTCCTCGGGCAGGCCGTCGAAGCGGATCCGCTGCTTGCGGCGGGCGCCGTCCAGGAACAGGTTCGTGGTGATCCGGTAGAGCCAGCCCTCGAACGTCCCCGGCGTGTACGACGACAGCGAGCGGAACACCCGGACGAACACTTCCTGGGTGAGGTCCTCGGCGTCGTGCTTGTTACCGGTCAGCCGGTACGCCAGGCGGTAGACCCGGGCGGAGTGGGTGCGGACGATCTCGTCCCACGACGGCAGTGCGTCCGGGGCGTCCGGCACCTGTTGGGGTGCGGGGACCGTCGACGTGTCGAACGGCTTCACCGCAACGCCTCCCTGGGTCCTCTCGGCAATGAGCGTGAAGGCCATGGTGCCGCGGTCACCGTCCTCTGCGCACGTCGGGAGAACCCGGGTTCGACCCTGAGTTCCTGGTACGACGGCTCAACGCGGCGCTCCGGCCGGAAGTTCCCGGCCGGTGCCTTCACTACACAAGACGCGTGAGAGGTCATTTCGGTTGAACTACTTCTCCTCGATGACCGCGATCGGGTCGCCGTCGCGGACGACCTCGCCCTCGACGACCCTCAGCTCGGTGATGGTGCCGGCCACCTCGGCCAGCACCGGGATCTCCATCTTCATCGACTCCAGGATGACGAGCGTGTCGTCCGGGCCCACCGTGTCTCCGGCCTTGGCGGTGACCTTCAGCACGTTGGCCACCAGCTCGGCCAGCACGGTGTGACTCAACTCGCACTCCTCCCACTCCCGGAATCCCACTCCCGATCCTAGGCGTGACAGACCAGGGCCCGACTACTGGGAGTGCTGCCGGGCCCGGTACGACGCGACGCGCGTCCGGCTCGAGCACCGCGGCGTGCAGAATCTCCGAGGCCGCTTCTCCGCCGCATTGGCGAACACCCGCTCGCAGTCCGCCGCCGCACAGATCCCGAGCGCCTCGAACCCGTGACCGGCCACGAAGGCCGCCAGCCCGAGCGCGGTCGTCGCCGCCAGCCACTCGGCCCAGGTGGCTCCGGGCTTCGCCACGTGGAGGTGCCACGGCGACCCGTCGTGGTCGGACAGATACGGGCGTACGGCGTACTCCTCCAGCAGCTCGTTGAGCTTCAGGGCCGCTGTGCGTGGGTCGGCGTGGAAAACCTCGCGGACCCGCTCCCGGACCTCTCGGACCGCGACCAGGTCGTCCTCGTCCAGCGTGATCGGGTCGGACTCACCGTGCTCGAGGAGAAATACGCGTACGTCGGCCGGCGTCGTCAACTGCTCCGGGTTGCGGGTGCGCGTGTTGACCAGGTCGACCGCGAGCCGCACCTGCCGGTCCGGCGTCTGAATTTCCACTGGACTCCCTCCGTAACGTCTTTATTATAGTAACGCGTAACGACCATCTTTGCGTTACAGGAGGACCGGCGTGGCGAGCTACTACTTGGCGGCGACGTTGGCCCGGCTTGCCGACGAGATGGTCGCGTTCACGCTGGTGCTGCTGGTGCTGGAGCGGACGGACAGTCCGGCACTGGCAGGGATCACCGGAGCCGCCTATGCGCTTCCAGCGGTCGCCACCGGCCCTCTGCTCGGTGCATGGCTGGACAGAACGCCGTACCGGCGGACCGCGCTCGCACTCAACCAGGCTGTGCTCGGCGTGGTCATGCTCAGTCTGCTGGCCGTAGTCGGCCACAGCGCGCACTGGATCACGCCGGCGCTCGCAGCAGTCGCCGGTGCAACGCTGCCGATGGTGAGCGGCGGATTCACCAGCATGTTGCCGAGCCTGGTCCCGTCAGAGCGACTGGCCCGCGCCAACTCCTTCGAGGCTGCCAGTTTCGGTGCCGCGACCATCACCGGCCCTGCGACGGCCGCCACGATCGCAGCCACCCTGTCAGTCGAAGTCGCCGTTGTAGTCATCGCCGTGGCCGCGACACTCAGCGTCTGCGCCATCAGCCGCCTGCCCGCCCTGCCACCGTTGCAGACCGCTGGAGAACCGTTGCTGCCTGCTGTTGTGGCCGGTCTCACTCACCTGGTCCGCACGCCACGACTGCGGGCCTCCACTGTGACCACAACCCTGCTGATGGGGGCCACCGGCATCCTGCTGATCGCCCTGCCGGTGCACATGGCTTCGCTCGGCATGCCCAGGTCAGCGGCCGGCTACCTGTGGACAGCCATCGAGCTCGGCAGTGTCACCACAGCGCTCCTGCTGACTCGTCTCCAAGCGCGGTGGCGCCCTGAGCAGATCGTCATCGTGTCGATTGCGGCGTACGGCGTCGCCCTGGGCACCTGGCCCCTGGCCACCAGCTTCGCCGTCCTCGTGCTCGTGGCGTTTGCCAGCGGCCTGTTGGAAGGCCCCACTCTTCCTGCCATGTTCGCCGCCCGCCAGCAGTACAGCCCGGAGTCCCTGCAAGGCCGAGTCAGCACCTCCGCCGCCAGCCTCCGGGTCGGCGCGGCCGCGATCGGCCAGGCCACCGGCGGCCTCCTGGTCCCGGCTGTCGGCACCCACAACGCCCTGCTGGTCGTGGCCCTCGCCCTGGTCGCGGCCGCGGCTCTCGGCCGCGTCGCAACCGTCTCGAGAAGGGCTGCTGCGGTCAGTCGAGGATGACCGAGCGGGAGAGGCTGCGCGGCTGGTCGGGGTTGAGGCCGAGAGCGAGGGACTTGGCTACCGCGACCCGCTGCGCGACGACGAGGGACGCCATGGGGTCGAGGTCGGCGTGGTGGACGATGGTCGCGCCGGTGGCCTTGACGTCGTCCAGCAGGCCCGCCGGCGGCTCGCCGAAGATCCAGACGCCGCGGCCGGGCTGCGCGATCGCGATCGGGCCGTGCCGGTAGTCCATCGCCGGGTACGCCTCGGTCCATGCCGAGGCGGCCTCACGCTGCTTGAGCGCGGCCTCATGCGCCAGGCCGACGTTCCAGCGCGTTCCGACGTACGTGACCTGCTCGAGCTTGGCCAGGTCGTCGACGTCGATGGTCAGTGCGGTCTGAGCGTCCGCAGCGGCCTTGGACAGGTCCTCACCGAGCGACGCGCGCAGCAGCGCCAGTGTGGTGGTCGCGAACCGGGTCTGCACCACGGACTGCTCGTCGGCGAAGTCGAGCAGGATGGTCTGGTCGGCCAGCTCGACGATCGGCGAGTCCGGGGTCGCGGTGATCGCGACGGTGGGCAGGTCCGTGGCGCGGATCAGGTCGAGCACCTCGGTCGTCGTACCGGAGCGGCTGATCACCACGATCGCGTCGTACGAACGGCCGGCCGGGAACTCGGATCCGGCGAACGCGTCGGTCTCGCCCTGGCCGAGATCCTCGCGCAGCGCGGCGTACGCCATCGCCATGAACCAGGAGGTGCCGCAGCCGACCGCGGCGACCCGCTGACCGGCCTGCGGAAGTGCCCTGAACTGTGCACTGCCGGATTGCGCGAAACCGTCCGAGACCTGCCGCCAGAGGTCCGGCTGAGTGGCGATCTCAGTGCTCACAAATGGCTGCTGCGTCATGTCGTCTCCGCACTTGTCATGGTCGAAACTGCTCGAACGTGATCGAATGGTGCCAACCAGCCGCCACCGGGCTGACCGATTGTGTGAAGGAGGAGCCCCGGGTGAAGCGTTATGAACGCCTCAACACCTTGCTCGAGTCGCTCGCCGAAAAAGGCGCCATCGACGTCGACGAGCTCGCCGAGCAGTTGCACGTGTCCGCGGCCACGATCAGGCGTGACCTGGACCATCTCGGCAAGCAGCAGCTCCTCACCCGGACCCGCGGCGGCGCGGTGGCCAACGCGGTGTCGTACGACCTGCCGCTGCGCTACAAGACTGCGCGTTTCGCGTCCGAGAAGCAGCGGATCGCGCAAGCGGCGGCCACGCTGGTGCGTCGCGGCATGGTGATCGGGATGAACGGCGGGACCACGATCTCCGAGGTGGCGCGGACGCTGGCGACCCGGCCGGAGCTGTCCGCGGAGCACGGTGAGCCGGCATTCACGCTCGTCACGAACGCGCTCAACATCGCCAACGAGCTGATCGTCCGCCCGCACGTGAAGATGGTGCTGACCGGGGGCGTGGCGCGGCCGCAGTCCTACGAGATGATCGGTCCGCTGTCGCACCGGATCCTGTCCGACCTGTCGCTGGACATCGCATTCATCGGCGTCGACGGGATCGACGAGACCGGCGCGACCGCTCATCACGAGGGCGAGGCGAACATCAACCAGCTGATCGTCAGCCGGGCCGCGAAGGTCGTCGTGGTGGCCGACTCCTCCAAGCTCGGGCAGCGGGCCTTCGCCCGGATCTGCGAGCTGAGCGAGATCGACACCCTCGTCACCGACGCCCAGGCCGACGAGTCGCAACTTGCCGTCTTCAAAGAAGCCGGCATCGACGTCATCCGCGCCTGATCCCACTCCACACCTCCCTCAACAGGTGAGTCACGTCTCCAAGAGACGATCATATCTGATCATCGCAAGGTCCTTATGAGCAAGAGTGCGCAACCTCCGCGCGTGCATCACGGAAAGCGGACCTCCAGCCGCTAGGCTCTGACTCAGCATGGGTACCGCAGCCGCATACCATTCCGCCGACCGCTCCGCTGACCACTGGGAGGACGCCATCGCCACCGGCATCGACCCGACGTCCTGGGCGTACGCCGAGGACTACACCGGTGAGGACGAGGTCGTCACCGGTGCGCGGGCGAGCGCCGCGGACAGCGGTGTCGCCCCGATCGGCCCCGGCGCGGCCGCCGCGCTGAGCCTGCTCGCGGCGGGTGTGGGCGCGAAGGCGGTCGTCGAGATCGGCACCGGGACCGGCGTTTCCGGGCTGGCGCTGCTGCGCGGCATGCGCGCCGACGGCACGCTCACCACGGTCGACATCGACGCGGAGAACCAGCGGCTCGCGCGCAAGACATTCCTGGACGCCGGCGTCGCGTCGAACCGGTTCCGCCTGATCGCCGGCGCCGGGCTGGACGTGGTCACCCGACTCACCGACGGTCACTACGACCTGGTCTTCTGCGACGCGGACCGCCGCGAGAACACGGCGTACCTGCACGAGGCGCTGCGTCTGCTCCGTCCTGGCGGCATCGTCGCGTTCGCCGGCATCCTCACCGGCGGCCGAGTAGCGGACCCCGCCCGCCGAGACCCCGACACCATGGCTCTCCGAGACCTGATCCGCGCCGTTCGAGACGACGACAACCTGGTCTCCGCCCTCCTCCCCACCTCCGAAGGCCTCCTCACCGCCGCCAAGCGCCTGAAGTAGCCGCTAGCTCGTGAGGCGGGTCAGTTCGGTGGTTACTTCGTGCCAGGGGTCGGACTGAGGGTCGATCAGTTCGTAGTGGCCGCAGTGGTTGACGCGGTGGAAGTGCGCGGTGGGGTGGGCGGCGAAGTAGGACTCGGTGATGGTGATGGGGACGACGGTGTCGTTGACGCCGTGGATGAGGGTCACCGGGGCTATGGACGGCGGGAGGTGGACCGGGTCCAGGTCGTTGCGGACGCCGCCGCCGATGAAGTCCTGTACGGCGCCCTCGCCTGTGCGCTCGCGATCAGCCTTCAGGAGGTCGGCCACAGGCGCCAGAGCGACCACAGCGCGCAGGCGGACCGGGTTGAGCGTAGACGCGGCCCACAGCGCCAGTTGACCGCCCGCGGAGTGCCCCATCAGCAGATAGCCCGCGTGGACGTCCACCAGGTCAGGTAGCGCGTCCAGCGCCGTACGGATGTCAGTAGTAGTGACATCGGGGTTGCCGGGCACCCGGCGGTACTCCAGCGACAGGACCGGCCAGCCGAGGTCGGACAGCGCTGCGCCGAGCGAACGGGCGTGCACCCGGTCGTACTGCGGTCGCCAGAACCCACCGTGTACGAAGACGATCAGCGGCCGGTACTCCTTGGCGTGCCAGTAGTCGATCACCTGGTCCGCATGCTCGCCGTACCGCAGTTCCTCGTCCGGCTCAGGCGCCGTACGCGACAGTACCGATCGGTCCTCGCTCATTCAGACCTCCCGAGGTAACGCAGGGCGTTCGACGTGAGCAGTTTGTGTTGCTGCTCCGCGGTCAGGAAGCCGGCCTTCCGCACCACCTCCCCGACCGGCCGCTCACCCAGTGGATAGGGATAGTCACTGCCGACCAGAACGCGGTCTTCCCCCAAGGTATCGACAAGTAGCCGCAAAGGCGCTGATTCGAACACGACCGTGTCGACCAGGATCCGGTCCAGGTACGCCGACGGTGGGTGCTCGGAGCAACCACGGACGATGTCCCCGCGCCGGTGCCACGCGTTCTCCAGCCGCCCGAGCCAGAACGCGAAACTCCCGCCGCCGTGGGCGAAACAGATCCTCAAGGCAGACGGCAACCGGTCGAACGCCCCGCCCAGGATCATCGCCAGCAACGACAGATGCGTCTCGGCCGGCATCCCGGTCAGCCAGCGCGCCATCCAGCGATCCAGCCGCGGCCCGCCCGGCATGTCCCACGGATGCACCAGCACCGGCGTGCCGGTTTCCGCGCAGTGGTTGAGGAAAGCAACGATCCCGACGTCGTCGAGGTCCTTGTCGCCGACGTGGTTGCCGATCTCGACGCCGACATGTCCGGACGCCAGGCAGCGGTCCAGTTCGGCACAGGCCAGGTCCGGATCCTGCAAGGGCACCTGACAGAACGGCACGAGCCGGTCGTCACCGGCCAGCGTCTCCAAGGTCAGGTCGTTGAAGATCTCCGCCAGCTTGACGGCCTGCGCCGCGGGTCGTTCGTACCCGAAGAACACCGGGGTCGGCGACACCACCTGGAGATCGATGCCGTCGGCATCCATATCGGCACGCCGTACGGCGGGATCCCAGGCCTGCGGCCCGACCGGGCGGAACTCCGACGAGCCGATCATGATCATGGCGGCGCGTTCGGAATCGACCCGCAACCACGGCCAGCCGTCACCGCCGCACGCCGCGGACAGATCCGGCCACCCGTGCGGCACCAGATGGGTGTGGACGTCAACCGCCATCGGCCGCTCCTTCCTCCACCCGCTGCCAACCAACATCTGGGACGCCCACCCACCAGATGCAGGGTTCACGACCCAGATCCCGGACGCCAACCCTGCATCTCGGACGCCTACCCATCAAATGCGCGCGCCCGCGGCGTTGTACCGCGGGAGCGCTAGGCCTTGCCCGGGTGCAGCGTGCCGCACTCCGGGCAGGTGCGTGCGTCCTCGCTCTCGTAGAAGGCTTTGAAGACGGGCGGCAGGTCCGCGACGATGTCGGTCACCTGGAGCTCGACCTCGTGCACGATCGCGTTGCAGTTGGCGCAGTACCAGCGGAACTTCTCCAGTACGCCGGGTTCCCGGACTCGCTCGATCACCAGGCCGATCGAGTTCGGGCCGCGCTGCGGGGAATGTGGCATGTTCCGGGGCAGCACCCACATCTCACCGGCGTTGACCGCGACCGTGGCCGGGCCGTCGCCGGTCATGACGTTGACCTTGAGCTCACCGGAGATCTGGTAGAAGAACTCCTCGTACGGGTCGACGTGGAAGTCGGTGCGCTGGTTCGGGCCGCCGACCACCATCGTGATGAAGTCGTCCCCGGTCGGGAACATCTGCTTGTTGCCGACCGGCGGCTTCAGCAGGTGCTTGTTCTCCTCGATCCATTGCGGAAAGTTCGTCGACTCCAAGTTCGCCATGCCTACTCCTCCCTGGAATGTTGCGGGATCGCCGCAACAGCCTGGATCTCGATCAGCAGCTGGGGATGCGGCAGCTGATGGACTGCGACGGTCGTCCGCGCCGGCCCCGACTCGTCGAAGAATTCGCCGTACACCTCGTTGTACCCCCCGAAGTCGTTCATCGACACCAGGTACGTCGTCACGCTGACGAGGTCCTCCAACCCCGCCCCCACCGCCCCGAGCACGTCCCGGATGTTCTCCAGCACCGCCCGCGTCTGCACCCGGATGTCCAGCTCGACGGTCCCCATCGCATCCGCCGAGGCGCCCGCGATCGAATTGTCCGGCCGCCGGCTCGACGTCCCCGAAACGAACGCGAACCCACCCGCCACCTTCACATGCGGAAACCGCCCCCGCGGCGTCGCCTTCCCGGGGATAACGGTCATGGGGCCTCCCGTCCTGGACTGAGGAGCGGAGGGAGCGAAGCGACCGGAGCGACGAGGGAAGGACGGGAGTTCCAGCCCCATGACCCGCCGCGCCGGAGGCGCGGCATCAGTGCCGTCATGTGAGCTCCACGCAGACGTTGGTGGTTTCGGTGTAGAAGTCCACGGAATGCCGTCCACCCTCGCGGCCGATGCCGGACAACTTCACACCGCCGAAGGGCGTGCGGAGATCGCGGAGGAACCAGGTGTTGACCCAACACAACCCCACATCAAGCGCGGCGCCGGCGCGGTGGGCGCGGCCGACGTCGCGGGTCCAGACGGTGGCCGCGAGCCCGTAGTCGGAGGAGTTGGCGAGCGCGTACGCCTCTTCCTCGGTGTCGAAAGGCGCGATGTGGCAGATCGGACCGAAGATCTCCTCGCGGTTGGTGCGGGCGTCGGCGGGCAGTCCGGTGATCACGGTTGGTTGTATGTAGCAACCACCGTCGCGGGCGTCGCCGAACGTCGGTACCCCGCCGCCGGCCAGCACTTGGGCGCCTTCAGCCCGCGCGAGGTCGTAATACGACAGGACCTTGTCGCGGTGCTGTTTCGAGATGAGCGGCATGTTCATCGTGGCCTCGTCGGCCGGCCAGCCGTAGGTGAGTTCGCCGGCTCGCGCTGCCAGGCGTTCGGTGAACTGCTCGAAGATCGGGCGTTCGACGTACAGGCGTTCCGTGCACAGGCAGACCTGTCCGCCGTTCGTGAAGACCGACCGGACCGAACCCTCTACCGCGGCGTCGAGATCGCAGTCGGCGAAGATCAGCCCCGCGTTCTTCCCGCCGAGCTCGAAGGACACCGCCTTGACCCGGTCCGCGGCCGCCTTGGCGATCGCCGTACCGGTCGCGGACTCGCCGGTGAACGTGATCGCATCCACGCCGGGATGCCGAGTGAGGTACTCCCCCGCCGACGACGGCCCGAACCCGTGCACCAGGTTGAAAACACCATCAGGTACGCCGGCCTCGGCCATCACCTCGGCGAGGACGGTCGCCGACGACGGCGTCTCCTCGGACGGTTTCACCACCACCGCGTTGCCGCAGGCAAGCGCCGGCGCAACCTTCCACGTGAGCAGCAGCAACGGAAGATTCCACGGTACGACGATCGCCACCACACCGACCGGTTTCCGGACGGCGTAGTTCAACGCCCGCCGCCCGTCCGGGAGCACGGTCGTGTACGACTCGGTCGGCACCGTCGTCGCGAAATCCGCGAACGCACGGAAGTTGGCCGCACCCCGCGGGATGTCCAGCGTGCGCGCCTGGCTGATCGACTTGCCGGTGTCGCCGACCTCCGCCGCCACCAGATCCTCGAACCGCCGCTCCAGTCCGTCCGCGACCCGCCGCAGTACGACGGCCCGCTCCTGCTCGCTCATCCGCCCCCACGGACCTTGGAGCGCCGCGCGAGCAGCACCGACGGCTGCGTCCACGGTCGACTCGTCCGCCTCACAGACATCGAAGATCTGCTGCCCCGTCACCGGCGAGATCTTCGCGAACCGCGACGTACTCTCCACAAACGTTCCGCCAACGAAATGCCGCAACAACCCCACGGAGCTGGGCTGTCCGGTCAGCAACTCAGGCGACCACAGGCTCACCGTCGTCGCCTCCGAACAAGTCCGAGCAGGACCCCGGCCGACGCGACCGCCGCAGCGCCCAGCACTTGGTGTTGGCGGTGCACTCGGCGCTGGACCTCGGCGTACGGCGTGGTTGAGAACGACACGAGCTCGTAGCGGGACACGTAGGTGCCGGGGAGTAGTCGTTCCAGGAGATGCTCGACGCGTTTCTGCAGGCGGAAGACCGGGGAGGCGACCTTGTCGCGCATCTCGACGAAGTTCGCGAGGGCCATCTCCGCAATCGCCTCGGTGTTCTCGCGCCGTCGGGTCTCGAACAGCGGCAGTGCGCGCGCCCATGAGCCGCCCGTGTCGTCCAGGCAGCGGTCCAGCTCGACCACGTCCTCGAAGGCACAGTTCGCGCCCTGCCCGTAGAACGGCACGATCGCGTGCGCCGCGTCGCCGAGCAACGCCGTACGTCCATGGGCCTGCCACGGCAGCGTGTGCACGGTCCCGAGGACGCCGACCGGGTTGTTGAGATAGTCGTCCACCAGATCCGGTGCCAACGGCAACAGATCGGGATAGGTCACCCGGAAGTGCTCCTCGATCGCGGTCGTCGACGTCAGCGCGTCGAACGACCCGGCCGGCCAGAAGAGCGTGCAGGTGAACGAGCGGTCCGGGTTCGGCAGCGCGATCATCATCGACGTACCACGCGGCCAGATGTGCAGCGCGCCAGGATCCAGCGCGAACTCACCGGACGCCGCCGGGATCGACAACTCCTTGTACCCGTAGTCGAGGAAGTCCACGTCCTCCGCGACGATGCCCTCGGCAAGCAGTTGCTCGCGCACCGCGGATCCGGCGCCGTCGGCGCCCAGCACCACGTCCGCCGCGACCGACACCTTCCCGGACGGCGTCGCGAACACCATCTGACCGGCGGCCGAGTCCAGCTCCACCAACCGGTGCTCGAACTCCACCGACACGCCAGGAGCAGCCGACGCCGCCGACAGCAACGCGTTGTTCAGTGCACCCCGGCTGATCGAGTTGATCGCCCGGTCCCCGGACGCCGAGTACGCCTGGAAGTCCAGCGGCCCAGACACCGGATGGATCATCCGGCCGTTCATCGGCAACGCGTCCGCCATCACCTCGTCGACCAGGCCGATCCGCCGCAGCGCGTCCAGGCCGCGCTCGGAGATCGCCAGGTTGATCGACCGGCCGCGCTCTTCCTGCGAGACCCGAGGATCCGGGCGCCGCTCGTACAGCGTCACGGTCAGGCCGCGGCGCGCGAGGAAGCACGCGAGCAGCGAACCGGTCAGCCCTGCGCCGACGATCGCGACCTTCATGACATCACCTCGGCCAACGCCGTACCGGCCCGCCAGCAGTCGTGGTACGTCGAGTACAACGGCACCGGCGCGAACCGCAGTACGTCGGGCTCCCGCGAGTCCGCGATCACGCCGTACTCGAACCGAAGCCGCCGCGACAGCTCACCGGCTCCGCGCACCCGCACAGACAACTGGGCACCACGTCGCGCCGGATCGGCCGGTGTGATGACCTCGAAACCGTCCAGCAGGTCTGACAGGTACGCCGTCAACCGCACACTCCGCTCCCGTAATACCTCGATGCCGACCTTGTCGAAGATCTCCAGCGATGTCCGCACCGGGCTCATGGAGAAGATCGGCGGGTTCGACACCTGCCACGCGTCCGCGCTCGCCGGCGGCCGGGACTCCGGTGTCATCTCGAACCGCGTCTTCGCGTCGGTGCTCCACCAGCCCTCGAACCGCGGCAGGTCCGCGCCGAGATGCCGCTCGTGCACGAAGGCACCGGCGATCGCGCCCGGCCCGGAGTTCAGGTACTTGTACGAGCACCACGCGGCGAAGTCCACGTCCCAGTCGTGCAACGCGAGCGGCACGTTCCCGGCCGCGTGTGCGAGGTCCCACCCGACGACCGCGCCGGCCGCGTGACCGGCCTTCGTGATCGTGGGAATGTCCATCAGCTCACCGGTCAGGTAGTTCACACCGCCCAGGAGCACGAGTGCGACGTCGCCACCGAGCTGCTCGACGACATCCGCCGTACGCAGACTGTGCTCCCCCGGTCGCGGACGGAGCCGGATCACCGCGTCCTCCGCGTCGTACCCGTGGAAGGCGACCTGCGACCGTACGGCGTAACTGTCCGAGGGGAACGCCGAGTCCTCGATGACGATCCGGTGCCGGGACCGCGTCGGCCGGTAGAACGACACCATCAACAGGTGCAGGTTGACGGTGAGCGTGTTCATCACGACCGTCTCGCTCGGCAACGCGCCGACGAGCCGCGCCGCCGGCCCGGTCAGCAGCTCGTGGTACGGCAACCAGGGCCGGGCCGCGTCCAGATGCCCTTCGACCCCGAGCGCCGCCCACGAGTCCAGGTCCTCGAGCAGCTCGGAACGGGTCGCCTTCGGGCGCAGGCCGAGCGAGTTCCCGGCGAAATATGCGACCTCCGGGTAGTCGCCTCCCTGCGCGGGCGGTACGTCGAACAGCTCTCGGTGCCCCGGGTCCGCGGCATCGAGGTCCAGTGCCCCCGTCTCGGAAGGGGTCACGCCTCGGCAACCTCGTCGGCGGCGGCCTTCGGTGCCTCGATCACCTGCCCCTTGCCGAGCACCGTCACGCCGCCCTTGGACACCGTGAACCCGCGCTCCCGGTCGTAGTCCTGGTCGACGCCGATCTCGGTGCCGTCCGGGATCACGATGTTCTTGTCCAGGATCACGTTCTTCAGCACGACGTTCTTGCCGATCTTGCAGTTGTCCATGATCACGGAGTGCCGGATGTCCGCGCCGGCGCTGACGATCACGTTCGACCCGAGCACCGAGTGGTCGACGTGGGCGCCGGACACGATCGAGCCCTGGCAGACGATCGACTCGCCGACCGTCGCGTCGTCGGTGAACTTCGCCCCGGGCAGTTGCGGGTGCGAGGTGAAGATCGGCCAGTCGTTGTTGTAGAGGTTGAACACCGGCTGGATCGACACCAGGTCCATGTGCGCCTCGTGGTACGAGTCCAGTGACCCGACGTCGCGCCAGTACGACCGGTCCCGGTCGAGGGCGCCCGGTACGTCGTTGTCCTTGAAGTCGTACACGCCCGCCTTGCCCTCGGCAACGAGCATCGGGACGATGTCGCCGCCCATGTCGTGCCGCGAGGCCGGGTTGGCGGCGTCCTTGCGCAGCGCCTCGACCAGCACGTCCCGGCTGAACACGTAGTTGCCCATCGACGCGAACGTCTCGTCCGGCGAGTCCGGCAGTCCCGGCGGGTCGGCCGGCTTCTCCAGGAACTCCTCGATCGTGTGCCCGTTCGCGGCGGTCTTGATCACGCCGAACTCGCTCGCCTCGACCCGCGGTACCCGGATACCGGCCACCGTCACGCCGTTGCCCCGCTCGATGTGCGCGGCGACCATCTGCGACGCGTCCATCCGGTACACGTGGTCGGCGCCGAAGACCACGATGATGTCGGGCTGGAAGTCGTCGATCAGGTTCATCGACTGGTAGATGGCGTCCGCGCTGCCCTGGTACCACTGCGGGCCGAGCCGCTGCTGGGCGGGCACACAACTGACGAAGTTGCCGAGCAGGGTGGACATCCGCCAGGTCACCGTCACGTGCCGGTCCAGTGAGTGCGACTTGTACTGCGTCAGCACGAACAGGTTCCGGATCCCGGCGTTGACCAGGTTGGACAGCACGAAGTCGATCAGGCGATAACTGCCGCCGAACGGCACGGCCGGTTTGGCCCGGTCCGCCGTCAGCGGCATCAGCCGCTTCCCCTCACCACCGGCCAGCACGATTCCGAGAACTCTGGGCGCCTTTGCCATGTCCGCACCTTAACGCCCGATGCCCACTGGCATAAGCGCTTGCGCGCGTCGCAACACTGGAAGGATGCCGATCCTCGTCGTACCGACCACTGCCGTTCACCGATCGTTTCTCGCGGCCTGGGACGAGCTCGGTCCGGATCATGAGCGGTGGATGGGTGCGCGGTCGATCACCGGCGCCGAGGAGGAGTGGACCCGCGCGCAGGCGGCGGATCCCGCCGAGTTCGCCCGCCTGGTCGACGCGATCAGGGCGGAGGCCGAGCCGGAGACCGAACTGGCCCCCGGCCTCGTGCACCAGACCGTGCTGTGGTTCGTGGACGGCGTCGAGTTCCTCGGCCGGCTCTCGATCCGCCACGACCTGACGCCGGCCCTCACCGAGGTCGGCGGGCACATCGGGTACTGCGTCCGCCCGTCGGCCCGGCGGCGCGGGTACGCGACCCAGATGCTCACCCAGTCGCTCCCGATCGCCGGCGCGCTCGGCATCGAGCCCGCACTCGTCACCTGCGACGTGGACAACATCGGATCGCGCAAGGTGATCGAGGCAGCTGGTGGCGAACTGGAAGACGAACGACACGGAAAGCTGCGCTTCTGGGTACCGACACACGTGTCCTGATGACCTAGGGTCGGAGCTTATGAAGGTCGCCATCCTGACGCGTGAGTTTCCTCCGGACGTGTACGGCGGGGCGGGAGTGCACGTGGACTTCCTGGTCCGCGAACTGCGCCGGCTGATCGACGTCGACGTCCAGTGCATGGGCGAGCCCCGGAAAGGCGCGACCGCGCATTCCGAGGACGACCCGCGGATCCCGAACGCGAACGCGGCGCTACGCATCCTCTCCACCGACCTGACCATGACCGCGGCGGTCGGTGCGGCGGACCTGGTGCACTCGCACACGTGGTACGCCAACATGGCGGGGCATTGGGCCAAGCTGCTGTACGACGTACCGCATGTGGTGACCGCGCACTCGCTGGAGCCGCGCCGGCCGTGGAAGGCCGAGCAACTGGGCGGTGGATACCGGCTGTCGAGCTGGGCCGAGCGGACGGCGTACGAGGCGGCCGACGCGGTCGTCGCGGTGAGCCGCGGGATGCGGACCGACGTCCTCGACTGCTACCCGTCGATCGACCCGGCCAAGGTGCACGTGATCTCGAACGGGATCGACGCGGACTTCTACCGCCCGGATCCGTCGACGCACGTGCTCGAGCGGCTCGGCGTCGACCTGAACCGTCCGTACGTGACGTTCGTCGGGCGGATCACCCGGCAGAAGGGCGTCCCGCACCTGCTCCGGGCGGGGCTGCGTCTGGACCCGTCCGTGCAGCTCGTACTGCTGGCCGGTGCCGCCGACACGGTCGAACTGAAGGCCGAGACCGATGTGCTGATCAACGACCTGAAGCTGGCCCGCGACGGTGTGTTCGTGGTCTCGGAGATGCTGCCGCGGGAAGACGTCCGGCAGGTGCTGACGCACGCGCTGGCGTTCTGCTGCCCGTCGATCTACGAGCCGCTCGGCATCGTCAACCTGGAGGCGATGGCCTGCGAGACCGCGGTCGTCGCGAGTGCGGTCGGCGGCATCCCCGAGGTCGTCGACGACGGCGTGACCGGCATCCTGGTCCCGTACGACGAGAACGACCCGGACGCCTTCGAACGCGGTCTCGCGGACGGGATCAACGCGCTGGTCGCCGATCCTTCGCGAGCTGACGCGATGGGTAAGGCCGGGCGGCGCCGCGCGGTCTCCGAGTTCGGCTGGGACGCCGTCGCGCAACGCACCGTCGAGCTGTACAACAGCCTGCTCGGGTAGGGGAAACCCCACCCTCGTTCGGGGCTCGGCACCATTCTGGGATCGCGCCGGCGGCGGTTGAGTTGAGGTATGACTTCTCGCCTGACGAAGACCGTCGCCGCCACCCTCGCAACCGGCGCCCTACTCACCTTCCCGCTGTCCGCCTTCGGCGCGGTCCACCAGCCGACGCTCCCCTCGTCCGCCGTCAGCACGGTTCAGCAGGTGACGCTTTCCGAGGCTGCCGTCGCCGGTGTGCACGGCGCGCTGGTCTCAGCCACGCCGATTGCACAGCTGACAGCAGCTCAGCTCAACGCGGCAGCCGCTGACTTCCCTGGCACACCACCTGCGGCGTACGGCGTCACGGCGTACCGCTTGATCTATCGGACGGTCGACCCGAGCGGACGGCCGACGACGGCGAGCGGGATCGTCGTACTGCCGGACGGACGCCGGGGTGCGCTGACCGTCGCGGAGTACCTGCACGGGACCAGCGCGACCAAGGTGGACGCCGGATCCATCGACGACACCTCGACGGATCGGCTCGTCACGGCTCTGTTCGCGGGTCAGGGACTGGTCGGCGTGGCACCGGACTACCTCGGTCTGGGGTCAGGGCCGGGCCTCCATCCGTACCTCGACACGAAGACCGAAACCTCGGCGTCGGCCGATCTGCTGCTCGCGGCGCGGACGTTCGCGGCCAGGCACGGAGTCGCGCTGAAGCGGGACGTGCTGGTGACCGGGTTCTCGCAGGGCGGGCGAGCGTCGCTGGCCTTCGGGCGCGCATTGAGCCGTGGGCAGGTCGGGCCGTTCCGGCTCGGCGAGATCCGGGCCGTCGCGGGACCGTACGACCTGCTCGGCGAGGAGCTCCCGGCGGCGTTCGACGGGCGCGTCATCCCGCCGACGGCGACCTTCTACCTCGGGTACTTCGTGACCGCGTGGAACCGGACCGTCGGGTTGTACGACGATCCGCGCGAGGCCTTCCAGGCGCCGTACGCGTCGACCGTCGAAGGGCTGTTCGACGGCACGCACACCTTCGAGGAGATCGTGACCGGGCTCCCGGACTCGCCGGAGAAGCTGTTCACGCCGGAGTTCGCAGCGAAACTCCAGCACCCGAGCGGACGGTTCCTGCGGGCCCTGCGGGAGGCCGATCAGATCTGCCGGGACTGGACTCCGCGGGTGCCGGTGCACCTCTACAGCGGGACGAAGGACACCGACGTGGTCGCCTCCAACGCCGACTCGTGCGCCGCGTCCCTGCACAAGCGCGGCGCGGACGTGACCGTGCATTCGATGGGTGCCGTCGACCATACGGGTACGGCGTTCGCGGCGTACCCGGAAATCATCCGGGCCTATGCTCGCTGGGCCTGACGCAGCCTAGGTCCTGTCATTCCCAGGAACAGCGAGGCACTCCCTGTTCCGCGCGCGCCGGCGAACAGTGGAGACATGACGAACTCAACGATCACCCTCGCCGAGGACC
Source organism: Kribbella sp. VKM Ac-2571 (assembly GCF_004362255.1). Lineage (NCBI taxonomy): Bacteria > Bacillati > Actinomycetota > Actinomycetes > Propionibacteriales > Kribbellaceae > Kribbella > Kribbella sp. VKM Ac-2571. The sequence continues at coordinate 409,861 of NZ_SNWS01000005.1, forward strand.
TCACCATCACCCGGATGGGGTACGGCGCGATGCAACTCGCCGGCCCGGGCGTCTTCGGACCGCCCAAGGACCGCGACCAGGCGATCGCCGTACTGCGCGAAGCCGTCGCACTCGGCGTCACCCACATCGACACCAGCGACTTCTACGGGCCGACGGTGGTCAACGAGATCATCAAGGAGGCACTGCACCCGTACCCGGAGGACCTGGTCCTGGTCACCAAGGTCGGCGCCCGGCGCGGCGACGACGCCTCGTGGATCCCGGACCTCTCACCGGACGCGCTGCGCGCCCAGGTCCACGCCAACCTCGATCACCTCGGCCTCGACGTACTCGACGTGGTCAACCTCCGCAGCATGGCGCACGAAGGCCACAGCGAGGAGTCGATCGCGGAGTCGTTCACCGCGCTGGCCGAGCTCCAGCAGCAGGGCCTCATCAAGCACCTCGGTCTGAGCAGCGTGACGATCCCGCAGATCCGCGAGGCCCAGGCGATCGCGCCGATCGTGACCATCCAGAACCTGTACAACCTGGTGAACCGCGATGACGACGACGTGGTCGAGTACGCCGCGGAGCACAACATCGCGTTCGCGTCGTTCTTCCCGCTCGGCGGATTCACCCCGCTGCAGTCCGAGACACTGGCGAAGGTCGCCGCCCGTCTGGACGCGACCCCGCAGCAGGTCGCCCTCGCCTGGCTCCTCCAGCGCTCCGCCACCAGCGTCGTCATCCCCGGTACGTCGTCCCTGGCCCACCTCCGCGAAAACATCGCCGCCCGCGACCTGATCCTCCCCACCGACGCCATCACCGAACTCGACACGATCGGCGCCTGATCCCCGCTTTCCGGAACTTTTCTGCCGCCTGGCGCAACAAATGTTCCGGAGAGCTAGCGGAGTTCGCGCTGGAGCATCTGGATGAGGGCGTCGACGTCGGACTCGACCATCGGTTCGCCGGTCATACCCATCCGGTGCAGCAGGGTTCCGATGACGACGTCGATGAAGAACAGGACCCGCTGCTCGGACAGACCGAGCACCTCGGTCAGCACCTGGCGGTACGGGTCCTGGAGCTGCGTGGAAAGGATCTCGCGCAGGCCGGGATCGCCGATCGCGTCGGTGAACACCCCGGCGAACGCCGCCGCGACCCCAGGCTCCGCGATCCGCCGCGCGCCGAACCGGACCGCGGCGGCCAGGTCCTCCTCGCGATCACGGCCTGTCAACGGGAGGGGGCCGAAGGCATCCACCAGGCAGGCGGTGACGAGCGCGCCCTTGGACGGCCAGCGCCGGTAGATCGTCGTCTTCGCGACCCCGGCCGCCGCGGCGATCCGGTCGACCGTGGCCCGCGTGTACCCGAGCTCGTGAACCGTCCGCAGCGTCGCCGCGAACACCTCCGCGTCGACGCTGGAACGGGGCCGGCCGGGCGGTCGTGTCGGGGAAGCCATCGGCACAGCATAGCCAGTTATGCTACCGTCGGTATCGATACTAGTCGTAGCGAAACCCGCAACGTCAGGACGATGCCCGATGCTCAAGACCGCCACCACCACCTCTGCCACCCCGCACCGGCCGCCGCTCGGCATCCGGCTGGTGTACTCCCTGCGCAAGGAGCCCGACTACCGGACGATGTCGCCTGCGGACCTCGTGAAGTTCGGCGAGGTCCAGAGCCGCATCGTCAACTCCCGCCTCGCCCGCCTCATCACCGGCCGTCCGCACGCGGGCGTCACGATCGACTGGCAACAGGTCCCGCTCGCGGATCGCACCATCCGCGTTCGGGTCCACCGGCCGAAGCAGGCAGGAGCACACAAGCTTCCGCTGGTACTTCATGTGCACGGCGGCGGCTACACCGGGACAGCTGTGCAATGCGACTGGATCAACAGCCACATCGCCGCACGGGCATCGGCTGTGGTCGTGTCCGTCGAGCACCGACTGATGAACCACGAGACCCCGCTCGCGGCGATCGTCGACGACGGTTGGGACGTCCTACGGTACGTCTTCCAGCACGCCAACGAATGGGGAATCGACCCGTCCCGGGTGGCCGTCGCCGGCGAGAGCGCGGGCTCGATGGTGGCAGCCCTGTCCGCACTACGAGCCCGCGACACGGGCCTGTCGCTACGGGCCCAGGTGCTCATCAACCCGTGCGTCGACGTGACCTCGACCGCTCTCGACTACGAGTCCGCGACCCAGTACGCCGACACGCCGACGCTCACCCGCGCCGGCATCGAGTTCTTCCGGCAACTCGCCGTACCGGAAGGAACCGACGCGCGAGCACTGTCACCGCGGTACGCCGACTTGGCCGGGCTGCCTCCCACGCTGGTGGTGATCCCGGTCCTCGACCCGGTCGCAGACCACGGCCGGGTGTACGCCGATGAACTCCGAGCCGCAGGCACCGCCGTCGAGATGAGCGAGCACCCCAAGGCCGGCCACGCCTTCATCAGCCTCCCCGGCCTAGTCCCCCAAGCCAAGCCGGCCCGCGACCGAGTCATCGACTTCCTCTGCACGCAGTTCAGGTAGCGCACTCTCGTGGGTCCACCCACCAGATGCAGGGTGGGCGTCCGAGATCTCGAACGCAAACCCTGCATCTCGGACGCCAACCCATGAAAGGCGCGGGGCGCCGGAGCACGGGCGGTTCGGCGGCCGGCGTCGGGGTCAGCCGGCGAGCGGGGTACGGCGCGCGCGGGCGAACGCCTGCCGGATGCGCATCGCCGTACGGGCCGGATGATCGAGGTCTGCCCAGGTGATCCGGACGATCTCCAGCCCCAGGGCGCGGAGGCGGTCTTCGCGCAGCTTTTCGCGGATCAGGGCCTCCCGTGTCCCCTCGCCGTACTTCGCCAGGCCGTCGAACTCGACAACCGTGTTGTGCTCGGGAAAATAAAAGTCCACGCGTCCGATGAAGCCGTCGACGTCGGTGAACTCCGCCTGCAGGACCGGCACCGGCAGACCCTCGTTGTGGATGAGGACGCGCAGCCGGGTCTCGCCGACGGACTCGGCCAGCGGATCGGCGAAGTCGAGCACCGCACGAATCCCGGGGCCGCCCGGCCAGTTGTGCGTAACCTCGCGCAGCCGCAGCAGGTCGTCCGCACTCACCTCCGGTCGGCGGAACGCCGCGTCGGCGCTGACAACCGCCGCCTCGAACGACGACGTACCGGCAACCTCGACCACTGCCCGGGCCAACGCAGTCACGGCGAGCCCGGCGACGAACGTCACGTCCGAAGCGCCGAGCCTCGATCGGTGGTGACGCACACCGGTCTTCGGTCCGCTCCGCAGGCCGGCTGTACGCGTCAACTGGACCTCGGACAGGTCAGCCCGCCAAACCGGTACGCCGTGCATGACAAGTGCGCTGTGGTGACTCACGACCGCGGATCCCGGGCGCATGGAGTTCACCGCGGCGTGGACCAGGCGCCGATGCCGGAGGACATCGCGTTCCCAGGCCGGCAGGTCGTGCAGGTCTGTGCGCTCGGCGTACTGCCCATACCGAATCCGCTCCCAGCGTCCGTCGCCCAGCCGCCGATTGATCTGCTCCCGGGTGTAACCGGCGCTCATCGCCTGCGCCCTGCTGACCACCCCGCCCTGCCCGGCCGCGATCGTCTTCAGTCGAGGATTCACCCCACCAGCATCGGGCCCCGATCCACTCCCCCGCTGCCCATCACCGCAATCTGTGGATATCCCTCTCGTGGGTTCACCCATCAGATGCTGGGTTTGCGTCCGAGATCTGGTGCGCAAACCCTGCATGTCGGACGCCAACCCACGAAATGCGAGCGTGCGAGGGCGGGCGCGGAGGGGCGGTTAGCCGATGCCGGAGGTCGGGGTGTCGGAGGCGAGCCAGGTGCTGAGTAGGCGGGCGCCGGCGCCGGTTGCGCCGGTGGAGTACTCGAAGCGGTCGGCCGGGGACTCCGCGATCGACGACAGGTCGAGGTGCGCCCACGGGAGGTCGCCCGTGAACGCCTTCAGGAACAGGGCCGCGGTGATCGAGCCCGGGCCCTTCGAGCTGTTCACCGAGTCGGCGATCGGCGTCGAGATCAGGTCCTCGTACTCGGCCGGCAGCGGCATCCGCCACAGTTCCTCGCCGGACACCCGGCCGGCGTCCGCGAGGTTGTCGGCCAGCGCGTCGTCGGTCGCGAACATCCCGCCGTACAGCATCGCACCGAGCGAGACCTTGATCGCGCCGGTGAGCGTGGCAATGTCGACGAGTACGTCGGGCTTCAGCTCCTGGACGGCGTACGCGAGTCCGTCGGCGAGCACCAGACGGCCCTCGGCGTCGGTGTTCTTCACCTCGGTGGTGCGGCCGCCGAAGTGCCGGATCACATCGTCCGGGCGGTACGCCGTACCGGACGGCATGTTCTCCGCGGCGCACACCAGGCCGGTCACGCGGACGTTCGCCCCGAGGTCGCGCAGCGCCGACATCGTGGCGATCACCGAGCCGCCGCCGGTCATGTCGCGCTTCATCGACACCATGCCGTCGCGCGGCTTCAGCGACAGGCCGCCGGTGTCGTAGGTGATGCCCTTGCCGACAAGCACGACGTACGGCGTCTTCTTGGTCGCGCCCTTCGGCACGTAGTCGAGCCGGATCAGCCGCGGCGGGCGGGTCGAGCCCTGGCCGACCGCGAGGATGCCGCCGAACCCGTCCGCGGCGAGCTTCTTCTCGTCCCAGACCGTCACCTCGAGACCGGTCGCGGCGGCCACCTCGGTCGCGCGCGCGGCCAGCCAGGACGGGTCCTTCTCGTTCGACGGGGTGATCGCGAGCTGTCGCGCCAGCCAGCCGGTGCGGCCGATCACGACACCGCGGTCGATCACCGGCTGCCGGGTGTCCGCGGTTCCATCGGTCAGCGTGACGGTGCCGACGGCCGGCTTGCCCGCGTCAACCGTCTTCTGCGTGTACGAGAACGAGCCGAGCACGACGCCCTCCGCGAACGCCTGCAGCGCCGCATCATCGATGCCCTCGGCAACGACAGTGGTGAGCTCGTCCTTACCGCGCCCGAACCGCGCGATCGCCGCACCGGCGTGTCGCAGCTCCTTGGCGCTTCCCGCACCGGCCCCGACCAGCAGGACCTCGGTCACCTCACCGGTCAGCAGCGGGTACGCCGCGGTCGCACCGGCGGACGGGGTGAACCCGGTCGCGCGCTGCACCTCGAGAAGCCGGTCGAGGTCGACGCCGAGCCGCCCGCCGGCCTCCTTCGCGGCGGCCGGCAAACCGTCCTCCTCGCCGACGACGACAACCCACGTCGACGACCCGTGCACCGGCAGACCCGGCTGCCACGCGACAACCGGAAGACTGGGAAAAGGAGACGAACTACTGCGGCGAGCCACTGGGTCGAACCTCACTGTTTGATCAGATAGAAGCTGCACAACCGTAACGACCCCGGCCGGTGCCGCAAAGAGGGTGTCTCGGGACTCTGCGCAACAGGCGCAGAGTCCTGAGACGCCCTCTACGGGCACCCACCGGGGTCGGAATGATGTAGGCAGGGGGCAAGCTGACACCCCCGGAGGATGTGATCAGCCGACGACGGCCTGCAGTGCGTTGCCGAGCTCGGTCGCTTCGTCGGCGTTGAGCTCGACGACGAGCCGACCGCCGCCCTCGAGCGGAACCCGCATCACGATCCCGCGGCCCTCCTTGGTGACCTCGAGCGGACCATCGCCCGTCCGCGGCTTCATCGCCGCCATGCGCGCACCCCTTCCCAGTGTCGGTGTTGAGCGACGACACCGCGCGGGGGACCGTCGCCGGCGCCGTTGCGGTGATGCGCCGTCGGCGCGTATCGCAGTGTGTATCGGTGTGTGTCAGCCCCCATTATTCCCGATCACAGGCCAGAGCCGTGCACCATACGGCAGACTCGAGTCTTGTGCACGCCCGTTCAGCCCTCTTCGACCTGTACGGCGACCACCTGCGCGCGCGAGGTGCGCAGGCTCCGGTCGCGGCTCTCGTCAGGCTGCTCGCACCGCTCGGGGTCCACCCGCCCGCGGTCCGGACCGCCGTGTCCCGCATGGTCCGGCAGGGCTGGCTGGAGCCTGCCCGGATCGACGGCCAGCCCGGATACGCGCTGACGTCCCGGGCGCGTCGCCGGCTCGACGACGCCGCCGCCCGGATCTACCGGACCGCGCCGGACGGCACCCCGGTGGCGACCGGTTCCGACGGGCCGGGCGACTGGGACCGGCACTGGCACCTGGGCATTCTCCGCGAGGTCCCGAACGCCCGGCGCCGCGAGCAGTTGGCGAGCCAACTTTCCTTTCTGGGTTGGGCTCCGCTGTCCGACGGCGCCTGGGTCGGACTGCGCAACGACGCCGAGGTGGACCAGATCCTCGGCGTGGAGGGCATCGCCGCGGACCGGTTCCGGGCCCCGATCGACGCCGGCGCGGTCGAGTTCGCCCGGCGGGTCTGGAAACTCGACGAGCTCGGCGCGTCGTACGACGCCTGGCTGATCGAGGCGAAGGCCCTGGTGGACGCCGCCGGCACGGAGACGAGCGACGAGCAGGCGTTCGCCGTACGGTCGGAACTGGTGCACGAGTGGCGCAAGTTCCTGTTCCGGGATCCGGGGCTTCCGGACGAGCTGCTGCCGGCCGACTGGTCGGGCACGAAGGCGGCCGCGTTCTTCGATTTCCATGCGGAACGATTGGGCCCCGCGGCCGGGCGTTTCGTCGACGACTGCCTGACACAGCACTGAAAATCTCACTGACAGTCAAGGAGCTGACCACGATGAGTGATCCCGTCACGTACGCCGTATCCGAGGGTGTCGCGACCATCACGCTCAATCGGCCGGACGCGATGAACGCGCTCGACACGCCGACCAAGGTACTGCTCCGTGACACGGTCCTTGCCGCCGGCGACGATCCGGCCGTGCGCGTCGTCGTACTGACCGGGACCGGCCGGGCGTTCTGTGTCGGGCAGGACCTGAAGGAGCACATCGGGTTGCTGCAGGCAAACGACCAGGCGGCGCTGTGGAGCACGGTGCCGGACCACTTCGCGCCGATCGCGCTCGCGCTCGCGGAGATGCCGAAGCCGGTGATCGCGGCCGTGAACGGTGTGGCGGCCGGGGCCGGCGCGTCAATGGCGTTCGCGTGCGACTTCCGGGTCGTGGCCGACACCGCGGGCTTCAACCTCGCCTTCACCGGCATCGCACTGTCCTGCGACACCGGAATCTCGTGGACCCTCCCCCGCCTGATCGGCCACGCGAAGGCACTCGAACTGCTCTACTTCCCCCGCACCGTGCCCGCCGCCGAATCCCTCGACCTCGGCCTCGCCACCTCGGTCGTCCCCGCCGCGGACCTGCAGACCGCGGCCGCTGAGCTGGCCGCCAAACTCGCGGCCGGCCCCACCGTCGCGTACGGCGCCGTCCGCCAGTCCCTCGGCTACTCGGCAAGCCACACCCTCGCCGAGGCCCTGGTCTTCGAGGCCGGCAAGATGCAACTCACCGGCTCCACCGAAGACCACCACAACGCAGTCACCTCCTTCGTAGCCAAACAAAAGCCCACCTTCACCGGCCGCTAACCCACCACCACCGCCCACCATCCACCGCGGGCGTGCACAAGAACTGGGGCGGTGCACAGGAACTGGGGCGGTGCACAGGAACTGGGGCGGTGCACAGGAACTGGGGGCGGTGCACAGGCAATAACCTGTTCACCGCACCCGCCACGCCGGTGCACCCCCGACAGCATCCCCGCCCATGCCGCCTCGCCAGGTCTTGTAATCGTTTACGTAAGCGATTACAACCTGTCGTGTGAGGAAACTGCTGCTGCCTGCCCTGACCGCTGCCACGCTCGTCGGGAGTCTCGTCGTCCCTGGATCCACTGCCGCGCCGACCGTCGAGCCGGGTGTCATCAAGCCGGCCGCCGTGCGGTCGGCGACGCTCGGTGAGGACATCAACTACAACGTCTACCTGCCGGCCGGGTACGACGCGTCGGACCGGCGCTACCCGGTCATCTACCTACTGCACGGGCGCGGCGACTCCATGAGCGCGTGGACGCAGGTCAAGAGCCGCTTGGACGAGCTGATCGGCAGCGGCGAGATCCCGCCGACGATCGCGATCATGCCGGACGCTCCCTGGAGCAGCCGCGCCAGCTGGTACGTCGACTCGGCGTATCAAGGCACCGATCCGGGACGACCGGTCGAGACCGCGTTCTTCAAGGATCTCGTGCCGCAGATCGACGCGACGTACCGCACGATCGCGGACCGCACCGGCCGGGCGGTCGCCGGCTACTCGATGGGCGGCGCCGGCGCGCTCCGCTACTCGCTGGCGCACCCGGAGATCTTCGGCGCGGCGATCGCCCTCAGCCCGGCCGTGTACTTCCCGCTGCCGCCGAGCGATTCGAGCACCCGCGATTTCGGTGCCTTCGGCAAGGGCAAGGACCCGTTCGTCGAGTCGACGTACCTGAAGCTGAACTGGCCGGCCGCGCTGAAGTCGTTCGCGGCGACCGGGCTGCAGTCGCATCTGTTCCTCGCGGTCGGCGACGACGAGTACAAGAACCCGAAGCCGATCGACGCCACTCACGACCTCGACTTCGAGACGCACGTGGTGTTCAACCAGGCGGCGCGAGTGTCGACCCTCACGTCGGAGTTCCGGGTCGTCGACGGCGGGCACGACTGGGACGTCTGGGGGCCGACATTCGCCGAAGGCGCGAAGTACATCTTCCAGTACCTCGGGAAGCCGCCCGCCACACCCATGCAGGCCACGATCACCGGTACGGCGGGCGAGGACCGCGCCGGCGGAATCGCAACAGATGCCTCAGGCAACGTTTACCAGGCGGTCGCCGCAGCCGGCGCACTGGACGGACAGCCGTACGCCGGCGGCACGGATGTCGCACTGATCAAGTATCGCGCCGACGGGTCGCGCGAGTGGACGCGATCGCTGGGGACCGGGGGGACGGAGCGCGCGTACGGCGTCGCTGTGGACGCGGACGGGCGGGTCCTGGTGACCGGTTACACGAACGGCGATCTGGACAGCGCGCATGCGGGGAACGCCACGGACGATGCGTTCGCGGCGCAGTACGACGCTGACGGGAATCGCCGGTGGCTCACACAGTTCGGCGTACCGGGAATCGCGGATCGGAGCTACTCGCTGGCTGTCGACGGGACCGCGGTGTACGTCGGCGGCTATACGAAGGGCGCTCTGGGCGGACCGAATCAGGGCGACAAGGACGTGTTCGTGGCGCGGCTCGATGCCAACGGAAAGCAGGTGTGGTTACGCCAGACCGGCAGCGCGGGCGAGGACAAGGGCATGTCCGTCGCGGTCTCGGGCGGCGCGGTCTATCTGGGCGGGATGACGGCCGGCGAACTCGGTACCTCGGCCGGCGGCATCGACGGTTTCCTCGCGCGCTACTCGGCCGACGGCGATCCGGTGTGGACGAAACAGTTCGGCACCGCAGCGTCCGACGAGGTGTGGGACGTCGCGCCGGATCCGGCGGGCGGTGTCTGTCTGACCGGCTACACGGCAGGCGATTTCGCGGGCACGTTGATCGGCGACAAGGACATCCTGGTCGCTCGTGCCGACGCGGACGGCGTACTGACGTGGCGGGACCAGTTCGGCACGACCGGAAACGACAAGGGCGCCGCGGTGGCGGTAGATGCGGGTGGTGCGCTGTACGTCGGCGGCTTCACGGACGGATCGTTGGCGACCCCACTGGGCAAGTTCGACGGCGTACTGACGAAGTACTCGCCCGACCACGCGCGCAGCTGGACGCGACAGTTCGGTACGGCGGACGACGACGCGGCAGATGCTTACGCCGAAGCGAATCTGTACCTCACCACGACGTCCGCCGGCACCCAACTGTCCGGTCTGACCGGCACCGATGTGTTCCGGACGACCTTCACCACGGACGGCGCGAACCAACACCCGTAGAACGTTTGGTGGGCTCCACGACCGCGTTCCGGCCGGGCGAGTCACGGCCGGACAACCACCTGACAGTCGGGGAGCCCGCTGAACACCTCATCACGTTCAGTGCCCGAAGCACAACTCGTTCAGCCGTTTGTCTTTTGTTTCCGCCAAAGTACCTTTTGCATCTGCAAAAGGCTTCTGCACGTGCACGCGGATTACCGGGCTATACAGGTCTTCAAGTGGTCGTTCACGATGCCGGTGGCCTGCATCAACGCGTACGCCGTGGTGGGTCCGACGAAGACGAAACCCTTCTTCTTCAAGGCCTTCGACATCGCCACGGACTCCGGTGTCGTGGCCGGTACGTCGGCGAGCGTCTTCGGGGCGGCGTGCTTCGCGGGCCGGAACGACCAGAGCAGCTCGGTGAACTCACCTTCGGCCAGGTCGAGCAGCGCGCGGGCGTTGGAGATCGTCGCGTTGATCTTCAACCGGTTACGGACGATGCCCGGATCGGCCATCAGGCGCTCGAAATCCGCGTCGTCGTACTTCGCGATCGTCTCCGGATCGAAGTGCGCGAACGCGGCCCGGAAGTTCTCCCGTTTGCGCAGGATCGTGATCCACGACAGGCCCGACTGGAACCCCTCGAGGGTCAGGCGCTCGAACAGCGCGACATCGTCGCGGATCTCCTTGCCCCACTCGGTGTCGTGATATTCGACGTACTCCGGTGCGGACGTCGCCCATCCGCAGCGCGGTTGCCCGTCCGGTCCGACGACCGTCATGCGTCAGCCTCCTTGACGAGGCGCTTGAGCGAGATCCGCATCATCGCTTCGAACGCCGGTCGCACCACCGGCCAGGCGAACGCGCCCAGGCGACCGAGCGGCGGTACGACGTCCTCGGACCAGGTGAACGTGCTGCCGCGGACCGACGTCCCGCGGTCGACGCCGCTCAACACTGCCGGCTCGATGGCGAACGTCCCGGTGCCGCGGACGAGCTTCCCGAGATGTTTCACCGTGCACTCGCGCGGTGGATCCCAGTGTGTGATGACCATGTCGTCAGTGAACCCGACGCCACCGACAGAAGTCCGCGCCGCGACTCCCCCACCGACGCCGACGCCGCCGTTCTCCGTCCCCCAGACGCGCGTGAACAGCATCCAGCGGGACTGGCGCTCCCAGTCCATCACCACGTCCCAGGCAACCTCAGGCGCCAGCCGCAACTCGACAGACGCCTCCGCGTGACAACTCCTCGTCGCGTCCATCAGCTAGGGCGCTGGTACGCCCCTTCACCCTGCTGATCCGCAGGCGGCCAGAACCGCCATCCCTCCTCGTCCCCATCCCCAGCCGCACCATTACCCTCCGCCTTTGGCGCCTCAGGCGTCTCCTGCCGAGCCTGCTCCGGCTTCTGCGGCTGGGTCTGCTCCTGGGCTTCCTGCGGCGGCTGCTGCGTCCAGTGCGTGGCAGGCGCCTCGACGGGAGCTTCTGCGGGAGTTGCGTCCTGCTGGGGCTGCTGAGCGGGGGTTTGCTGAGGCGGGGCGGGCTTGCGGCGTGGCGTCACCGGCTGGGACTGAGCTTCGAGTACGGCGCGGGCCTCGGCCTGCAGGCGCTCGTACTCCTCGGCTGCTGCCTGGACCGCCCGCGGCAGCTCAGTCGTCTCATGCTCGTCGTCCTCCTCCTCGCCACCGGACGAGGAAGCACCCGAACCCACGGGCGCGACAGACGACGTACTGTCCCGAGCCTCCGACGCCTCGCCTCCCGCGATCGACTCCGCACCACCGTCAGACCGCAAAGACTCAGCTCCCCCGGCAACCCCCGCGGCTCCGGCGGCTCCCGCAGTTCCGGGGACGTCCGGGGCTCCTGCAGCTCCGGCGACTCCCGGGGCTCCTGCGGCTTCGGCGGGCTCCGGCGTGTCGCTCGGCTGGGCGGTGTCCTCTGCGTCGGTGGGGTCGGTGGGCTCGTCTGCCGGCTTGGGCCGGGTGACGGGGTCCGGCCCGCCGACCAGGATCGGCGGCTGGGTGCCGGTGTCCTCGAACTCGGCCGGGTCGTACGGACGGGAGCTGAACCCGTGCCCGTCCGGCGCCTCGACGATCGGTGCGACAGCACGCTCCAGGTCGGCGATCCGGCGATCGCGCTCGGCGACCTCCTTCGCGACCCGTTCGAGCAGCGTGTCGACCTCGTCCATCCGGTAGCCGCGCACCCCGACCGCGAACCGCGCCGACTCGATATCGGTCGCCGTGAGCGCCTGCCGCGCCGGCACGGTCATGTCGGGCCGGTCGTCGTACGCCGTGCTCATGGCACCCCAACGACCCGAGGCCACTACCGCGACAGCCCCGATCAACAGCACCACGATCAGCCCGAAGAACCACATCACGGGACCGATCGTGCCATGCCGGACGAGTCAACCGCGAAAACCCCCGGGTATTTCAGCTCCCGTCGGAGCCGAGGCGGTGGGTTCGGGAGGGCGGGGTGTTCGTCGTGTCGACCTCTCGGGCGGCCTCGGCGGCGGCTTCCTCGGCGGCTTCGTCCGCGAGTTCGCCGGCCTTCACGATGTAGCTGATCGCCTCGTCGACGTCGTCCGTGACAACGAACATCTCCAGGTCGGCGGCCGAGATCTTCCCGTCCTCGAGCATCGTCGTACGCAGCCAGTCGACCAGCCCGCCCCAGTACGACGTACCGAACAGGACGACCGGGAACGACGTGACCTTCCGGGTCTGCGCCAGCGTGAGCGCCTCGAACATCTCGTCCAGCGTGCCGAACCCGCCCGGCATCACCACGAACCCCTGGGCGTACTTCACGAACATCGTCTTCCGGGTGAAGAAGTACCGGAAGTTCATCCCGATGTCGACCCACTCGTTCAGGCCGTTCTCGAAGGGCAGTTCGATACCGAGCCCGACCGACACCCCGCCGGCCTCGGACGCGCCCTTGTTCGCGGCCTCCATCACACCCGGTCCGCCGCCGGTGATCACGGCGTATCCCGCCTCGACCAGCTTCCGCCCGAACTCCTCCGCGGCGGCGTACATCGGGTCGTCCACCTTGGTCCGCGCCGACCCGAACACGCTGATCGCCGCGCCCAGCTCCGCCAGCATGCCGAAGCCCTCGATGAACTCCGACTGGATCCGCAGCACCCGCCACGGGTCGGTGTGCACCCAGTCCGACGGCCCGCGACTGTCCAGCAGCCGCTGCTCGGACGTGGACTGCTGCACCTGGTTGCGCCGCATCGTGACCGGCCCGCGCTGCTGCTGGCCGACCGGACGGTCGGGGTGGATCGATGGTTCTGACATACCTCCAGGTTATTGCCTGAGCGGTAATCGGGCCGGGCTACGCGCGGTCTGTCAACCAACTCCTCAGCCGCTGTTCACACAGCTCGATCTCGGCCTCGGGCACGAACTCGTCCTGCTTGTGCGCGTACAGCGGATCGCCCGGCCCGTAGTTCACGGCTGGTACGCCGAGCAGCGTGAACCGCGCGACGTCGGTCCACCCGAACTTCGGCTGCGGCTCCCCGCCCACCACCTGCAGGAACGCCGCCGCGGCCGGTCGCTCGAGCCCCGGCAGCCCGCCCGGAGCAGAGTCCGTCACAGTCACGTCGTACCCCTCGAAGACCTCACGCAGGTGCGCCTCGGCCTCCGCCTCGGACCGGTTCGGCGCGAAGCGGTAGTTGATGCTAACCGTGCACAGATCCGGTACGACGTTGCCCGCGACGCCGCCCGTGATCGCCACCGCGTTCAGCCCCTCGCGGTACTCGAGCCCGTCGATCGGCACCCGGCGCGGCTCGTACGCCGCCAGTCGCGCGAGCACCCCGCCCGCGGCGTGGATCGCGTTGCTGCCCATCCAGGAGCGGGCCGAGTGCGCCCGCTCGCCGCGGGTGGTGACCTCGATCCGCATCGTGCCTTGACAGCCGGCCTCGACGACCGCGTTGGACGGCTCCATCACGACCGCGAACGCGCCCTCGAGCAGCTCCGGGTTCGAGCGGGTCAGCTTGAACAGACCGTTCCGCTCGGCCTCGATCTCCTCGCAGTCGTAGAACACGTACGTGACGTCCCGGTTCGGTTCGGCGAGAGTCGCGGCGAGGCGCAGTCCGACCGCGACGCCGCCCTTCATGTCGCACGCGCCGAGCCCGTGGATCAGACCGTCGGCGCGGCGGGCCGGGAGGTTGTCGTTGAGCGGCACGGTGTCGAGATGACCGGCGAGGACGACCCGCTCGGCGCGGCCCAGATCAGTGCGGGCGACGACGGTGTTGCCGTGCCGGAAGACCTTGAGATGCGGGTACGCCGAGAGCGCCGCCTCGACCATGTCCGCGAGCTTTTCCTCCGTCCCACTGACCGAGGAGACGTTCACCAACGCCTCGGTCAGATCCGGCCCGGATACGGTCAGGTCGAGCTTGGTCACTAGGGCACCATCCTTGCTGTGGGCACCGATATGGTGCTTGCTGTTGGGACTCGGCGGGAGCCGGGGTGACGGTCTAGGTCGGTCGCTCG